>JBCBNX010000001.1:0-112476 GCA_039821555.1 Bacteroidota bacterium
CTCGACGCAGTTCGAGCGAGCGCTCAACGCGGTGGGGGTTCGCCAGCGCTCTGGGCAGACCCGACGTCGGCCCGGGTGCGTCTTGGCCGACCGAGGGTACGACGTGGACCGTATCCGGGCGTGGCTGCGCCGGAAGGGCATCGCGGCGGTGATCCCGTCGAAGCGCAACCGGAAGTGCCCGCGTCGCTATGACCGTGCGCTCTACCGGGAGCGTAACGTGGTTGAGCGGACGCTGGGTCACCTGAAGGAGCACCGGAGGATCGGGACGCGGCACGAGAAGTTGGCGGGGAGCTATCGGGCGATGGTGCAGTTGGCGATCGTGGAGCGCTACCTGCGCGAATATCCAGACAGAGCCTAGTGAAGAGCAGGGCCGCGTTTGCAGCGGAGCGAAGGGGCCGCCTATTGGCTAGCCGAGGAGACGGAGGGCGTCCTGGATGATGCCCCGGAACGCGAAGGCGTGGTCCTGGAGGGCCGCCACGCGGGTTGCCGCGTCAGCCTCAAAGCGCTCCTGCCGGCTTTCCCGCTCAAGGTCGGCGCAGCGGCCGGCGAGCGCTGGCGCACCGAGCGTAGCCGTGGACGATTTCAGCTTGTGCGTGGCGGCACGGACCTCGCTGTACGAGCGCGTCCGCACACCTTCCACGACGGAGCCGATCAGGCTCAGATCGGAGCGCAGGTAGCCTTCCAGCACTTCGCGTGCAAAGTCGGGGTCGTCGACCCCTGAGATCTCGCGGAGGTGCTGAAGAACGCGCTGCGGGCTGGGCAGCACATGCGCGTCTGAGGCCGGACGAGGCGGAGGGGCCTCCGGCTCGGGGAAGCTCGGTGCTGTTTCGAACGCAGAGAAGTCGAGCGTTGGCTCGGGGAGGGGCTGGGGCTCGACGGTGTCGAACGAGGGGAACGTGAAGCCCGGGTCGTCGAGCAACGCGTTCACTTCCGACGAGGGAGGAGGAATGGGCTCGTCAACGTCTTCGCGGTCTAGGTCTTTGCGAGCTGCTTCGTCTGCTACAGGGGGAGGAGCGTCGAATGCCCGGGGTGCACGAGACGTGGGGTCGGGAGCCGACGGTTGCGAGAAGGAAGGGATCTCAAACGATGGGAACGCAAACGGATCTAAAGTCGGCGGCGGCGGAGTGAGCGGAACCGGTGGCTGCTGCAACTCGAAGGGCGATGACGGAGCAGACGGTGCGGGAGGCGGTGCTGGCGAATCGAACGCTGAGCCGGGTATGTCAGCATCGGTGAGGCTCGGCGTCGGAGGGAGCGGAAACAGCGCAGCCGTATCTACGTCTGGCTGGCCCGATGCCGCCTCGTCCATCGCCAGATCGCCCGGTACAATCTCAGCGCGGTAGCGTGAATCAGGAGCAGGCGGCCCGGGCACCGAGACTCCGTCGGCTTGCTCGGGCGGTGCGGTGTCTGAATGCTGCGGACCCGACCCGTCTACAGAGGCGGGCGACGACACGTCCGTCGAATCGTCGGGCTCCGCGGGAGGCGGTGCAGCGATGACAGGTGCCGCTGTGGGGCGCCTGAACGGATTACGCTTTGTCGAAGGATCCTGTAGCAGATCGGACGGGGGTGCTGAAAAGCCCTCGGGCATCTCGGTAGCCATCGGACCGGGATCCGAGAGCGAGAAGCTCTGTGGCAGTGCCGAGGGTTTCCGCCCCACCTCAGGGAGGTCAGGCGCCGGTGCAGCAGAAAGGGACAGGCCGTCTGTGACCGTGCGGTTGACCTCGTCGCTGGGCGGAGGGGCGTTGCGGGCGAAGGCGGGCAGCTCCAACTCCGTCGAGCGTTGGATCGGGATGGCGGCGGATGTGCCCAGGGGAGCAGCGTCGAGCTTGAGTGCGGAGATGGGCTCACAGCGCATGAGCGCCTCAACGAGGGCCTCGCGGCGAATGGGCTTGGCGATGTAGTCGTCCATGCCGGCGCTGAGGCAGAGCTCCCGGTCGCCTTCCATGGCGTTGGCCGTCATCGCGACGATGCGTGGCTGGCGTTCTGGGGGGAGGGTAGCGCGCACCTGCTGCGTCGCTCGAATCCCGTCGAGCACCGGCATCTGCACGTCCATCAGCACCAAGTCGTAAGCGAGACGATCGAGGGCATCGAGCACCTCCTGGCCGTTCTCGGCGAGGTCCGCATCGTAGCCGAGGCGCTCCAGAATGCGCAGCGCCACCTTTTGGTTGACGGCGTTGTCTTCGGCGAGTAGGATGCGCAAGGGCGGAAGCAGTGGCGTCTCGTCCGCCGCCCCACGCAGGGCGAGCTGCACCGCCTCGGGCGTCGGCGTCTCCTGGTTGCGCTGGATCCAGATCCCCTCCTCGTTGACCGTAGGAAGGTCGGCCAAGCCAGCCGGCTCGGCGCCGAAGATGCGCAGCAAGGCCTCGTAGAGCGTGCTCTGCTTGAGCGGCTTGGAGAGCACCGCTGCGAACAGGCCGTCCGTCTGCACCAGCGCGCCCGGCGTGGTGAGACCAATCAGCGGGAGCGCCGTGTCGCCCTCTCCGCCCGTCGAGGTGTACGCGTCCTGGAGCCCTCGTGCGAGCGTGAGGCTGTCCATGTCGCCGAGCTGCATGTCGATTAGGGCAGCATCGAAGCGACCGCCTTCGCGGAGCAAGCGGAGGGTGTCCAGGCCCCGGGGCGGCGCCGTCACCACCAGGCCCCAGGCGCGAAGCTGTTTCACGAGGGCCGTGCGGCTGGTGGTGCCGTCTTCCATCACCAGGATTCGCTTCTCGGCTACGGGCGCCTGTTTCCCTTTGAGGGCGGACCTCGTCACCGACGCTGAGGCGCGCACGAGGATCGTGAACGAGAAGGTGGAGCCTTGCCCCACTTCGCTCTCCACCCACATCGTGCCGCCCATCAACTCGGCGAGTCGTTTCGAGATCGCCAGCCCGAGGCCCGTACCGCCATATTTCCGGGTGTGTGACGAGTCGACCTGGCTGAACGACGAGAAGAGGCGGTCGACGCGATCGGCGGGGATGCCGATTCCGGTGTCGCGCACGGCAAACATCAGTTCGTGGTCACCGCCCACGGTGCGTCGCTTTGAGACCGTGAGCAGGATCGCCCCGTGCTCGGTGAACTTGATCGCGTTGCCGATCAGGTTGACGATCACCTGGCGCAGCCGCGTCACGTCGCCGATGAGCGCCTGAGGAACGTCCTCCTCGATATGATAGACGAGGTCGAGGGGCTTTTCGTAGGCCTTGGAGGCAAGCAGATCGAGCGCCTCCTCGATCATCGCACGGAGGTCGAAGGGCGCCTCTTCCAGATCGATGCGGTCGGCCTCGATCTTCGAGAAGTCGAGGATGTCGTTGATGATCGTGAGCAGCGTGTCGCCCGAGATGCGGATCGTCTCGACGTAGTCGCGCTGCGTGTCGGTGAGCTCGGTGTCGCTCAACAGCGTGGTCATGCCGAGCACGCCGTTCATCGGCGTCCGGATCTCGTGGCTCATCGTGGCCAGGAACTCGGACTTGGCCTTGACGGCCACTTCCGCCTCGGCAATCGTAGACAGGAGTTCCTCTTCGAGGATGCGCCGCGACTGCACCGCGATGCCGCCGATGATGGGAACCGTGACCATGGCCGAGGTCAGCAGGACCGGGCTGAGCGATGTGTTGGGTAGGAAAAAGCCCATGGCTGTAGCCACGCCCCCGACGACAACGCTGTAGCCCAGCATCCACCGCAGGTCGTGGAGCGAGATGGCGGTCAACACCGCCACGAGCACGAGCCCGACCGCCTGGGCGTAGGCCAGTTGGGAGGTGTAGGCGAAGAAGAGGTGCAGGACCGAGTGAAGCGTGAGCACCGAGTAGGTGATCGGCCCCGCAAACCGCCAGAGGAACGGCGCGACGTAGAGCGTGCCCGCGGCCAGCAGCGAGGCCACGGCGAGGCCGATGCGCACGCCTAGGGGATCTGGGACGGCGGGGGTTACACTCTGGCTAAAGATGCCAATGCCGAGGCACAACGCAGCCAGAGCGAGCAGGAGAAGCTCGTAGAGGCGGATGGTGCGAGCTTCGGAGTCGTTCTGCATAGGGACCGGGAAGGCGAGGTCGAGTAGGTAGGAACTACCCAGCAGTGGTGGCGAGGAAGGGGGTACCGCACCCTAGGGAGGAGTCCATGCCCAGGTTCAAAAGATGTGCCTGGCGAGAGAGCGGTGACGCGAGCGACGAGAGCGCCTGCGCATCCTCGCGCCCCTCCGCATCGTAGGCGCTGGCCGGTCCCTGCAGCCCCCACGCACCATGTCGCCCTCGAACCCCTCCGCCCCCTCGAAGCTCACGTCGCCAACGATCCCAGGCGAGCCCGTTCCGCCCACGGCGGTGGCCCACACCTATGCGGCCCTGACGCGTACGGCGACCTACAGCTTCCTCGTCGCGCTGCCGCTCCTGCTGCTCTACGAACTCGGGGCGCTGCTCATCAACGCTGACCGGTCCTTCGCCATCCGCGTGGGGGCCGACGTGTGGATCAAGCAGTTTCTCGCGAGCCTTGGCGCGACCGGGCACCTCGCGCTCGGGGGCGTCGTGCTCGCCATCGGGATTGCCGTGTTCCTCTGGGAGCGCAAGAAGCGGCTGCCGCTGCGCCCGCGCTACTTCGCAGGGATGCTCCTCGAAAGCACCGTCTGGGGCGTCCTGCTCGCCTACCTCATCAGCGGGACTGTCGGCGTGCTCTTCAACGGAGCGCTAGCGAGCGTTCCCGTGCTGGGAGCCGTGCAGGCTGCCGTGCCGGGCAAGGGGACGATGCTCGTGCTCTCGCTCGGGGCTGGGCTCTACGAAGAGTTGGTGTTCCGCGTGCTCCTGGTCGGGGGGCTCTACCTGCTCGCGCGGCGTGCCTTCGGGATGGAGCGTGTAGCCGCCTACGTCGGCGCGGCCCTCATCGGGGCGCTGCTCTTCAGCGCCGTGCACTACACCGGGCCCTACGCCGACCCGCTCGAATTGCCGTCGTTCACCTTCCGTTTTCTCTTCGGGCTCGCGCTTAACGCTCTTTTCCTCGTGCGTGGCTTCGGCATCGCCGCCTGGACGCACGCGCTCTACGATGTGATGGTAGTAGGCTTCTGGAGTTGAGCTGCCAAGTGATCGGTGCCGCCGAGGCTTCGAGCCTTTAAACACCCAGATCCTCTCACGCGCCTACCTCAGCGGGTGCCTACCTTCCGTACGGTCTTCGTCTCCACACACTCGATCACCGCGTGCCCACGCTTCTCGAACGACTCCCTCCCGTTTTGGCCACGCCGCTCCGTCGGGTCTTTCGCCAGCAAATTGATCCACGCCTGGATGCTGCGGTGGACCTTCTGGGCGCGAGTGCTCTCTTTTCGTGCCTCCGACGGGCTGATCTCTACGACCTCGCCCGCCACGTTCACAAGCGCGACTACGACCGCGGTGAGGCGATCTACTACGAGCGCGATCCTGGCCTCGGGCTCTACCTCGTCGCGCACGGCGCCGTGGTCCTGCGCACGAGCGATTCGGAAGCGGGCGACGACCCCGACGCTGATGTCGTTCACCGCGTAGGTCCAGGCGGCACCTTCGGCGAGCGCGCGCTGCTGGGCGAGCACCGGCGCGCCACACGAGCGGAGGCCGTCGCCGACACGCGACTCCTGGGGTTCTTCCGCCCCGACTTTAAGACTCTCATCAAACGTCACCCGCGTCTGGGTACGCAGGTCGCCATCGCGGTGGGGCAGTACATCGCGGCGCGCGAGGCCTTGCTCCGCGACGCACTCGCTGCCGCCGACTCGCCCGCGTCCGTCCACCGGCTCGTCTATGGCCTCCGCGTCCCGGAGGGCACGTGCGACCCGATGCCGTTCTTTCGGTGAGGGCGAGGCCGCGCCGTTCTCAAGCCGCGCCGTTCTCAAGCCGCGTGGCTCTCAAGGTGCGTGGCTGTCAAGTAGTGCTGTTGTCGAGCAAGCAGTGCTGTTGTCGAGCTGGGAAGCTGTGATGCGGTGGGTTTTGCGTGGAGGACGAACAGTGCAGCATCGGGCCAGTTTGACGTTGCTAATCTCGCTCTACAGTTTCCCTACCGTTCATGTCCGCAGACACCCGCCCGCCGAAGATCAAACGCGGCGCCTCCGTCGAACTCACCCTGGAGAAGTTTGCCGACCGGGGTAAGTCGCTCGCGCGCGTCGACGGCTACGTCGTCTTCGTCCCGGGTGGCGTCCCGGGCGACCGCGTGCGTGTCGGCATCCGCAAGCGCAAGCGGAGCTACGCCGAGGGCGTGATCGAGGAGGTGCTCACCCCGAGCGACCTCCGCACGGATCCGCGCTGCGAGTACTTCGGGACGTGCGGCGGCTGCAAGTGGCAGCATGTGCAATACGACGCCCAACTCGACGCCAAGCGCCAGAGCATCGCCGAGGCGTTCGCGCACGCGGGCGGCTTCGAGGCTGACATCAACGTGCTGCCGACCATCGGGATGGAGACGGACGACGGGGCCGCGCCATTTTTTTACCGCAACAAGATGGAGTTCAGCTTCTCGGCGCGGCGCTGGCTCACGGATTGGGAGATCGCCACGGGTGACGAGTTCGACACCAGCTTCGCACTCGGCCTCCACGCTCCTGGGCGCTTCGACGCGGTGCTGGATCTGAAGGCTTGCTACCTACAGTCGGAGTGGAGCGCGCGGCTCGTCAATGCCACGCGCGCCTTCGCGCAGGAGCACGGGTGGAAGCCGTGGGCCATCCGCGACCACAAGGGCTTCCTGCGCCACCTCGTCGTCCGCACGCCTGCCAACACCGACGAGAACATGGTCGTGCTCACAACGAACGGCCACGATGCCGAGCGGATGGAGGCCTTCGCCGCGATGCTGCGCGCCGACTTCCACGAGGCGACCACGTTCGTCAACGCCGTCAACACCGGCAAGGCCCAAGTCGCGTTTGGCGAGGTCTACCATACCATCTTCGGTCCGGGCGTCGTGCACGACACCATCGGCGGCTACCGATTCGAGATCGCGCCGAACGCCTTCTTCCAGACGAACACCAAGCAAGCCGAACGCCTCTACGCCGTCGCCGCCGACTTCGCCGACCTCACGCCCGATGACCTTGTCTACGACCTCTATTCTGGCGCAGGCACGATCTCGATCTACCTCGCCGAGCGCGTCAAGCAGGTCGTGGGCGTCGAACTGATCGAAGAGGCCGTGGCGAACGCGAAGGCCAATGCCGAGGCCAACGGTGTCGAGAACGTGACCTTCGCCCAGGGCGACATGCGCGACCTCTTCGCCCGCGCCTTTATCGAGGCCCACGGGCGGCCGGACGTGCTGATCGTGGACCCGCCGCGAGCGGGGCTGCATCCGCGCGTGGTTGAGCAGATCGGCAAGCTGAGGCCGGAGCGCTTCGTCTATGTCTCGTGCAACCCGCAGAGCCAGGCCCGCGACCTCGCGCTCCTGAAGGACATCTACCACGTCGAGCAGGTGCAGCCCGTCGACCTCTTCCCGCACACGCACCACGTCGAGGCCGTCGCCCAGCTGCGGCTGCGGTAGTACAGGTGCGGTAGTACAGGTGCGGTAGCGCAGGAGCGGCAGTAATGAGGCTGATAGGCGCTGGCGTTGACGCATCCGCGCCGAAATGGCAGGAGCCGTGCAACGGTACGGCGCTTGAGTGGGAGCGCGATTTCCTACGACCGCTTTCCCTTCCTTCTATGTTTCAGCAGGACTTTATCGTCCGTCAGGTTCAGCAGCTTGCTGAAGTCCTCGCGCGCGTGCTGTTTCACAAGCGAGCCGCCGACGAGGCCGAGGCACAGGAGGCGCTATCAAACGGCTTAGCTGCAGCCCTTGGCCTCGGCCTTGACGCGCTGCGCACGCTCAGCCGGGACGGACTCGTGGCGCGGTATACGCCAGAAGGGGCGATGTCCGTCGAAATGGCGGTCGCTGTGGCCGAGGTGCTACAAGAGGATGCGCAGCGAGCAGGCAGGCTTCGGGCGCTGTGGCTCTACGAGGCCGCGCTCGCGTCCGGCGCACCCGTACCGTTCGACATCCACGAGCGCATCGACTTGCTTCGCGAGGAGCTAGGCTAGAAACTGCGAGCCTGGTGCAACGTGTGAGCGGACACGCCGACCGACTCGAATCTGGTCGTGCGGAGTGGCCTCTGTCGAAACGCTGTCAGCGCAGTCAGGTTAGCTTCCGGCCGAACCACCGCTCGCCCTCTGCTCCGCCATGCCCGTTGTCTCGCTCGCTGACACCACGCTTACGCCCGATTCGCCTGCCACAAAGGCGGCGCTGCAGCAGTGGTTCGGCTTCGACGCGCTGCGGGCGGGGCAGGTCGAGGCGCTCGAGCACGTGCTCGGTGGGGAGGACACGCTCGTAGTGATGCCGACGGGCGCGGGGAAGTCGCTCGTCTACCAATTGGCGGCGGTGCTGCACGACGGCGAAGCGCTACCGAATGGCGTCACGCTCGTGGTCTCGCCGCTCATCGCGCTGATGAAGGACCAGGTGGACGCGCTCCAGGCGAAGGGCATCCCGGCGGCTGCGATCAACTCGTCGATGCCAGCAGCGGCGCAGCGAGAGGTCATGCAACAGATGCGCGACGGGACGCTGAAGCTGGTCTACGTCGCGCCGGAGCGGTTGCGGCACCGCGGCTTCATGAACGCGCTCCGCGAGACAACGGTCGCGCTCCTCGCCGTGGACGAGGCGCACTGCGTCAGCCAGTGGGGGCACGACTTCCGCCCCGACTACCTCGCCATCGGCGACGCCCGCGAGCGCATGGGCCGCCCCCAGACGGTCGCGCTCACGGCTACGGCTACGCCCGTCGTGCAGTCGGACATTTGCGCGACGCTCGGCATCAGCCACGCGAGGCAGGTCGTGACCGGCTTCAACCGGCCCAACCTCTACTTCCGCGTCGTCTCCACGCCCGGCGACGGCGACAAGCGGCGCGTCCTGAACGACTTTCTGGAGGAGCACAAAGACCAGCCGGGCCTGATCTACGTCGGCACGCGCAAGTACGCCGAGTCCGTGACGCGCTTCGTGCGCGACGTGTGCAAGCGCGAGGTTCGGGCCTACCACGCAGGGCTCACCGACGGCGAGCGCTCCGAAGTGCAGGACGCCTTCCTCACCGGCGGCCTCGACCTCGTCGTGGCGACCAACGCCTTTGGCATGGGCGTCGACCGCGCCGACGTGCGCTTTGTCGTCCACTGGGCGATCCCCTCGACGCTCGAAGCCTACTACCAGGAGGCGGGCCGCGCGGGCCGTGACAGTGACTCCTCGACGTGTCTGCTGCTCTACGCGCCGACCGACCGCCAACTCCGCGAGTGGTTCATCGACCAGGCCCAGCCCGGCGAGAAGAGCCTGCACAAACTCTACCGCGCCGTCGCTAGGCAGTCAGTTGACGATAGCAATGAAGCCGAGATCGACGTAGATGCGCTCGGCCACGACCACCGCGTCGATCTCAAGGCCGTCGGGGTGCGAGTCGGTCTGGGCCTGCTCGAACGGATGGGCGCGCTCACCCGCTACGACGACCGCGGACCGCTTCGCCACTACAGCCTCGGCGGTTGGGAAGGCGCCGACCGGCGTGTCGTGCTGGAGGGCGTCGAGAAGCGGCGCAAGAACAAGCATGACGGGCTCGGCCACATGGTCGCCTACGCCGAGCGCGAGACGTGCCGTCGGGAGAAGCTCGTGGGGTATTTCGGTGAGGCCGTCGAGCACCAGCCGGAGCGGTGCTGCGACGCCTGCGCCGTCCAGGCGCGCCTTCGCGAGGCCCCCGACGAGATTCCGCCCTTCGAGGCGCTGCCGATGCACAGCCGCATCGCCATCGGCCTGCTCGACCTCGTGGACCGGCTCCGCTGGAGCGTGGGCCGCAAGACGCTCGTGCGCATTCTCACTGGCTCGAAAGCAGGCGACACGGAGGCGAAATACGGCACGAACCCGTACTACGGACGCCTCGGCTTCTACCGCCAGGACGACGTCGATGGCTTCTACAAACAGCTTCTCGCGATGGGCTATCTCAAGGTCGGCGGGGAGTACATGACCGTGGACCTCACCGCGCTCGGCACGCAGGCGCTCAAGCACCGCGAGGCGGTCCCGCTCGACACCGACGGGCCGCTGCCCACGGGCCGAGGAAGCGCGTCCACCAACGGGGCGCGCAGGTCTGGAAGCCGAACGGTCGAGTACGACGAGGCTGCGCTCACCCCCGACGACGCGCCGCTCTTCGAGGCGCTGCGCGAATGGCGCACGCAGCGGGCGACGGCCGACGCGGTACCGCCCTACGTCGTCTTCTCCGACGCGGTCCTCCGCGCCATCGCTGTGAGCCGCCCGGCCACCGACGACGACCTGCTCGCGCTCAAAGGCATCGGCGCGAAGAAGGTGGCGACCTACGGCGAGGACGTGCTCGAACTGGTCACGGCCGCCGCCTAGAAGCGGGGCCCGTGCTCTACGGGGCGAGTACCCACGGCAGCCGTGCCTGCGGTGTGGCGTGTAGCCGCGAAGCCTCGGCCAGCGGAGCCAACTGACGCACCCAGGCCTGCGCCTCGGGTGGGAGGGAAGTCGACCGTTGCAGCTGGCCCCACTGCCGGATGCCGGGGCTGCTGAGCAGTTGCCCAACGATGCGGTCGAACAGCGGTGGCGGCTGCGGGAACGTCCGTAGGCGATACCGTCCAGGTTCCAATGCAGCCAATTCCGCTGCCAACTCGACGGCAAGGTTGAGGCCGCCTAGTTCGTCCACGAGGCCGACGGCGTGCGCGTCCTCGCCCGTGTAGACACGGCCTCCGGCAAGCAGGTCTACCGTGTCACGCGGCAAGCCCCGGCCCTCGGCGACGCGCTCCCGGAACGTGTCGTAGATGCGGTCTACCTCGCGTTCAAGGAGCGCCCGTTCAGCCGCGTCGAGGGGTTTGGCCGAGCTGTAGAGGTCGGCGAAGGGCGCCGTGAGCACCGTGTCGGTGTCGAGGAAGAGCCGCGATTCGAGGAAGTCCGAGGCGTCGAACAAGATCGAGAAGACGCCGATGGAGCCGGTGATGGTGAGCGGGTCGGCAACGATGGTGTCGGCGGGCGCGGCGATGTAGTAGCCACCTGAGGCCGCGACGCCTGCCATTGAGGCCACGACGGGCACCTCGGCCTTGGCGTTGACCACGGCGCGCCACATCGCATCGGCCGCGGTCGCGTCGCCGCCCGGCGAGTCAATCCGGACGACGAGGGCGGCTACCTTCGGGTCCGTGAGCGCGTCGTCGATGGCCTCGATGAACGTGTCGGCCCCCAGTACCGGGCCCATGACGACGTCCGAGCCGCTGTCGCCGTTGAGGATCGTGCCGGACGCATAGACGACGGCGATACGCGCGTCGTCCTCGAAATCGAGCCCCGCCTGCGACGGCGACGTCTGGACGTAGTCGCTGAGCGACACCGTTGGGAGGTCGTCGTCGTCGGCCAGGCCCAGGCGCGCGGCGAGGTGCTCGACCAGTTCGTCCTCGTACCACAACGCATCGAGCAGCCCCACCTCGGCAGCGTCGGTAGCCGCCAGCACGCGGCCGCCATCGATGAGCGTCTCGACCTCCTGCGGCGCCAGGCCTCGGCCCTCGGAGACGGCTATGCTGAAGCGCCGGGCGCGGTCAGCCAGCAGAGCGCGGAGTTGGAACGCGTTGGCCTCCGACAGCGAAGTGCGTGTGAACGGCTCCACGGCGCTCTTATAGTCTCCCGCACGGATTGCCTGCGCCTCAATGCCGAGCTCGTCGAACAGGTCGGCGAAGAATGTCACCGAGGCGCCAAAGCCGGTCATGTCGAACGACGCAACGGGTGGGCTCAGGATGCTGTCGGCGGCCGTGGCGAGGAAGTAGCCGGGCTGGTCGAAGCCCGCAGCCGTGGGGTGCGCGAAGATCGGCGTCCCCGAGGCGCGCACCCGCTCTAGGGCGTCTCGCACCTCCTCCAGCGCTGCCCACGAGGCCTGCACGCCATTGGGCCGGAGCCAGACCGCCGCGATGCGCTCGTCGGCGGCTGCCATATCGAGGCCGAGCAGCACCTCTCGAAGCGGGGGCACCTCGGTCGCCAACTCGGCAAACGGGTCGAGTGGCGCTTCCTCCAGCAGCGGACCGCCGAGGTCCACGACGAGCACGGCCTCTGAGGGGACTGCTGGCGTCGAGTCAGAGCCGGCCACGAAGCCGATCAGCAGCAAGAGCAAAAAGCCGCCGACGAAGAGGAGGGCCGTAAGCGCCCCCACAAACGACGAAAAGGCACGGGCAAAGAAGCCAGGCGAGGTAGACATTGAGATGGGAAGCGTGAAGAGTGGAGCGGGATCGAACGGCGGGGATAAGATCCGCTGTAGGTGACGTAGCAGGCGTCGACAGCCCCGCCGCGTACCAAGAGCCAGGGACAGAGCCCCCATGAAACTCGAAGAGACGAAAAAGTCCTCAGACCTCCTCGTGGAGGGCGTACTGCTGACGGCCTACCGCGACACGGTCGTGCTGCCGGACGGCGGCGAGTCGGTGCGGGAGTGGGTCAAGCACCCTGGGGCGTCAGCGGTCGTGCCGCTCTTCGCCGACGGGACGACGGTGCTGCTGCGTCAGTTCCGCTACCCGCCTCGGCGCACGTTCATCGAAGTCCCGGCAGGGAAGCTCGACGTAGACGGCGAGGACCCGGCCGACGTCGCGCTGCGCGAACTGGCGGAAGAGGCGGGGCTCACTGCGGAGCGCCTGATGCCCCTTGGGAAGACGTTCCCCTGCATTGGCTACAGCGACGAGGTCATTTACTTTTTCCTCGCCGAGGGGCTCTCCGACGCAGTGGCCCACACCGAGGACGACGAGTTTGTGGAGCCCTTCCGCCTGCCGTTCGCCGAAGCGGTGGCGATGGCGCGACGCGGTGAGATCCTCGACGCCAAGAGCGAGATCGCGATTCTACGCGCGGCGACCGTCCTCGATGAGCGGAACGCGGTATGACGGTCGCGATCCTCGGAGCAGGCTGGCTCGGCGAAGCGCTCGGGCAAACCCTCGTTGCGCGCGGCGACACGGTGCATGCCGCCACGACAACTCCGGCAAAGATGGCCCGATTGCGGGCTGGGGGAATGGAGCCGTTCCACCTCAAGGTGACCCCGGAGCGCATCGAGGGCGACGGCAGCGACCAGTTTTTCGACGTTGAGGCGCTCGTCGTGACGCTGCCGCCGGGACGCCGTGACCCGAACGTGCTCCTGCGCTATGGCGCCCAGATCGACCAGGTCATCGAGGCCGCAGCGCGCATCAATCATGTCGTCTACACCAGCTCCACCTCGGTCTATCCCGACCTCGCAGGCGCGCCACGTCTGCACGAAGAGGACGTAGCCACCGTGCCGGACCAAATCAGCGCCTCCGGCAATGCATGCCTCGCTGCAGAACAGGCACTCACGATGGCGCTCGGCAGCGTTACTGTGTTCAGGCTCGGCGGGCTCTATGGACCCGGGCGGACGCCCGCGCGCTACCTGGCGGGCCGTGCCGATCTCGGCGGTGGGGATCGCCCCGTCAACCTCGTCCACCGCGCCGACGTGATTACAGCAATCCGGCGCATACTTGATACGGAAGCCGTCGGCACGTACAACCTCGCCGCCGACGAACACCCAACACGGCGTGAGTTTTACCCGGCTGCCGCGGACGCGCTAGGCTTGGAGCCGCCGACGTTTGCGCCGAGTGGTGGCCCTGTGGTTGGCAAGCGTGTCAGAAACGCGCGAGCCAAGGGCATGCTTGGGATCCCATTCCGACCGCTCGACCCGACGCAGCATGCCGAAGACACGGCGTTGGAGACGTAGCCTCAAGGAGCTAGCCGCCGAAGAGCGTCATGAACTTCGTCGCGAATGGGACCGAGCCCTTGAGCTTCAGCTTGCCGGACATCAGCGCCATCATCGGGTTGGTTTGCCCGTTCTCGATGGCGAGCCAGTCATCGGCGTCGGCCTTGAGCGTCAGGGTCGGATCCTCGGGGACCGCTGCGTTCTCCTCGATTGTCAACTCCGGGCCGTTGACACGGAGGAGGACCTGCTTGGCGTTGGCGCCAGAGAGGTCCATGAAGACCGTGGCGTCGACACCGTCGGCCTTATCGGTGTCGAAGCGGTCCGGGTAGGAGGCGATCACGTCTTCGATCGTAGCGTAGCGGGGCATGGGCGTGCAGTGTTGTACGGGGGAAGAGCGCAAGATACGACCACCATCCGGATAGGTGCACACTGTTAACCTGCGTCAGGCGCGCCTATTTCAGGATCTCCAACCGGACGGTCACGAGCCCGTCGTCCACCATGTCAATTTCCCGGGCGGCACCAAGCGCCAGATCGATGATCCGGTCGCGTGGCTCGGGGCCTCGGTCGTTGATGCGGACCGTTACCGTGGCTCCGTTGTCGGCACGGGTAACGCGCACCCGAGTGCCAAAGGGAAGTGTCCGGTGGGCTGCGGTCAAGCCCTCCGGGTCGAAGGTTTCGCCGTTGGCAGTGGAGCGGCCGGCATACTTGTAGCCGTACCAGCTTGCCGTGCCTTGGACGGGGCCGAGCAGCGCGACGGGGTCTTCGGTCTCCTGGAGAAAGGCAGCAGGATCGCAGCCCGAGATCCAAAGGGGGAGAAGGAGGACGGCAACGAGGCAGACCGTCGCCGCGCTCGGGGAACGGCGCGAGGAGTGGGGAGCAGACATGGTGGTGGTGGGGCGGTCGCCGGGTGGTCGTGGCGGGAGTGAGAGGCCTCGGCGAAGATGTCAACAAAGTCGGGCCTCCGACCCATGTGTGGCAACACAGTTGGGCAAACAGGCATAGCACATCCCATGCCTTCTTCACGCCCATGCACGCCAGGGCCGCATCGCACACGCGTCCCTTTGGAGTCCTCGTCCAGCCACTAGGTTTCACATCCCATGCCGGAGGCCCGTACCACCACGCTCGCCAGCCAGGACGGCGTCCTCACCATTGCCATGAAACCGCAGGTGGAGCGTTCTATGCGCCGGTTGGAGGGGTTGCACCAGCAGTTCATCGCCGATCACTGGCCGAGCCTCGCCGCAGCCGCCTTCGATGGGTGGAAGCGCCACGGAGCAGGCGCCGTCGTACTGATTGGCGGTGCCAAGTCGTCCTTTTTCGGACGCAGTGAGCCATTTGTAGCGGAGACTATTTGGTACACCACGCAGGTGCACAACGTGCCCGGTGCACCCGAGGAGTGGTTCTCTGGTTGGGAAGCTGAACAGCTAGAGACGTACGATCCGGACACGGAGAGCCTGCTCATCTTCGTGGACGTGGAGCGCGACCTACGCTGCGGCTACCGCGTCGAGGGCATGCTCGCGCCGCCGGAGGCGCACGTCCATGCGCGCGCGCGCTTCAACTGAGGCACCGTCACCTGGCGGGCAGCAGCCCTTCGCTCGCCATGATGCGACGGGCGATGCGCATGCGCTTGGGCGCGTCGTCTCCGCCCCCCGGCATGTCGATGTTGAGCGCGAAGGCCCAGCGAGCCGGACCGTCCGATGTCGCGTGTTCGACGTAGCCGACCCACCACCCGATATCGGGATCGGGAACGTTGGCCCACCCCGTCTTGGCGCGTACAACGTAAGGCGTCCCGTCCGCCAGTGCGCCACGCTCGATGGCCATCAAGCTGCGCACCGCCTTTTGTGTCGGCGAGGCGAACGGCAGTGACCCGCGCGCCAGCCCTTCGATCAGCGTGATCTGTTCGAGCGCCGAGACGCGTAGCGCCCCGTTGAGCCAGAACAGGTCGATGTCGCCGCCAATGTCGCGGTTGCCGTAGCCGATGCGGTTCACGAAGTCCTGCATTCGCTCTTTGCCCAGGCGCCGGGCGATGTCCTGGAAGACCCACACCGCCGACGCTCGCAATGCGGGCCCGAGCGTGAGGTCCTGGTTCCACGCCGGGAGAAAGCGCTCCGACCCGTCCCAGACGAACACCTCCGTCGTGTCGGCGACGACACCCGATTCGAGCGCGAACAGCGCGTTGGGGATCTTGAAGGTAGACGCAGGCAGGTAGCGTGCCGCAGCCCGCTCTGGATCGTGCACGTGCAACGCCTCGATGCCCGCGTGCTCCGCTTCTGCGAGCGGTTCGCCGCTGAGCTTGGCGAGGACCAACGTGCCCTTGACGCCTTCGTCCGCAAACACCTGCGCGAAGTCGGGACGCACCTCCAGCACCGGGTCACTCACCGTCCGCTCAGGGTGCGGCCAGGCAGCAGGAGCCTGTCTGACCGGCAGTGTGAGCGACGCGGCGTGCCAGGCTATTCCACCAGCAAGGACGGCGAGAACAAGGGCGCGCATGGACAGGACGGCGACACGAAGAGAGCAAATAGGTGCTCAATCTAGTGCTGCGCCGAACCGGCGGCCTACGCGTCCACGCGTTCGCCGTACTGCGTCTGCACGTAGTCGCGGTAGCTCTGGTCCATCACGGCCTGCAGCCACGACTCGTTGGCGAGGTACCACGCGACCGTCGCGCGGAGGCCGCTCTCGAACGTGTGCGCGCGCGTCCAGCCGAGTTCGGTTTCGAGCTTCGACGCGTCGATGGCGTAGCGGAAGTCATGGCCGGGGCGGTCCGTGACGAAGGTGATCTGCGCGCGCGCCGTGCCTACTTCGCGGCCAAGGGCTTCGTCGACGAGGTCGCAGAGCGTGTGCACCACGTCGAGGTTGCGGCGCTCGGCGCGGCCGCCGATGCAATACGTCTCACCGTTGCGCCCGTCGCGCAGGATCAGATCGATGGCGTCGGCGTGGTCCTCCACGTGCAGCCAGTCGCGCACGTTCTCGCCCGCGCCGTAGACCGGCAGCGGCGCTAGGTCGCGCGCCTTCGTGATCATCAGCGGGATCAGCTTTTCCGGGAATTGGAACGGCCCGTAGTTGTTCGAGCAGTTCGAGATCACGACCGGCAGCCCATACGTGTCCGCATAGGCACGCACGAGGTGATCCGAGCCGGCCTTCGAGGCCGAGTAGGGCGAGTGCGGGTCGTAAGGCGTCGTCTCGTCGAAGGCCCCGGTGTCGCCGAGGGTGCCAAAGACCTCGTCCGTCGAGATATGGTAGAAGCGGAACGCCACGGGATCGATCGCCCCCTCGGTCGTCCACGCTCGCCGTGCCGCATCTAGGAGCGTGGCCGTGCCGACGACATTCGTGCGGACGAACGCGAGCGGGTCTAGGATCGAGCGGTCGACGTGGCTCTCCGCCGCGAAGTGGGCGACCGTCGTGAAGTCGTGCTTGTCGAAGAGCCGCTGCACGAGTGCCCCGTCGGCGATGTCACCGTGGACGAACGTGTAGTTGTCGGCGTTCTCGATGGGCTGAAGCGTCATCGGGTTGCCCGCATAGGTGAGCGCGTCGAGGTTGACGAACTGCACGTCAGGATAGCGCGGCACCATCCGCAGGAGGAAGTTGGCACCGATGAAGCCGGCGCCGCCCGTGACGAGGACAATGCGCGGAGAATGATGCGTAGACATGGCGGAGACAGGATGGGTGGCGGAGAATGGCAAACGCTGCAGTATCGGCCAAGATCGTGCCGCCGCGAAGCGGAATCGAAGCGGAAATACGCTGAGCGCCTAGCGACGGCACCCCGTCACCCCGCTCGCGTAGCTTTCAGCAACCACCGCAACACCGCCTCACTGCAACACCGCCGTACTCCTGGAGATGGACCTCTTCGACGCCCTCAACGACGCCCACGCTGACCAAGAGCAGGCTACCGCCCAGGCCCAAGCCGATGCCGCGCCGGATGCCTCCGAGCGGCTCTACCTCGCTGACGCGATGGCGCTCGCCTACCGCGCGCACTTTGCGTTCATCAACCGCCCGCTCATCAACACGAAGGGGCAGGATACCTCCGCCGTCTACGGGTTCGCGATCAGCCTTCTCAAGCTGCTCGAAGACCACAGGCCCGAGCACATCGCCGTCGTGTTCGACGCGCTCGATGGGCCGCCCAACTTCCGCGATCAACTCTACGAAGACTACAAGGCGCACCGCCCGCCGATGCCGGAGGGGCTGAAAGACGGCATCCCGTACATCAAAGAGCTCGTCCGCGCCTTCGACATCCCCGTCCTCGAAGTGCCGGGCGTGGAGGCCGACGACGTGATCGGGACGCTCTCGAAGCAAGCGGCCACGGAGGGCGTCGACGTGATCATCGTCTCGCCCGACAAGGATTTCCGGCAACTCCTTCAGGACGACAAGTCCGACAACGGCGGGCATGGCGCGATTTCGATGCTACGGCCCGCCTACAAGGGCGAGGAGTTCGACCTCGAAACCGCCGACACCTTCCGCGAGACGTATGGCGTCGAGCCGCACCAGTTCATCGACATCCTCGCGCTCTTGGGCGATGCGTCGGACAACGTGCCGGGCGTGCGCGGCATCGGCAAGAAGGGCGCGCCGAAGCTGATCCAGGAGTACGGCACCGTCGAGAACCTGCTCAACCACGCCGAGGACCAGAAGGGCAAGCGCGTCCGCGAGGGCCTCCTCAACCACCGCGACGACGCGATTCTCAGCAAAAAGCTCGTCACGATCCTCACCGACATCGACTTCGACGAGCACGGGCAGGACGTGGACTGGCACCGCCTCCGCCGCACCGACCCGCACCTCGACCGCGTGGAGGAACTCTTCGACGAGCTGGAGTTCGGCAACCGCCTCCGCAAGCGGATCAAAGACTACCACGACGGCAAGGAGCGTGTCCGCAAGCCCGACTTGTTGCCCGAAGACGACCCCGCGCTGAGCTTCGACTTCGGGCCGTACGAGCCCGTGAAGGAGATGGACCAGGACCGCGTCGACTACAAGACCGCGCTCTCTATAGAAGCCGTCGCGCGCGCCCATGCCCACGTCGCCGACGCCGACCGCTTCGCCCTCGACACCGAGACGAGCAGCCTTGACGCGATGGAGACCGACCTTGTCGGCGTCTCGCTGTCGGCGCAAGCGCGAGAGGCGCACTACGTCCCGACGCCGCTCCCCGACGGCACGCAGACGGCTGCGCTCCTCGACACGCTCCGCCCCGCGCTCACGAACGACGCGCTCAAGGTCGGCCACAACCTCAAGTTCGACCTCGTCGTCCTTGCCGAGCACGGCCTGGAGGTTCGCGGGCCGCTCTTCGACACGATGGTGGCGCACTACCTCATCGAGCCGGAGGCGAGCCACAAGATGGACGACGTGTCCAGCTTCTACCTGAGCTACCGCCCGCAGCCCATCACCGACCTCATCGGGACGGGCAAGAACGCGAAGTCGATGCGCGACGTGCCCATCGACCAGGTCGGCCCCTACGCGTGCGAGGACGCCGACATCACGTTCCGCCTGATGGACGTGCTCAAGGCCAAGCTCGACGAGGACGGCCTGCTCGCCATCGCCGAGGAGATCGAGTTTCCGCTCATCCGCGTGCTCGTCGAAATAGAGCGCCACGGCGTCCGCGTCGATCCGAAGATTCTCGAACCGATCTCGACCCAACTCGGCGACGAGATGGCGCGCGTCGAGGCCGAGGTCTACGAGGCCGTCGGTCGCACCTTCAACGTCGGCAGCCCAAAGCAACTCGGCGAGGCGCTGTTCAACAACCCGCCGACCGACGAGCAGCGCGAGGCGGCGCGCGTCTGGGCCGAGGAGGTCAAAGACCCGAAGGCGGCGGGCAAGACGAAGAAGCAACTCAAAGAAGAAGAACCCACGTTCGGCCTCGGCCTCGACCACAAGGGCCAGACGGCGTCGGGGCAGTACAAGACCTCGGAGGCGATCCTCGAAGAGGTCACCACGGAGTCGGACCACCCCGTGCCGCGCCTCGCGCTCGACTGGCGCAAGCTCTCGAAGCTGAAGAACACCTACGTCGACAAGCTCCCCGAACTCATCAACCCCGCCACAGGCCGCATCCACACCGACTTCAACCAGACCGTCACGGCCACGGGGCGCCTGTCGTCGAGCAACCCGAACCTCCAGAACATCCCCGTCCGCACGGAGCAGGGCCGCGAGATCCGCCGCGCCTTCGTCGCCGACCAGGGCTTCAAGCTGCTCGCCGCCGACTACGCGCAGATCGAGCTCCGCATCCTCGCGCACCTCTCCGGCGACCCCGGCCTCATCGAGGCGTTCCAGCAGGGCCTCGACATCCACACCGCCACCGCCGCCCGCGTCTTCGACGTGGACCTCGCGGACGTGACGCGTATCCAGCGCAGCCAGGTCAAGCAGGTCAACTATGGTATCCCGTACGGCGTCTCGGCCTTCGGTCTCGCCCAGCGCATGCGCATCCCCGTTGGCGAGGCGCAGGAGCTGATCGAGCAGTACAACCGCAGCTACCCGCGCGTGGTGGAGTACCTCACTGAACTCGTGGCCGTGGCGCGCGAGAAGGGCTACGCTGAGACGCTGCGGGGGCGGCGGCGCTACCTCCCGCAGATCACGAGCCGCGACCACCGCGACCGCTCGTTTGCGGAGCGCGTGGCCGTGAACATGCCCATCCAGGGTACACAGGCCGATATGATCAAGCTCGCAATGGTCGCCATCCACCGCCGCCTCAAGGCCGAGCAGCTAGCCACGCGCATGATCCTCCAGGTCCACGACGAACTCGTCTTCGAAGTCCCCGACGGCTCTGAGGACCACCCCAACGAGATCGAACGGGCGACGGCGCTCATCCGCGAGGAGATGGCGCAGGCCCAGCCCCTCGGAGTGGTGCCGGTCGTCGTGGACATAGGCATCGCCGACAACTGGCTGGACGCCCATTGATGCCGTATCGCCTCCCACTCGTCTTCCTCAAATCGACTAACAGGCAACACCGTGCCATTCATCGCCACCCGGAAAGCCGAACAGAACCAACGCGCCGTCGATCCCTGGACGGCGGTCCATCTGGGTACCGGGCTGGCGGCGGGGTTGATGGACATCCCCTTCAAGTGGGCGTTCACGGCGGCCGTCGCCTACGAAGTCGTCGAACAGGTCTTCGAGCGGGTGCCAGCGGGGCAGACGTTCTTCCGCGTTTCTGGTCCCGAGGTGATCGAGAACTCGATCGTCGACGTCGTCGTGTTTGCGGCCGGGCACTGGCTCGGGACGAAGTGGAACGCGTCGTAGGTGCTGGGAAGTCTGCCAACTCGGATGATGGCAAGCTGTGCAAGCGCAACGCTAACGTCTGCTCCCCCCGCTTCGACACGCCTGAACGGCGGCCAAAGCTGTCCCCCTCACGTGTGAGGGGGACAGTCCGAGGAGCGGAGTTCGACAGAACGGAGCCGACGCAGGACGGGGGGAGCCGAGCCGGACTGGCGCAGGAAGAAGCCAGATACGAGGCGTGCCCCAGCTGTAAGCACCCAAACGAAAGCGGGGCCGCCTCCGAAGAAGCAGCCCCGCCCTGGTTGGTTTACCGAACGCTGCACGGCGTCGGCTGAGCGCCTTAGAGGATCGCGCCGCGGTTGTCCGTGATCTCGGCGTCGTCGCGGAGGCGCTCGATCCACTGCTGGCGGACCTGCTGGCGCTTCTGGCCGAGCAGCTGCTCGCGGATCTGGTCGCGGTCCTCATTGCTCATGTTGCTCGGCTCGGCGACGTTCTTCGAAGTCACCTCCAGCATGTAGGCGGCGGTCTGGCCTTCGATCACCTGCGAGGTGGTGCCCGTGTTGAGCCCGAAGGCGGCGCCCACGAACTGCGGGTCGCGGCCGAGGCCCGGGATCGTCGGGTTGGTGTACGTCACGTTCGGCGCGGTCTGCACGCTGCTCCCGACCGCCGCGGCGATGGCGTCGAGGCTGCCACTGGCACCGGCGAGGCGCTGCGCGGCGATCTCCTGCTTCTGCGCCGTGAGGTAGCGACGACGCACCTGCTCAGCGACCTCGTCGAACGGACGGAAGCCCTCCTCCGTGACGTTGGTCACCTCCACGACCACGAAGCCATCGGCTGTGTTGAACGGCTGCGAGATCACGCCCAGGCGCCCGCGTTTGATGTAGCGCGCCACGTCGGAGTCGGCGTCGAGGCCGGGGATGGCGTTTTGCTCCTCGGTGATCGTGACCGAGCGAACGGTGTAGCCTTCCTGCTCCGCCTGCTCAGCGAGCGTACGGTCGGCTTGCCCGGCGAAGTACTGGACGTCCTCGGCGCGCTCCTGGACTCCGTCGAAGTCGACGGCGACTTCGCGGCGGAGGGGGATCACGACGGCGTCCCGCGTCGCGCGGGCGTCCACACGGATGAGGTGGTAGCCGAACTGCGTCTGGACCGGCCCGACCACCTCGCCGACGGGCGCGGCGAACGCGGCGGCCTGGAACTCAGGCACCATGCGGCCCTCACCGAACCAGCCGAGGTCGCCGCCTCGGTCTTTGTTCGAGGTGTCGGTCGAGTGCTGCGCGGCGAGGTCCTCGAACGTGGTGCCGTTCTCCAGCTCGACGAGCAGGTTGCGCGCTCCGGCTTCCTCCTGCACGAGGATGTGGCGGGCGCGTACCGTCTGGCCGTCAGCGGGCGCCGTGCCGATGACCTTGTAGAGGAAGACCTCGCCCCCGTCGATGACCGGGCCGGCGATGGTGCCGGGCGTTAGGTCGCGGAACAGCGCCGTGGCCGCATCTGCGGGTGCGCTCGTCGCGGAGAGGGTGTCGACCTCGTAGGTATTGTCGATCTCGCTGCCGATCAGGTTGGCCACGAAGATCGAGTCGTTGGAGGTGTCGGCGAAGTCGATGCCGATCTCGCGGAACTGCGAGAGGGCGCGGGCCGAGTCCTCAGCGGCGGGCGCGAGGGCGAAGGTGACGTAGTTGACGTCGAACGTCTTGTCGCGCTGGAAGTCGTCGCGGATCTCGTTGTAGTAGGCCTCCACGTCGCGGTCGTTGACCTCGATCTCCGCGTCGGGAATGTCGGCGTAGCGGAGCGCGACGAAGCGCGCGGCGGCGGACTGATTGCGGCGGACGTACTCGTCATTGACATCGGCCTGCGTCACGCGGACGGTCGCGCCGATGAGGGCGTCGAGCTTGGCCTGCTGGCGGCGGCGGCGCACGTCCTCCTGGATGCCGATGAAGTCGCCGCGATACTGCGGGTCCTCGGCGATGGTACGCACGGCGTTGCGGTCCACGCCGCCCTGGCCATCGGGGAAGAACTGGCGGATGAGCACGTCCGGGTTGTCGCCGTAGAGGAGGTCGGCGACTTCAGCATCCGAGACGGCAACGCCGAGTCGCTCCATCTCCTGCTCACGGAGCACGTTGTCCACGAGGGCGTCGTAGACCCGCTCCTCGATGAAGGCGCGTAGCTGCGGCGACACCTCCTGGCCCTGCTGCTCGTAGGCCTCGACCTGCTGCTGGACGGCGCCTTGGTACGTCTCGAAGGTGATCGGCTCGCCATTGACGACGGCGAGATGGCGCGGGCCGAGGCCGATCGTCTCGAAGCAGCCAGAGTCTTGTAGCGTCCAAAGGCCGCCGAACGAGAAGACGATAATCCAGAGGATGTACTTTGTGCTCTCGCGCATCTTGTTCATCACGCCCATGAGCAGTCGGGGGTCTGGGCAGGGACACCGGTGGTGGGCCGGGGTGCCCTGCGAGTGTGGCGTCGTTACGATCGACGCAGGGAAACAGGTAAATAGGAAGCGGACCCGTAACGGAACGAGGCATTCCGTTGGTATCCGCTGTTACATCCATAGCTCCCAAACCTACGCGCGCGCGCGGTGGCCTGCTGTGAATTGGGTGTGGGTCCAAGGTCGCTGGGCGTAAATCGTCCGATCCCGTCTCGGATGTTCGAGGGCGTGACCGCTGCGTGCGGGGCTACTCACGTACGGATTGGCTCGTATCGACGACGACTGATGGAAGCCGTGATCCGACCTCCTACCCGCGATTAGGCCTCTGAATCCAGCTAGGAGCGATCAAAAACAACGAAGGCGAGGAGCAATGCTCCTCGCCCTCGCTGCGCTCTCTCTTCCTCTCTCGTGAGGACTTGGGGCGATCAGGCCAGGGGGCGGCGTGATCGCAAAATGGGTGGCGGGACGTTCCGAGTCGGGTAGGCGTCAGGCGGGCTGGGTCGTTTCGAGCCGAGCGCGGAGCCCTCGGAGCGTCTTTGAAAGGATCTGCGAAATCCGTGCCTCAGTCAGGTCGTACTGCTCAGCAATCTGCCGGAGCGTGAGGTTTTCGAAGTAGTACAGGGCGACCATCTCGCGTTCGCGCTGCGGCAGCTGCTCGATCAGGGCGCACACGTGGTCGAAGAGGGAGCGCCGCTCGATCGCATCGAAGGCGCGCTCGGCGGCCGGGTGCGCGAGCGTGTCGATGGGGGAGGCGTGGTCGTCGGAGCCGCTGTGCTCGTGGAGGGCGAGCGAGAAGCGCTGCTGGGCATCGGAGCGGAGCTGCTGCACTTCCTCGACGGTGACGCCCATGCGCTCGGCGACCATGCCGTCGTGCATCTCGCCGCCCGTCTCCTGCTCCAGTTCGTCGGAGACGCGCAGCACCTCGGCGACCTTGCGGCGGCGCCCTCGGCTGAGCGTGTCGATGGAGCGGAGGAAGTCGACGAGCGCGCCGCGGATGCGGCCGTAGGCGAACGAGGCGAAGGCGGTGCCGTGGCTGGGGTCGTAGGCGTCGAGGGCTTGCAGCATGCCGAGCATGCCCGCGTTCTCGAGGTCGCCGTAGGAGGCGAGCGGGTGGTCCGGGAGGGGGACCCGCTTCACCATCGAGCGGACGAGGGGGAGCGCTGCCTCGGCGACGCCGCGCCGGTGGCGTGGACTCGGCTCGTGAGCGAAGGCTTCAGCGGCAGCTTGTAGGTCGAGGGACATTCAGGTGGTGGACAACGGTCGCGGCCCGGCGGAAGGCCAATGGAGGGGACGATCCAAAGGGGACGGCTCAGGCGTCCGGGCTGGGCAGAGGGGGGCGCGACACCGGCCTCCCGGAGAGCGTGGCGCGGCGAGCACGCCAGGCCTGGCTGAGGGCCTCGCCTCCGTGGACTGCAGCGCCGCCCACGAGGCAGACGAGCAAACCGACGTACAAGCCCTCAGCAAGCGGGAGGGCGGCTAGGCTCTGCGTCACGACGAAGAGCAGGCCAGCGAGGGCGACGTAGCGAAGGGTCCAGGTGTGCATCGACGGGGGCGTCGGCTGGGGGAGGGTGTGCGTTCTGAGCCCTTCCTTCGACAAAGCCGTGCCAGACTTCGACACCCGTCCGTGGCATTCCTACACACTAGACCGTCTCACAATCTGGCACACGGCCCCTAGCCCGCCTCGTGGGCCATCGGGGTGAGCAACTGTAACCGCGACGTTCCGCCTTTACCGTTTGAACAGGCATGGCGGTCTGCATCTTCGCGCGGCGTCCCGCGTCACGTGCTCGCATACCACCTGCGCCTACGATTCCCTATCGTAAACCCAGGGGTAGGAACTTCGAAGTGCGATCAGGTGACCGGCCCTGCGTGTATCGGCGCCTCGAACGCGTGATGTGAGCCGGACCGGATCGCCGCGGCGATTTCGTCAAGGGCGCGTTCCACCTCGGCGGTCGTGTTCCACACCCACGGAGCCATGCGCAGAAACCGCCCCTGTCGGCTGTCGGTGTAGACGCCGCACGTCTTGAGGTATTCGCAGAGCCGGTCCGCCGCTTCGACCTCGAAGATGACCATCGCGCTGCGCCGCTCAGCCTGGCGCGGGGAGCGGAGACGCAACCCTGCCGCCTCCGCACGCTCAATGATGACTTCCGTTTTTGCAAGCGAGTCTGCGCGCACGGCGTCGAGGCCAGCATCAAGCAGCACACGAACCCCTTCGACGGCGTGGTAGAGCGAGGCGACGGCCGTCGTCCCGCCGAGGAAGCGCCGTCGCACCTCGGGGTGGGGTAGGGGTGCGGCCGCGAAGCCGAATGGGTCGGCGTCGCCGAACCAGCCTGTGAGCGCGGGCGTGAGGTCGAGCCCCTCGCGCACATACAGAATCCCGTTGCCGGACGAGCCGCTCGCCTCCTTGAGCAGCCCGCCCACGTAGGCGTCGGCGCCCAGCCCCAGCACGTCGATGGGCATGGTCGCGTTGGCGTGGTAGCCGTCGAGGACGAGGAGCCCGCCGTGACGATGCGCCGCCACCGCGACGTCCTGGAGGAACGCCCCGGGCAGGCGCTCGCCGGTCGTGAAGCCGACGTGGCTCAGAAACACCCAGGCCGTCTTCGGCCCGATGGCGTCGAGCACGGCCTGCCGGTCGACGAACCCGTCAGCACCGGGAGGGACGACGCGCAGGTCGAAGCCGCGCACCGCCGCCCACTGCCGCGCCGAGTGCTGCACCGACGGAAACGCCGTTGCCGAGATCACGACTTGGTTGTGCCCGTCCGCGAACGGCTCGGGAGCAGAGAGCAGGCACTGCACCGACCAGTGCGCGTTGGGCTGCATCGTGCAGGTCCCGGCGGGTGCGCCGAGCAGCGGCACCACAAAGCGGTCGCCGAGGTAGGTCGGTAGCGTCCACCATCCGACGGGTGTCGGATCGGCAGGGTCCCAGTGGTTGGGGACCTCGTTCCAGGCGTCCACCCCCCGCGTCTGCCAGTCCTCGGCAAAACGCTGCATCATCGCCGGGACGGTCGCGGGCATCAGCCCATGTGTGAACGCCCGGAGTTCGATGGTAGGTGGTCCATCCGGGCTGGGCGGGATGACAAAGCGGTCGCGGAGCATACGGAGAGTGCGGCGGTGGAGCGGTGAACGGGTGTGGCAGTGCAAGCTATGGAACGAGCACCTCGCCCGAATCGCACGTACCACAACACCGCCGCACAAAAAAGGCAGGCCCCGCCGCAAAGGGCGTGGGCCTGCCAAACAAGTCAGTCGGATCTCGGAGCTATGCTTCGACGGGATCGACGTGGACAAACTTGCGGTTGCCGCGCGTGCGAGCGAAGCGGACGGTGCCGGTCGCCGTGGCGAACAGCGTGTCGTCGCCGCCGCGGCCTACGTTGGTGCCGGGGTGGAACTTCGTGCCGCGCTGGCGGACGATGATCGAGCCGGCCTGGACGAACGTGCCGCCATAGGCCTTCACGCCAAGCATCTTCGGGTTGGAGTCGCGCCCGTTCTTTGTCGAGCCTACGCCTTTCTTATGTGCCATGAGAGGGTTCGGTTGAGTGCGAGTAGCAGGTGTCAGGTGGCAAGTGGTAAGCAGGCAGCGTCTTGAACCTTGCCACCTGCTACTTGTCACTCCGTTCAGTTGACGCTGAGTGCCTTGATGGCGATCTGCGTGTAGGGCTGGCGGTGGCCGTTCTTGACCCGGTAGCCCTTGCGGCGCTTCTTCTTGAAGACGATGATCTTGTCGCCCTTGACGTGGTCGAGGACTTCGGCGGTGACGGAGGCGCCTTCCACGGTGGGGGTGCCCACGGCGACGCCGTTGCCGGAGGTGAGGAGGACGCGGTCGAAGGTGACCTCGTCGCCGATCTCGGCGTTCAGGCGGGGGACGTAGAGCTTGGCGTCCTGCTCGACCTTGAACTGCTTCCCGGCGATTTCTACGATAGCGTACATGGTGCTGCGGCTTGGTTGAGCCTGGCGAGAGGCGAGACAGCGGGTCTCACCACGCTAGGCGCGAGCGAATAGCAAAGGCTTCTAATATAGAGAGCCTGCTCCCGCGTTCCATCGTCGGGCCTCGGATTCTCCGTGAAGGGGCGGGCAGGCGGGCCATCGAAACGAAGTGCCCTCGCCAACGGTGGAAGCCTACCTTTCCCCCGCACCCTATCGCCTCGCTGCCCATCTCGCTCCCCCACTTCGGCTCATGACTGCCACACTCCTCACCGTCGGCGACGAACTGCTCATCGGGCAAGTCACCAACACCAACGCCGCCTGGCTCGGCGATCAGCTCAGCCTCGCGGGCTTCGATGTGCGGCGTCACGTCACCGTGGGCGACAGCGTCGTCGACATCACGCGGGCGCTGGACGAAGGCTTCGCCGCAGGGACCCTCGTGGTCGTGACGGGCGGGCTCGGGCCCACGCACGACGACGTGACGAAGAAGGTCGTCGCGGACTACTTCGGCAAAGACATGCACGCCGACGAGGCGCTCGAAGCGCAGATCGCCGCGCGCTACGAGGAGCGGGGGCGGCCCGTACCGCCAAGCACCAAGCTGATGGCGCTCGTCCCCGACGACTTCGAGCAACTCGCCAACCCCATCGGCACCGCGGCGGGGCTGTGGTACGCCGACGAGCACCAAGGCCGCGCCCGCATCGTGGCCGTGATGCCGGGCGTGCCCTACGAGATGGAGGCCATCACTAAGACGGCGCTGCTGCCCAGGCTGCGCGAGGCGCACGACGGACTCGTCATCCTGCATCGGACGCTGCTGACCGTCGGCTACGGTGAGACGATGCTCGCGGAGCGCCTCGGTGCCGAGGCGGGCGACCTCGCCCCGTATCTCAACGAGGATCATCTCGGTCTGGCCTACCTCCCCGGTTCGGGGGGCGTTCGGCTCCGTCTGACCGCCACGGGTGACGACCGCGCGGAAGCGCAGGCGCGCCTCGACCGGTTCGCCGCGTTCGTGCACGACCGCCTCGGCGACGCGATCTACGGCGAGGGCGACGACACCCTCGAAGCTATCGTCGGCGCGATGCTGAAGGAACGCGGACTCACCGTGGCGGTCGCCGAGAGCTGCACCGGGGGGCGTGTGATGGAGCAACTCGTGCGCGTGTCGGGGGCCTCGGCCTACCTCAAAGGGGGCATCGTCGCCTACTGCAACGAAGTCAAGCGCGACCTCCTCGGTGTGAACGCGGACGACCTCAGTGAGCACGGCGCGGTCAGCGAGCCGGTGGTGAAGCAGATGGCCGAAGGCGCCCGGGCGCGCCTCGGAACAGATGTCGCGCTCGCTACGAGCGGCATCGCTGGCCCCACCGGTGGCACTCCAGGGAAGCCTGTCGGGACGCTGTGGCTCGCCTACGCCGACGAAGCCGACACGTACGCGGTGCGCCTCACGCTCACCAAGAACCGAGCGCTCAACCTGCGCCTCTCCACGATGGCGGCGCTCAATCTCCTCCGGCGGCAGCTGCTCCGTCGCGAGCCTCAACCAGCGGCATCCCTATGACCCGCACCGCCCTCAACGATGTTGCTCTGAGAGCGGTACGCCTTGCTCTACTCCTTGCAGCCACGCTCGGCGCAGGGGCCGTCGCCCAGGCTCAACAACCGCCCGGTCCGGCCTCGCCCGAGCACGATCGCGGGTGGATGACGGCCGGCATGGGTGTCGGCGGGCCGGGGCTCTTCCCCCTTGCGTTGACCGCAAACGTTGGGCGAACGCGCGTCCTACAGGTAGGCCTGCGTAGCCATATTCGCTCGCTGCTCTTCAACAATGCGCTCACGATGGCCTCCGTGTCTGTGGGCCGGTCCTGGGTGGACCGATGGACGCGCACAGCGCTCACCGTCGGCCCCGCTTACGTGTGGAGCCAGGGCGACCGTTTCGAGTCGGTGTCTACGGTGGGCCTGATGCTCGGGGGGCAGGCGATGGCCACACCGATCCCTGAGGTGGGCATCGGGCTGGACGCTTACGTGAACCTGAATGCCGACGAGCCCGCGTACGGTGCGGCGTTCGTGATCGTCATCGACGGTAATAAGTGATTGACGGTAACAAGTAATCGACGGCAACACGTAAAGGCCCCATGCGCGACTACTTCGAACAGCGGAATGCCCAGGACGAGCCGAAGCGACCGCCGCTCAAAGACGGGACAATTACGCGGCTCGTGCAGCAGCAGAAAAACACCGACCGCGTGTCGGTCTTCCTCGACGGCGCGTATGCGTTTGGCCTGGCGAAGGACCTCGCCCTGACCGAAGGCTTGCGCAAGGACCGCCTGCTCACCGTTGCCGAGCAGGAGGCGCTGCTCACCCGCGACGAGGCGTTGCGAGCGCGGCGCAAGGCACTCGACTATCTCAGCTACAAGGCGCGCACGTCCACTGAGGTGCGGCGCAAGCTGCGCGACACCGGGTTCGGCGAGGACGCCGTCGAGGAGGCGGTGGCGCGCATGGAGGAGCTTGGCTACCTCGACGACGAGGCCTACGCCAAGGCGTATGCGCGCGGTCGATTCTCAGGGCGGGGCTATGGGCCGCAGCGCATCCGGACCGACCTGATGAAGCGGGGCCTGGACCGCCGGGTGATCGACGCGGCGCTGGAGGAGTTTGCCGAGCCAGACGACCTCTACGAGGCGGCGCTGCGCCACGGCCAGAAACGGTGGGACCGACTGGCAAGCGAGCCCGACGCACGCAAGCGCCGCAAGAAAACCTACGATTTCCTGCTCCGACGCGGCTACGGCTTCGACACCGCTCGCCGCGTGCTCGAAACGCTGGAGCGCGACGGGTGAAGAGGAAGCACGTGGTGCCATGACTGTAAGCGCCCTGACGGTGAAGCGGGGCACCTTCGACCTTCGACCTTCGACGCCATGCCCCGAAGCTTTACCCTTGAACGCACCATCCGGTGGCTGCTGGCGGCAGCGGCGCTCGGGCTTGCGGTGTGGCTCGCGTACATCTTCGCCGACATCGTGCTCTACCTGCTCGTTGGCGTGGTGGTGGCGTTTCTGCTCCGGCCTATCGTGGGGCGGTACGAGCGGGCGGGCCTCGCTCCCGTCGCGGCCATCGTTGCGGCGTTCGTGACGGTCATCGGCGGCGTCGCGCTTGGGCTGCTGGTGCTGGCCCCATACGTCGGGGAACAGGTAGGGCGTTTGGGACAGCTGCTCACCCCCGAGCGCATCGAGGCCGTGGCGGCGTCGCTGGAGCGGTCGCTGAGCCGGATCACGCCGCTGCCCCCGGGCACGGTGGAGGCGCGGGTGAGCGAGGGATTGGAGAGCCTCGTGCAGCAAGAGCGCATCACGGCCATGGCAACGAGCATAGTCGGCTTCTTCGCCAACGTGTTCTATGCCGCCGTTATCGTACCGTTTGTGGCGTTCTTCGTGCTCAAGGACGGCGAGGCGCTCGAAGACAAGGCCCTCGACCTCGTGCCGAACCGCTACTTCGAGATGACGCTCTCGCTCGTGGGGACCCTCGAACGGACGCTGGGGCGCTACTTCCGTGCGCTCGCCCTGCAATGCCTGTCCGTCGGAGCCATCGCGACGGTGCTGCTGATGGTCGTAGGGCTCGACGGTGCGGTCGTGATCGGCCTGTTCACGGGCCTCGCCAACTCGATCCCGTACTTCGGCCCCGTTCTCGGGCTGGCAGCGGGCTCCCTCGTCGGCATCGCGCAGACGGGCGACCTCTCGCTCGTGCCCGGCGTATTCGTGGCGATGGCCATCACCCAGGCCTCGGACAACGTGCTGCTGCAGCCGCTCTACTTTTCGCGCGCGGCCGGGACGCACCCGCTCGTGATCCTCGTAGCCGTGCTCGTCGGCGCGCGGCTCGGGGGCATCCTAGGGATGCTCGTGGCGATCCCGCTGCTGACGGTCGTGCAGGTGCTCGTACGCGAGGTGGTGTGGAGTGTCCGCAACTACCGCATCTTCCGGCTCGTCTAGCCCCGCAGTGCCGCGAGCCAGTTGTTTCGCGCACGTGCCCGCCCCACGTCGCCCCTCGTCCCCATGCAGCCTGTCCGGTCCGCCCGGCTCTCCGCCTTCGACGGCCTGCTGGCTGCGTTGGCGCTCCTCGGGCTGGGCTTGCTCGTGGCGGTGCTGCCTCGACTTCACCCGAACGCTGCGGCGTCGTACGAACTGGGGCGGGCCGGAGCTGAAACTGCCGCGGCGCAGTTTCTCGCGGACCGTGGCTATCCGACGGACGATCTCGTCCCGCAAGTCTTTTTCGGCGCGGACCACGCCCTGCTCGACACGCTCCAACAGGATCTCTCGCGGCTGAGCACCAGAGAGGCGCTCCTCGACGCAGGCCCGACGCTCCCGGCGTTTCGCTGGCAGGTTGACTGGCGTGGTGCCTTCGGCGAGGAGGGCGGCATCGAACGCGGGCCTAGCTCGGTACGCTACACGGTCTGGCTCGATCAGGACGGGCGCCCCTTTGCCCTGAATGTCTACGCATCGGGGCAACGACGCGGGGTGCTCAACAAACGCACGCTCACAGAGGTGCTCTATGGCGAGGCGCCTTCTCGAACTCCACTCGACTCGCTTCCCGCCGCGGCATTGCAGTTCGAGATGCTACCTGACAGCGGTGTGGGGGCACCCGACGCCTATGACGCGGAGACCCGTGCGCGCGACCGCGACCTGCTCGGCTATGCCCTCGAAGAGCAGTACGCTGCGTCGCGGGACGACCTAGCGGCCGCCCGTGTGCCCCTGAGCGTCGCCGCTGCCGTTTCTATCGCGGAGGTGCATTTGGGTGGAACGCTCCAGGCCGCGCTCGGCCTCACGCCCCACTCGGTCCGGCCCGTAGACAATGGCGGGAGCGAGGTGGCCCTCGTCCGCTTCGTGGCAGCGGACGCTTTGCTCGGACAGAGCCTGGTTGCCGATGTCGAAGTGACGGCCTACGGAGGGTTGCGCGCGATACGATTTGCACCCGGGGCAAGTCCCGACGGACCCCCGCTGGAGGCGACAGATCGCACGGCCGCAACCGCGCTCAACGTGCAGATCGACCCGACAACGATGGTACCGCTCATCCGGTGGGGACTCGTCGTGCTCGTCATGCTCGTGATCGCGGTGCTCTTCCTGCGCCGCCTCGCAGCCCGGGCCGTCGACGCGCGCGCAGCTCTCATCGATGCAGGCATCGTTGCGGTCGCCACGCTGATCTGGGGGTTTCTCGTCTATCCGAACTACTACCTGCAGTTCGGCGCGTCGCTCACGACGGCCCTGCTCTTCACGCTGATCGGAGCGCTGCTGTGGGCGGCGGCGCTCGGGCTCATCGTGTTCCTGGGTGCGGCGACCACGGATTCGCTAGCACGCGCGGTCTTTGTTGAGAAGCTCGATGCGCTCGTGCTCGTGCGCTCCGGCGCTTGGATGAATCGGCCGGTCGGCATGTCTCTTCTGCGCGGCGTCCTTGGCGGCGCGGCGCTCGCAGGGGTTCCCGTCTTGTTTTGGCTGCTCCCCGACGTGCAGGCCGCCTACGGCACGGACGCGTTTGCGTTCGTCCAGCCGGGCATCCTGATCGCGCCGCACCTGTTCCTCTCAACGCTCTGGGGGACCTTCATGCTGCTGCACTACGGCCTACTCGGCGCAGGGTCGTTGCTAGCCCGATGGAAGCCGCATGCGGCCGTTTTGGTCACAGGGTTGACGTTCCTCGGGGCCTTCGCGGTGGTGGGACCAGTCAGCAATGGCGTCGACCCGCCTTGGGTGCGGTGGGTGTTTGCCGGAGGCTACGCGGTGGCCGCCGCCGCGCTCTTCTGGCGGACGGATGCCCTGACGGCCTTTTGGGCAATCGTCGTGAGCACCTGGCTCTATCGATTCGTGATCTATGCGATGGCGGAGGCCTCCCCGGCGTTGAACGAGGTCGGTATCGTGGTGCTCGTCCTCGCCGTCATCGTGGTTATGGGCGGGCTCGCGTTGCGCATGGATCGCACCGGCCGCGCCGTGCAGCGACCCGAGCCGAGCTACCTCACCGAGCTGGCCGCGAAAGAACGCCTCGAACGCGAGGTCGAAATCGCCCGGGAGGTGCAGCGCTCGTTCCTCCCAGCCACCATGCCCAACGTGCCCGGCCTCGATCTCGCCGCGACGTGCGTGCCCGCCGAGGAGGTCGGCGGCGACTACTACGACCTCGTCCCGCTCGACGACACGGGCCGCCGCCTCGCCGTCGTGGTGGGTGACGTGAGCGGGAAGGGCATCCAGGCTGCGTTCTACATGACGCTCGTCAAGGGCTTCCTACGAACGCTCTGCCGCACCCACGACCGCCCTTCGGAGGTGCTCACGCGGCTCAACCGGCTCTTCTGCGAGAACGTCCCGCGCGGCGCGTTCATCTCGATGATCTACGGCATCTTCGACCTCGACGCGGGCACGTTCACCTTCGCGCGCGCCGGGCACAACCCGCTCATCCTGAAGCGCGCCGACCACACGCGTGCCGACCTCCTGCAGCCCTCAGGCCTCGCCATCGGCCTCGCGCACGGCCCGCTCTTCGACGACACGCTCATCGACCACACGCTCGACTTGCTGCCGGGCGACACGCTGGTCTTCTACACCGATGGCTTCTCCGAGGCCGTGGACGACGACCGCGCGCTCTACACCGACGCGCGCCTCGCCGAGGTGACCGCCGACGCGATGCACGAGGTGGGCGACCGCGCCGCGGCGCAGCTTCTTGGCAGCCTCGTCGCCGACGTGCGGGGCTTTGCCGCCGAGGACGGCCTCCGCGACGACATGACGATGGTGGTCGTCCGCGTCGATGGGCACGTGGCCGAGCACACGGCGAACGGACGCACGGCGCAGACCGTCGAGGCATGACGCGGATCGTCACGTACACCTTCGGCGATCTGGACCGCGAGTTGGCAGCCACACGGCGGGTGCTCGAACGCGTGCCCGATGCGCACCTCGACTGGCGACCTCATCCGAAATCGTTCACGCTGGGCGCGCTGGCCACGCACGTCGCCACGTTGCCCGGCATCGCCCTCGACATCCTCCGTGCCGCCGTGATGGATCTTGCCGCGCGCCCCTCGCCGAAGCAGGCGTTGCCGTCACGTGAGCGCATGCTCGACGCCTTCGACGAGTACGCTGCGTCGTGGCAAGAGGAACTGGCTGAGGCAACGGACGCAGTGCTGCGAGGCACCTGGTCGCTTCGGCACGGCGATCAGGTGCTCGATCAAGCTCCGCGCCTGGAGGTCCTCCGGCATTGGTGCCTGAACCACCTTATCCATCACCGCGCGCAACTGACCGTCTACTTCCGTCTGCTCGACGTGCCCGTGCCAGGCCTCTACGGACCGACGGCAGACGAGCCACGCTGAGTTTAGCCTGACTCTATTCGTCTACGCGCATCAGTTCGAGTTCGTAGAACCAGAGGTCGTCGTTCGGCACGTCGAGGCGAAGCTCTTGGATGTCGTTGGCGGGACTGAGAACGAACTGTGCGTTGCCGGGGCCGAACCACGCGTATTCCTCGCGCCAGTCGACGCGGAAGACGTCGCCGTGGAGGTGCGTGAGGTCAGCAACCCACGCAGCGGCGTCGAACCGCAGCACGAGGCCTGCGTCTTCGAAAACGACGGAAGCACCGCCGTAGAGGTCGCTCTCGAACGTCGCCGCGTAGTCGGCGAGTGCCAACGTAGGGGGCAGATCGCCCCGGTCGGCCGTCGCGCTGTCGATCCGGGCATAGAACTGCTCGCGGTTGCCACGGTCGAAGGAGCGGTAGTCGGCGGCATAGTCCCGGACCTGGCCGGCGTCGTCTGTCACGCCGAGGTAGGCGTCCACGACGCGGCTCGTGAGCGCCGAGGCCAGCGCCGTCATGCTGTTAGTCAGGACGACCACGCCGAGGTTCTCCTCAGGGACGAGCACGGTGCGCGAAAACATCCCATCGTAGCCGCCGCCGTGGTCGATGAGCCACCGCCCGTGGTAGTCGCGGACGAACCAGCCGAGCGCTGCCGCGCGGAAGTGCGTGTACGGGTTGCGCGCGCGGGCGGCTTGGCTGATCGGGAGGATCGTGTGCGGCGACCACATCGTGTGCTGCTGGGCCTCGGAGAAGAGCATCGTCTCCGCGCCTGAATCACGGACGAGCGTGCCGCCGCCGAGTTGCAGCCGCATCCACAGCGCGATGTCGTCCACGCTGCTGATGAGCGCGCCCGCCGCACCCATCGCGTCCCAGTTCATCCATTCGACGGTGATGAGCGAATCTGGAAACGGCTTGTGCGGCGTAGCGACGTTGTCGAGGACCGGCAGCGCGTTCGTGCTCGTGACCGTGCGGTCCATGCCGAGCGGGTCGAGGATGCGTTCCTGGACGACCTCGGCCCACGGCTGGCCTGTCACGGCGCGGATCACCTCACCGGCAGTGATGACCATGAGGTTCGAGTAGCCATATGACGCGCGGAACGGCCCCGCCGGGTCGAGGTGGCGCGCACGACGGACGACCTCCTCAGCGGTGTAGTCGCTGTCGTACCACAGCAGATCGCCGCTGTAGGTGCCGAGGCCACTGCCGTGGCTGAGCAGGTCGCGTACCCGCATTGCCTCGGTTACGTAGGGATCGTAGAGCTCGAAGTAGGGGAGGTGGTCCACCACCCGGTCGTCCCAACTCAGCCGCCCTTCGTCCACGAGCATTGCCAGGAGCGCCGCCGTGAACGCCTTCGTGTTCGAGGCGATGGCAAACAGCGTGTGCTCGTCAACAGGCTGATCCTCGCCGACCGTCCGCGTCCCGTAGCCCTTGGCGTGCACCACCTCGCCGTCCTTCACGATGGCAACGGCGAGCCCCGGCACGGGCCACTCGTCCAACGCAGTCTCGATGTAGGCGTCTAGCGCGTCGAGATCGACGTTCGTCGCGGGCTGAGCAATCGCGAGCGGCGCGACGAGGAATAGAACGACGAGGAGGAGGTAGCGGAGCATGGCGCTGCGGGGTAAGCACGAGGAGTTGCCCGCAACATACCGCGCCGTCGCCACTCAGCTTTCGTAGCGATACACGAGTGACTCGGCCTTGGCCGGTCCCTTGATGATCCACGTGAGCCTAAGATGGTCGGGTTCGATGTCAAGGCGCAGAGAGTAGTAGTCCTTGTCGCAGACGTGTGGGGCTACTGAGCGCCACAGCGTCGGCGTCTCTGGAGCGAGGTCGAAGAGCAGGACGGGGTGATTGACCCCAAAGCGCAGATGCTCAAGCTGGATGAGCGGCGACGTGTCCGCGTTCCTGGTCCAGCGGTAGACGTTGTGGAAGACGAAGGGCTCGCCTCGTCCTGGTGTAAACAGACCGCTTTCTTCGAAGCCAAGTGCGTCGTCGGACGGTTGGGACACGATGACCTGGCCCTTGCCCCGGCCCGTCCAGCCGGTCGCGCTCGTCGATTTCGCGTCGAAGTACAGTGAGCGGATGGTTGCGATCCGCTGCCAGAGTAGGTCGAGTGTGTCGATGTCGTCGGTCAAAACGCGAGAGCGGCTTGAATGCGGTAGTAGATGTCGAGGTCGCTCCACGTGAGGTCGGCGTCGATCTCGCCCCACGGCGCAGCCATGCCGAAGCTGTGGAGCAGTTCGAATCCCCCAATCGAGAGGACGTTCTTGGCTTCAGCGCCAACACCCGTCCGCCGGATCGCATTGTCCAGGTCGGTCCCCGTCCAGACGAGGGCGGCATCGGTAAAGAGCGAGAAGCCCGTGCGACCGAAGCCGAGGAAACCCAGGATGGTCGTCTGGAGGTCGAACGAGGGCGGGAGGCGGTATTCGAGCGTGCCGAAGAGGACGCGGTCGCCGAGCGCAGGCCGCCGGTAGCCGCGCACGCGCTCCAGTTCGTCGTTGGTAAGCGAGCCGTAGATCGGGACGAAGAGGTCGAGGTCGTCGAACCGGGCGAGGCCGAGCACGTCCTGCGCGAAGCCGCCGCCGAAGCGGGCCTGCGCGCGGCCGTAGGCGTAGAGCCGCCCGAAGCCGAGCGGGTCAGGCAGGACTGAGTAGGCCGCGAGGTCGGGGAGTGCAAACGTGCCGCCGGTGTTCACCTCGGGTACGCCGACCGTCAGCCGAGCACGCACGCCGAGGCCGTCGAGTGGGTGAATCACGTTGAAGCGGTAAGGGCGGAGCTTCTTGTAGGCCAGCCCGAATCGCACGTCGGCGCGCAGGCCCTCCTCCGGGACCGGAAGCGAACCGCCCGCTACGTCTACCGTGCCGATGTCGGCGAAGTCCTCAGCGTCGAACGGCTCGGCGTAGGCGAGGCGCAGTCGCACGGCAGCCGAGAGCGCCGAGTAGGGCTGGTCCAGCCAGTCGAGCGGCCAGATCGCCGCCACGTCGCCGCCGCTGAGGTTCTCGACGAGTACGTCGTCACCGTAGAACTGCGACGCGCCTGGGATGCGGTAGCCGCGGAAGACGAGGCTCGGCGCCTGCGTGTTGTTGACGTAGGTGCCGAGCGCGAACGTCTCCCCGGCGAAGTCTGGAATCGAGATTCCGGCAAGGAGTCCAAGCTGGTGCTTGCCAAGCGGCTCCGTCCACGACGTTGTCCCGAAGAGACCATAGTCGTCGGCGCTGTTGTAGTAGGGAAACGCAATGCTGAACGCGTGGGTGAGGTTGGCGAGCGCGTTGTAGGCGTAGCGTTCGCGGATGAGTGCGGGGTCAGGTTCGATCCGGTAGGGTACTGCTGCTGCGGGCCGGTGCGTCGTCCAGGCTCGGTAGGCAGGGGGTACGACGCTCGGTGCAGGCTCGACGGTCAGCACCCGGTCTGCCGGGACGAGGTAGGCGCGGTCGCGCTGCTTCGTGTCCGTCGACCGCAGCAGCAGACGCCCGGTAGGGTGCGTCGAGTCGGCCGGGAGCCAGGCGTCGACGTCGGCCCCGTTGAACAGGTAGGTGAGGCGGGTGGCGGAGGGCGCTCGGCTGTCGGCGGTCGGCCGCGGCGGATTGACATCTATCGGGGCGAGGATACCTGTTGAACTGTCCCCCTCGCTTGCGGGGGGGACAGATCGAGCGTCAGCGAGATCAGGGGGGGCATCCGTCGTGGCACTGAGGTCCGCCACGAACACGTTCGGCACGTCGTCGCGCATCGACGTGAAGGCGAGGCGCTGGCCGTCGGGGCTCCAGACGGGGCCGCGGTTGTCGACGCCCTCGTCCGCGAGGTTGGCAAGCGAAGTCACGTCCCCCGTCTCTGCATCGATGAGGATGAGGTCGCGTGTGCCGTCTGCGTCGAAACGAGCGGCGGCGAGGCGGGTGCCATCGGGGCTCCACGTCAGCCTCGTCAACTGCACGTCGCCTGCGAAGCTGGTCAGAGGCGTCTCCACATCGGTGGTCAGGTCCAGCACAAACACGTTTGCGGTGCCCTGCGCGCCGATCCCAACGAAGGCCAGGCGGTCGCCGTCGGGGGCATACGTCGGGCTGTGCGCGCGGCGATTCTTCGTGAGCTGCACCGTGCGCTCCGTCTCGGTGTGCGTGACGTAGAGGTCGTTGATGAGCGACCCATGCTGCCCCCGGTGCCGCCGCGCGTAGGCGATGTGCTGGCCGTCGGGGTGCCAGGCGAACGGCGCCTGCACCGCACCTTCAGCGATGACCTTCACGTTACGCCCGCGCTCGGCGATTGCGAGCGAGTCGCCGGGGTTGGTCATCACGTAGAGCCGCCGCACCGGCCGCGCAAGCGTCGAGAGCGTGAGGCCCGCAATCAGGCTCGTGTCCGGGCTCGCCGCGACCTGGTGGAGATACTGCCCCGGCAACGGCAGCGGGTCGGCGTTCAGCGAGTCGAGGCGCTCCATCTGGCTCGCCATCGTGTTGTAGTAGACGTTGACGTGCTTGCGCCACTCGCTGTAGAAGCTGCGGTATGACCGCCCGGTCGTAGCCTGAAACGCCGCGTAGAAATCGTGGACGCGGAAGAAGGGGAGGGCGAGCGGGCCGAGCGCGATGGGCTTGCGGTGGGCGAGGAGGTTGACCATCGTCGAGTCGCCGTAGCGCTCGGCGAGGTAGCGCGTCTGGCTGTTGCCGACGGCGTACTTCAGCCGGCCATTCCACGCGCTCGTGCCGTCCGCGTACCTCAGCCGGTCTTCGAAGACGGCAGTGCGGAGCCAGCGGTCGCCGCGCTGCGCGTCCCACTCTTCGGTGAGGTACTGCGCCACGCCCTCCGCCCAGAAGCTCGGAATCGGGTTCGCGATGACATACTGCAGCGACTGGAGCGGGCCCAGGTTGGGGCGGATGGCGCGGTAGTGGAAGAGGTGCGCGAGCTCGTGCGCGAGCACCTTGCGCAGCCATTTCACGTCGCCGGTCCAGATCGTGGCTACGTCGTTGACGTGGACCCAGATCGTCGTGAAGCCCGCAGCGCCGAAGTTGAAGGCGATCCCGTTGGCGATCTCGTCCTCGTCCGAGAGGTAGATGCGCAGCCGCCGGTCGAAGGTGAGGCCGCCGAACGCGACGGAGAGCGAGTCGTAGCTCGCTTCGGCGATGGCCGCCGCGTGCGCTTCGATGCCAGCGAGACGGGCCGGGTAGGCGATCTCAAAGTGCTCGGTCTCCGCGACCTGCCAGTCGAGTTCCGGATGGTTGCGGCCGTTGAAGAAGCTGAAGCCCTGCGCGGCGGCGTCGGCGGCGAGGACGAACAGCAGGGCGGTGAGCAGGAGCGAGCGCATACAGACGGATCAAGAGTGAGCGCGGTCCGGAGACGGGGCGTCAGCCGCCACGATACTACATCCACGCGCGCGTGTGCCGGTTGAGCCAGCGAGGCCGCGAGACGAAAGCGGTGACGGAGACAACAGCCGTGCCGTACACTGCACTCGCCCACCGCTTCGTCTGCCCGCCTGCCCCGCCGTGTTCGATTGGATCTACGACCCCCAAGCCTGGGTCGCCCTCGCCACCCTCACCTCGCTCGAGATCGTCCTCGGGATCGACAACATTGTCTTCATCTCGATCCTGACGGGGCGGCTGCCCGAAGATCAGCAGCCGCGCGCGCGCTTCATCGGCCTCGCGCTGGCGATGGGCATGCGCATCGCGCTGCTCTTCTCGATCGCCTGGGTGATGAGCCTGACCACGCCGCTCTTCACCATCCCCTTCCTCGACGCGATCACGGGCTTCGGCGAATCAGCGCGGCATGGCATGGCCGCCCTCGGCGAGGCGACCGGTCTGACCGATGGGCCCGCCGCGATCACCGGGCGTGACCTCATTCTGCTCGTTGGCGGCTTTTTCCTGGTCGGCAAGGCCACGCACGAGATCCACAACAAACTCGAAGGCGACGCTGAGCAGCACGGCACTGCCAAGAAAACGGCAAGCTTCGGCTCGGTCCTCATCCAGATCGCGATTCTCGATATCGTGTTTTCCCTCGATTCCGTCATCACCGCAGTCGGCATGGCCGATGACATTGCCGTCATGGTCATCGCCGTCATTATCGCCGTCGGCATCATGATGATCTCGGCTGGGCCGGTGTCGGACTTTGTCCAGAAGCACCCAACGGTGAAGATGCTCGCGCTAGCGTTCCTCATCCTGATCGGCGTGACGCTGATCGCAGAAGGGCTCGGACAGCATATCCCGAAAGGCTACATCTACTCCGCCATGGCGTTCTCGCTCTTCGTCGAGGTGCTAAATCTTCGCACGAAGCGGGCGAAGAAAGCGATGCCTGCGCCCGTTCAACTGCACGGGATCAACTATGACGAGTACCCCGTCGCCGGGCAGATGCCGGAGGACAACGCCTAGTCAACCATGAGTGTAATGAGCCCGAACGTGTTGCGTGTTGCGTGCTGCGTGTTTGGCACGAGCGTTGGGCGCGGCCGTCGCGAACTGCCTCGCCGAGGGCCCCCTCGCTGGCCGGTGGCGAGGTTCCTAGCCCGCATGGCCCCGGTTCTCTTGCTCCTGTTCGTGTTAGGATGCGGCGCCCCTACGGACGCCACGCAGGCCCAGCCTTCGGGGGCGAGCGAGGCAGACACGGCTTACGTCTACCGTTCGCCTAGCCGCGACGGGATCGGCAAGGTCTACATGGGCCGCGAGATCTCGCGCGTGATGGGCCACCGCGGGGCCGCCTGGCTGGAGCGCCCCGACCGCGAACGCACGGAGCGGCCCGACCTCGTCATCGAGGGCCTCGCGCTCCTCTCGAACTACACCGTCGCCGACGTGGGCGCGGGGACAGGCTACTTCACCTTTCGCATCGCCGAGGCCGTCCCACAAGGCCGCGTCTTCGCGGTCGACATCCAGCCCGAGATGCTCGCCATCATCGAGCAGCGGCAGGAGGACCTCGGCGTCGACAACATCACGCGCGTGCTGGGCACCGAGTCGAGTCCCGAACTCCCCGCCGACACGCTTGACGCGACGCTGCTCGTGGATTCCTACCACGAGTTCGCGTACCCCATGGAGATGCTCGCTGCGATTTTCGCTGCTACGAAGCCCGGCGGCAAGCTCGTCCTGATCGAGTACCGCGGCGAGGACCCGAGCGTGCCGATCAAGCCGCTGCACAAGATGACCGAGGCGCAGGTACGCCTGGAGGTCGAGGCGGCCGGCTTCCAGTTCGTCGCCAACCGCGACTTCCTCCCGCAGCAGCACTTTCTCGTGTTCGAGAAGCCGGGGTGAGCGAGCCGGACTGTGTGGGTGTACGGGGGCGTGGGAGCTAATCCCAATCGTTGAACACGAAGTCGCCGATCTGCCGGATTCCCCAAGAGCGCATCTCGTAACGGAAGTATTTCTGTTCACCTGCGTCCATCGACGCGAGCCATGCATCGGGGTGTGCTTTCAGCGTCTCTAGCGGGACCGGGTGAAACGAGACGGAGGCAAAGAGGGCAGCGACCTCCGGCTCCTCGGTGAACTCATGGCTCATGTACGGTCGTGGCTTGTCTGTGAAAGCGATAACCGGATAAGCCTTGTTGCAAAGCACCGTAGTCTCGCGATCGTCGAGTTCGAGGCGAGCGTAGGCGTAGCTGGTGGGAATGTTTGAGCGTAACTCGATGCGGAGAACACGTCCACCGACCTTTCGGGCTACGTAAAAGCAGGCCGCCTTGAACCTAGCAAGGTCAACAACGCTACCGTCGGGAAGGCTGCCCTCTGTGATTCCCAAGGGAAGAGGTCGTAGGCTGTCGAGATCAACGTCCACCCTACTACCCTCATACTCCGACACCCTCACACCTCCACGCGCCGCGACGGTCCAGCGGCGAGCACCTTGGGCGGGACGGCGTCGGCGTACTTCTCGAAGTTCGCGGCGAACATGTCAGCGAGTTGCTGCGCCTTCTCGTCGTAGGCGAGGGGGTCGGCCCAGGTGTCGCGGGGGTTGAGGACGCCGTGCGGGACGTTCGGTACCTCCTTCGGGACGTGGAGGCCGAAGAACGGGTCGGTGAACGTGCCCGTGTAGTCGAGCTGGCCGCGGAGGGCGGCGTTGACCATCGCGCGGGTGTAGGCGAGCTTCATCCGGCTGCCGACGCCGTAGGCCCCGCCCGTCCATCCGGTGTTGACGAGGAAGACGCGGGCGCCGTGCCGCTCGATCTTATCGCCGAGCATCGTCGCGTAGGCGGTGGGCGGGAGCACCATGAACGGCTCGCCGAAGCAGGCCGAGAACGTCGCCTTGGGCTCCGTGACGCCGCGCTCAGTGCCGGCGACCTTCGCCGTGTAGCCGCTCAGGAAGTGGTACATCGCCTGCTCCGGCGTCAGCCGCGCGATGGGCGGCATCACGCCGAACGCGTCAGCCGTGAGCATCACGATCGTCTTCGGGTGCCCGCCCATCCCCGTTGCCGACGCATTCGGGATGTGAATGATCGGGTAGGAGAGCCGTGTGTTCTCGGTGATGGTCACGTCGTCGAAGTCGATGCAGCGGTCGGCGTCCAGGACCACGTTCTCGGCGATGGTGCCGAAGAGCTTCGTTGTGGCGAAGATCTCCGGCTCGCCCTCCTCGGAGAGGCGGATCGCCTTGGCGTAGCAGCCGCCTTCGAAGTTGAACACGCCGTCGTCAGACCAGCCGTGCTCGTCGTCGCCAATGAGCGTCTTGCTCTGGTCGGCGGAGAGCGTCGTCTTGCCTGTGCCGGAGAGGCCGAAGAAGACCGCAGCGTCGTTTTCGTTGCCGAGGGCATGGTTGGCCGAGCAGTGCATCGGCAGCACGCCCTGTTGCGGGAGCAAGAAGTTGAGCGCTGAGAAAATCGACTTCTTGATTTCGCCCGCGTAGTTCGTTCCACCGATGAGCACGAGGCCGCGCTCCAGGTTGAGCAGGATGAACGTGTCCGAGTTGAGCCCCTCGTCGCCGAAGCGGTCGCCCTTGAAGCCCGGGAGGTCGATGACGGTGAAGTCGGGTGCGAAGTCGGCGGTGGGGTCGTCGGGGCGCAGGTCCTCCACCGGCGGGCGGATGAACATGTTGTGCGCGAAGAACGAGTGCCACGCCAGTTCGGTGACCACGCGCACCTTGAGGCGGTAGCGCGGGTCGGCGCCCGAGTAGACATCCCGGACGAAGAGGTCGCGGCCGGTGACGTAGTTGCCCATCTTGGCGAGCAGCCCGTCGAACGTTTTCTCGGAGATGGCCTTGTTGACGTCGCCCCAGCCGACGAGGTCGCCCGTCGAGGACTCGTGGACGATGAAGCGGTCGTTGGGGCTGCGGCCCGTGTGGGGGTCCGTGCGCGTCACGAGCGGGCCGCCGTCGGCGACGCGGGCCTCGCCCCGCCGGATGGCGATCTCGTAGAGGCGAGCGGGCGAGATGTTGTAGAAGAGCGTCTGCGTGCGGTCGAGGCCGAGCGCGGTGATATGCTGAATGACGGGCGCGGGGGCGTTCATGCGGGCGCGGTGCGTTGCCGAGATAGAAGGGAAGGGCTACAACAAACAGCCGCGGGCGGGTCTAGGTCAAGCCGACAGCGATGTGTAAGCGGTTACCTTAATGGAAGCCTCGCCGAGTGCAGAGCGGGCGCCTTCAGTGAGCCCGGCAACCGGACTCCGCTGGGGCAGAAGGCAAACCGTTCGCCCCGGAGGGAGGGCCATTCCGCATGCCCTGCTACGGCTGGGCGCTCCGGCAAAAGACCGCGCGGCGCCGACGGGTATATTTCGCCTGCGACACCGGGGCCTACCACCGTCCTGCTTGCTCTCGTTCACTTCTCGACGCGTCCATGGCTTCTTGCTCCCTCGCCCAACGCCGCTTCATGCGCACGCTAACCCAGGCCGTTGTGGTCACTGTGGTGCTGCTCGTCGTGCCGCTGCGCGCGCAACCGACCGAGCTCCCGCTCGACCTCAACTTCGACACGGCGACGTTCTTCTACGCCGAGAACCAGACGCTCGTCGAGGTCTACCTTGCCATCGGTGCGGCCTCGCTGTCGTTCGAAGCCAACGAGGACGGCTTCACAGATGAGGTCGAGATCCACCTCGCCCTGCGCCCTGCAGCCATGGCCGCCCCGGATGCGGCGACCACGGCGGCAGTCTTCGCCGACACGCTCAACTTGCAGTTTCAGGTCGCCGACACGACCGGGCTTGCGCAGGGCCAGTATTTCCTCCAGCAAGTCCGCACGGCGGTCGCGCCCGGGGAGTACGTCCTCGATGTGAACGTGCCGACGACGGCCGACGACGGCCAGGGCACCATGAGCTTGCGCCGTGACCTCCTCGTCCCGGACTATGCCCCCGACGGGCGCGCGCGCCTTGCGGACCTCACCCTCGCGTCGTCCATCACGCGGGCCGCCGACAACGCGGACCCCCGGTTCATCAAGAACAGGCTCGACATCCGCCCGAGCCCCAGTCGACTCTTCGGGATTGGCTCGGAGCGGGTGTTCTACTACACCGAGGCATACGGCCTCAACGATGCTGTGGCCGGTGGCGAGTACACGCTGCTGGCACGCGTCACCGAGGCCAACCTGACGCAGCCCATCGAGGGGATGGAGCGCCGCACGTCGCGGGCGGTTCGTTCGCCGGACGTCCTCGTCGGGGCGTTCGACGTCAGCGCGCTTCCGAGCGGGTCCTACTTCCTGCGCCTCGTGCTGCTCAACGCCGACAACGAGGCGCTGGCCGAGCAGTCCCAGAAGTTCTTCGTCTACAACCCGAACGTCGTGCGCGAGGACCTGGTCGAGGATCCGCTCGCGGAAGACTACATGACCACGCTCTACGCGTCGATGCCAGCCGACGAACTCGAGGAGAACATCAAGCACGCCCTCGTGATCGCGACGGCCCGAGAGCGCAGCCGACTCAACGACCTCCCCAACGAAGAGGCCAAGCGCGAATACCTCGCTGAGTTCTGGCGCATCCGCGACCCCAACTCGTCTACGGCCATCAACGAAGCCCGGCGCGACTTCTACGACCGGCTCCTCCAGATCGAGGAGCGCTACTCCACCAATTTCGGGGAGGCCTACGAGACCGACCAGGGACGTGTGATGCTCAAATACGGTATCCCGTCCGTCATCGACCCCCGCCGCTCGAACTCGGAGCTGCGGCCGCACGAGGTCTGGGAGTACGAGAACCTCCCCGGCGAGGGCCGTTCGATCTTCGTGTTCGCTGACCTGGACGGCTTCGGCACGTTCGAGTTGATCCACTCCGACGTGACCGGCGAGGAGTCGCGCCCCGACTGGCGGGCGGCGCTCCGCCGCTAGCGATGAGCATCGCCCGAGACGCTGCGGCCACCGCGCATGCCGTGACGCTCGCGCATGCCGCGTCCGTGGTCAAGCGCGGCGGCGTGCTCGTGTATCCCACCGAAACCGTCTACGGCATCGGCGGCGCCCCCTCCGATGCGCCGATGGTCGAGCGCGTGCGCGCCATCAAGGGCCGCGACGCCCACAAGCCGATGCTCGCGATCACCGACCGCTGGGGCCGCGTCGCCGACTGGATAACAAACGTGACCGACGCCCACCGCGCACTGATGGCCGCCACCGACGACGCAGGTCGTCCGCTGGCGGTGACGCTGCTCTTCGAGGCGGGCAACGGCGCACCCTTGGCCCTGGTGAGCGAAGTCGGACTCATCGGCATCCGGCGTACGCCCGATCCGCTCGGGCAGGCACTCGTGGCCGCGTGTGGCACCGCGCTCCTCTCCACGAGTGCCAACCGCACGGGGGCGCCGCCCGCCTCGGTGTTCGCCGACCTCGACCCCCATGTGGTTGAGGCCGCCGACTACGCCTTCGATGCCGGGCGTCCGCTCGGCGGTACGCCCTCGACCGTGGTGAAGGTGGAGGATGGTGCGCTGGTCGTCATCCGGGAAGGTGCCGTGCGCGAATCGACGTTGCGAGCACTCGTCGGAGGTTAGCTGCGCTCGATGCGAATGCTGCCATTGCCCGTGCGAGCGCGCAGGAGCGGGCCGCCCTCGCCGAGGGTGAACTCCACGTTCTTGTCAATGCGGCCCTGGACGGTGATCGGGAAGTCGACGTTGAGGCGGCCGTTGCCCGTGCCCGAGGCGAAACGCCCGGAGTAGTTGTCCGGGATGTAGAGTTTCACGGTGCCGTTGCCGGAGGTGACGTCGAGGCCTTCGCCGTCCCAGGACTGCCCGCCCAACTCGATCCGGAGCGCGCCGTTGCCGGTGCGCCCCCGCACATCGCCGCCGAGGTCGACCAGGCGTACGCCGCCGTTCGACGTGTCGAAGCGGATGGTGCTAGAGACGGCCGTGATGCGGATGCCCCCGTTGCTGCTTTCCAGGTCGAGGTCCGTGTCGCGGGGGACGTAGATGCGGAAGCTAGATCCGACCCAGTCGTCGCCGCGGGTGCGGGGGACTTCGGCCTCGATGGTGCCGTCTGTGGAGATCGTGACCTCTTCCAAAAGCTTGTATGCCGTGGAGCGCTCCTCGCTGTAGGCGCGCACGCGGGTCACGACGAGGATTTCGTCGCGGTCCCAGCCCTGGACGCGGATCCCGCCGTTGGTACCGCCGTCCACTTCGATCTCGTCGCGCGCGTCGAGCCTGACGGCGCGCACTTCGCAGGCCTCGCGGACGCCGCGGCGCATGGCGTCGCCGTCCTCGCACCACGCCTTGTCTTCGGCGGAAAGGTCCGAGGCTGGAACGGGTTGGGCCGACATGGCCAGGGGCAGGGCAAGGAGGAGCAGCAGGACAGCACGCATGGGACTCGGGTTAGATGAGATGGAGGCCCGTCTGCAATCAAGCCGTATACCACCGCGCGAAACGGCGCGGCATCGTCCGTAACGAGCGCGCAGACTGTGCGCCTGCGCTCACCTCGCGCGCCGATCCGCCCGCCTTACGCGGCGTACCTTTCGCGCCCGATCTGTGACCCTCGACCTCCGACCCTCGACCTCGACATGCCCACCATCCAGGACCTCGCGCAGCACGAAGGCCAGACCGTCACGCTTCAGGGCTGGCTCTACAATAAGCGCGGCTCCAAAGGCCTTTTTTTCCTGATCCTCCGCGACGGCTCGGGCCTCTGTCAGTGCGTCGTCAACGCCGAAGCCGTGGACGAGGAGAGCTTCGCCGCGGCCTCCGAAGCGAGCCAGGAAGCCTCGGTGGCGGTCACGGGTACTGTCGTCAAGGACGAGAAGCAGGTGGGGGGCTATGAAGTGCAGGCCACGGCAGTCACATTGCACGGCGCGAGCGAGGACTACCCGATCACGCCGAAGGAGCACGGCGTCGAGTTCCTGATGAACCACCGGCACCTCTGGCTGCGCAGCCGCCGCACGTGGGCCATCATGCGCATCCGCAACCGCATCATCCAGGCCATCCACGCCTACTTCCAGGAGGACGGGTTCCTCCAGATGGACGCGCCCATTCTCACTGGCAACGCTGTCGAGGGCACGTCCACGCTCTTTGAGTTGGACTACTTCGGCGAGCCGGCCTACCTCACGCAGTCGGGCCAGCTCTACGGCGAGGCGATGGCGATGGCGTTCGGCAAGATCTACACCTTCGGCCCGACGTTCCGCGCCGAGAAGTCGAAGACCCGCCGGCACCTCACGGAGTTCTGGATGATCGAGCCCGAGATGGCGTTCTACGACCTCGCCATGAACATGGACTGCGCCGAGGGCCTGCTCGTGCGCATCGTCCGCGAATGCCTCGAACACTGCCGCGAAGAACTGGAGGTGCTCGAACGCGACCTCGGGCCGCTGGCGACGTCCGCCGAGGGCGACTACCCGCGCCTGACTTACACCGAGGCCGTCGACCTGCTCACCAGCGACGCGACGCAGGAGTTGCTCGACGCCGAAATCGCGGCGCTCACCAACGAGGAGGCGGCGCTGAAGGAGGAGGCCGAGACGAACCGTGCGGCGTACGGCCAGGCCAAGAAATGGCGCAAACGCCAGATCGATGCCCGCGAGGTGGCAATCAACCAGCGCCTCGACGAGATCGAGGAGGCGCTGCGCAACCTGCCGCAGTGGAAGGAGTCAGCCCGGACCTTCGAGTGGGGCGCGGACTTCGGCGGCTCCGACGAGACGGTCCTCACGCGGCACTTCGATCGCCCGATCCTCGTCCACCGCTACCCAGCCGCCGTGAAGGCGTTCTACATGAAGCGCGACCCCGAGGACGACCGCCTCGCGCTCGGCGTGGACGTGCTCGCGCCCGAGGGCTACGGCGAGATCGTCGGCGGCGGCGAACGCGCGACCGACATTGAGTTCCTCAAGGCCCAGATCGCCGCGCACGAGTTGCCCCAGGAGGTGTTCGAGTGGTACCTCGACCTCCGGCGCTACGGCTCCGTCCCGCACGCGGGCTTCGGCCTCGGCCTGGAGCGCACCGTGACGTGGATCTGCGGCATCCACCACCTCCGCGAAGCCATCCCGTTCCCGCGCCTCATGGGTCGGCTGCATCCTTGAGCATCGTGACCAATCGAAGAGGGCACAAGTCTGTAGCACTGACCTTGTGTTTGGCCAGCAACGTAACGATTTGCGTATATTGCGGTAACGTCGCGTATTTCTGGGTAGAGTAGCTGTGTACGCTCTCAAAAACCTAGAGACGCGATCAAGTGCAACGCTCCCCCAAGCGCGTTGAATCAATTCACCGTTACTCCCAATCTGCTATGCGTATCACTCAAGGGCGACATCAAGGAGTCAGAAGCCATTCGGGCTGGCGCCTGTTAGACGGTACTGGTCGTCGTACATCGGATTACTTTGTTCCTTTTGGGGTGGAGTACCGTAAGCCGCCATCTGTTCATGTTGGTATTACTGGATTTGATATCCTTTTTGGGCAAAATCACAGACTGATTGCTGACGTGGTTCAGGTTCGAAGAGACGGATTCATATTGCGATACAGTACTTGGGCTGATACAAGGGTATATGCTGCGAGAGTTAATTGGTTGGCAATTGGCGCTACCGCTCGGTCGAGAGTCGATATGGCAGGTGTCTCTGAGGAGAATGACGAAGAAGGGTTTGACGAGTATTCGCCGGTGGACGATCAGGCTGAATAGGTTGTTCACTTTTGTTTGCCCACTGTGCTACCGATTTTTTACGGTGGCATAGTGGGCCTATTTTGAAGTGCTAAGAGTTGCACGCGAAGGTAGTCGTAGAAGTTGAGGCGTGTCAGTACATACGTTTTTTCTCGAGCGTAAAAGCTCTTGTGATTTGGAAATGCTTGTGCGATGAAATTGAAGGGGCAGCGTGCGTTCCGAACGTCCACATCTTGTCGTCCACGCAGACTGGGGCACAAACCCGCTTAAGCGCTGGATGTGCGTAGCACGATGGCAGGAGGGGGCTTACAGCGTTGCTCCGCCCAAACTGGTAGGCGACCTCGGCAGCTTCTGGGCGCGGCTCCGCCACGAGGCTCCAGACGGTCCGATCCTCATAGGCTTCGACTTTCCGATTGGCCTGCCAGCGGTGTATGCAGCGAACGCAGGCGTCGACGGCTTTCCCGAAGCGCTCGCACGGTTTGGAAGCGACGCCTGGGCGCGGTTCTATGACGTGTGCGAGACGGCCAGCGAGATCAGCGTGCGGCGCCCGTTCTACCCGTACCGGCCTGGCGGTACAAAGCGGGCGCACCTGCTCGACGGCCTCGGGTTAGCGTCGGGGAACGACCTGCTCCGGTGGTGCGACCAAGCCACGGAGACGCGCGGTCCGGCCTCGCCGCTTTTCTGGACGCTCGGCGGCAAACAGGTTGGCAAAGCCGCCATCATCGGGTGGCGCGACCTCCTCGCTCCCGGGCTTCGGGACGACGCGCTCGGGCTGCGTCTCTGGCCGTTCCATGGGCCGCTCGACACGCTGCTGGAAGGCAATGCCATCGTCGTCGCGGAGACGTATCCCGCCGAGGCGTGCATTCACCTGGGGCTCTCACCGCCGGGTGGGGCGTGGAGCAAGACGAGCCAGGAGGGGCGGCAGCGTCAGAGCGCCCCGCTCCTCACGTGGGCCAAGCAACGAGGTGTGCATCTGGACGATGTGCTCGCGGCGATGATCGACGACGGCTTTGGGGACCGCAAGGATGGGGAAGACCCGTTTGACGCGACGGTCGGGCTGTTCGGCATGCTGGAAGTCGCCCTCGGGCATCGGCGCGCCAACGTGCCCGACTCGTCCGCCGTGCAGCGCGTCGAGGGGTGGATCTTCGGGCAGGACGTCTCTTCGTCGAGGGCGAATAAACGCTCGACGCAGGAAAAGCACGTCTCCGAGGATGGTGCGACGCTGCACCCGCACCCGCCATCGCGCGCCATGTCGTCTCCCGCTCGAATCATCGATCTGTCGACGTGGCCGCGTCGTGGGGCGTTCGAGTACTTCCGGGCGCTCGACAACCCCTTCTTCAATATCACATGTCCGCTCGATGTGAGTCGGCTCGTGCCCTACTGCAAGATGGCGGGCCACCCTTTTTCGCTGGCGGCTCTTTATTTATCGCTGCGCGTGGCCAACGAGTACGCCCCGTTCCGGCTGCGCATCGAGGGTGAACACGTCGTGGCGTACGACGAAGTGCAGGGTTCGCGGACGGTGTTGGTGGGCGACGAGCAACTCGCGTTTACCTACATCGACTACGATCCGTCGTTCGCCGTTTTCCGTAGACGGGCCGAACGTGCACAGCGGGTCGCCCAGGCCAACCCTGGCGAGATCGATGCCAGAGTGGGGCAGACGGACCTGATCCACTACTCGGTGCTGCCGTGGATCTCGTTTACGAGCATCTCTCACGCGCGGAGCTGGCGGACCGGCGATTCAGTTCCCAAGATCACATTCGGTGGGTATCGCCGAGAAGGCGAGCACATCCAGATGCCGGTGTCGGTGGAGGTGCACCACGGGCTCATGGATGGCCTGCACGTGGCCCGGTTTCTGGAACGGCTGCAGGGGTATTTCGACGAGCCGGATGCTGGTTTGGCGGGAGCATAGGGGCAATCCGGCTCAGCCCAGCGTGGAAACGGTGCGCGCGGCTATCCGTATGAGACGATGACCAATTCCAGCAGCCTCTATTCTCATCCTCAACGGCTGCGTCCACGCACCTCCACGACACTCATGAGCAATGCCAAGACCACACGCCCGCACCTCGCCGACGGCTCCGGCTCCCTCGACAAAGCCGACATGGGCCGCGCGCCGATTCGCACCGTTGACGAATACGAAGGCAACCCGGTCGGTCTTCCCGACGAGGCCTGCATCGAACTGAAGGAGCACCTCGACCGCCACCTCGCAGCCTACAACCTACTCTACAACCAGTACCACAAGCACCACTGGCTGGTCGCCGGGCCGCAGTTCCGCGACCTCCATCTGTTCCTCGAAGGGCACTACAACGAGATCCACGCCCAGCTCGACGAGATCGCAGAGCGCCTGACCGTGCTGGGAGGCATCCCGACGTGCAGCCCATCCGAGCAGGAGAAGCTGGCCTACATCCAGCACGAGCCGGAGGGGCAGTTCCCCATCCGCGACATGCTCGAACTCGACATCCTGTGCGAGCGGCAAGTTTGCATCGAACTGCGCAAGTCGGTCCACGTCGCCCTGAACCACAGCGACTTTGGGACGAAGCGGCTGCTGGAGAAGCTGCTCGCGCACGCTGAAGACCGCGCGCACCACCTTGAGCATTTCCTCGAAGACGACAGCCTCGAAGTAGGGCTGACGGCCAGCGAGGGCGACCTCGCCGAAGACCCGGTGCTCGAAGCCGTCGCCTAGCCGCTGCGCTTCGGCTTCCTCGTTCGAGCGGGCGCGTCTACACTGGCGCGTCCGCTCTCTTTTGTGCCGGGCCGTTCCTGCGATACTGGACTCCAGCGCGGGGACTATCATGTGTTCATGTTGACGCGACAGTATCAGAAGGACCTCGCCAGGTTGCACCGTCGAAAGGAGCGGGAGCGGCAGGGCGTGTTTCTCGTCGAAGGCCTACGCTCGGTCGAAGCCGCCCTTGACGCCAGTGCTTCGCTCGACGCTGTTCTTGTGACACCAGAGACGGCGGCCGACGACAGAGTCGCTGCGCTGCTACGCCGAGCGGAAGCGGCTCGCGTGCCGGTGCACCAACTCGCCGCGCGCGACCTAGGACGCATCACAACGGTGACGAGCGGTCAGGGCATCGCGGCAGTGGCGCGTCGCGTCCTGCAGCCCGTGTCCGCGTTGAAGCAGGCGGCATCGCTGTTGGTGCTCGACGGCGTACAGGACCCCGGCAACGTGGGCACCCTCGTTCGGGCGGCGGCGTGGTTCGGCCTCGACGGGGTGCTCGCCGGGCCGGGAACGGCCGATCTGGAGTCGCCGAAAGTGGTGCGTAGCGCCATGGGTGGGCTCTGGGACCTCGCGCTCTGTCAAACCGACACGCTCGCAGCGACACTCGGCGTGCTCCGCGCCGACGGCTGGCACCTCGCCGCGGCCGACCTCGACGGGACGACGGCGTCGTCCTGGGCGCCGCCCGAGAAAACGGCGCTCATCCTCGGCAGCGAAGCGCACGGGGTCTCCGGGGCCGTGCGCGCTGTTGTGGACGAGCGCGTCACGATCACAGGACGCACCGAGCGGCGTAGCGGCGTCGAGTCGCTCAACGTGGCGCTCGCGGGCGGCATCGTGCTCCACCGATGGCGAGGCTAGGCGCGGCCGGTCGGGCAGAGAACCCGACGGGGTCAGATCAGCGTTGTGCACCCACGACCTCTCACCCCGTCCGTAAATTGAGCCCCCTATGGAAATTCCGTCGATCCAAGGACTCGCCATCGAGCGCGGGCTGCTGCCGCTTGAAAAGGCCGTCGCCGTGCGCGAGCACCAGCGTCAGCTACGTATTGGCGTGCCGCGCGAGGCCGTCAACGAAGAACGCCGCGTCGCACTTGCGCCCTACGGAGCAGGCATCCTCGCCGCCGCAGGCCACCGCGTCTACATCCAGCGCGGCGCGGGCGAGCAGGCCCACTTCTCCGACGTGGAATACAGCGAGGCCGGGGCCGAACTCCTCCCCGACGCCGCCGAGCTGTATGCCGAGTGCGACCTCATCGCCAAGGTCTTCCCGCCGACGGAGGAAGAACTAGCGCTGATGCAGGAGAAGCAGACGCTCATCTCGGCGCTGCACCTCGGCGGCATCCAGCCGGACTACCTGCGCAGGCTCATGGACCTGCGCATCACCGGCATCGGCTTCGAGTTCATCACCGACACCGATGGCTCGCTGCCCATCGTGCGCATGATGCACGAGATCTCGGGCTCGATTGCCGTCCAGGTGGCGGCGCACTGCCTCGAAAGCACCGAGGGCGGTCGTGGCATCATGCTCGGTGGCATCTCGGGCGTACCGCCGTCTACGGTCGTGATCCTCGGCGCGGGTGTGGTTGGCGAGTGGGCAGCGCGGACGGCGCTCGGCTTCGGCGCGCACGTCATCATCCTCGACAACGACCTCCCCGCGCTCCGCCAGATGGAGCACTACCTTGACCGACGCGTGATGACGGCCACGGCCAACGAGCCGTATGTCCGCCAGGCCGTCCAGAACGCCGACGTGGTCATTGGGGCGATGATGAGCGCCGGGCAGCGCCCGCCGGTGGTCGTCACCGAAGACATGGTGGCAGGCATGAAGGAGGGCAGCGTGATCGTGGACGTGGTGATCGACCAGGGCGGCTGCATCGAGACGTCGCGGCCAACTTCACCTTCGGCGCCGACATTCGTCCAGCACGGCGTGATCCACTACTGCGTGCCCAACCTGCCATCGGTGGCCGCGCGCACGGCGAGCTACGCGCTCACGAACGTGGTCGTACCCTACCTCCTCGACATCGGCGAGTCAGGGTCGATCAACGATGCGCTCTGGACGAACGGTAGCCTGCGGACGGGCACCTATGTCTACCGCCGCCACCTCACGAAGAAGAGCCTCGCGACGCTCTTCGGGATGCCTCACCGCGACATCGAACTGCTCATCGCGAGCGGCATCTAGCGACGACTCCTGCCGCCGCTAGACGCCGCAGGGTTCAGGAACTCGTGACCTCGATGTCTACGGAGGAGGGGCGCCCGGAGTCGTCGAAGCGGCCGGAGGCGTCGCGGACCTCCAGGAAGCACTCCACCTCCCACTCGCCGAGCCCGTCTGGAGCTTCCACGGAGCGCTCGATGGTCTCGGTGCCGCGCACCTCGATGTCTTCGTCGCCGTCGAGGACGAAGGCAAACGGGTCGTTGCGGTCGGAGACGCCGCGGGGAGGCGTGGCGTCACAGACGACGCGCCAGTCGCCCTCGCGAAGCGTCACGTCGCCCGTGTTTCGGACGTGGATGCGGAAGCGGTAGTCACGTCCAGCGCGCATGTCGTCTTCCACCTCCAGGCGCCGGATTGCGCCCTCGATGTCTGGCTCGGCGATCCGGAGCGTGTACGTGTACGGGTTGTTGCGTGCGTCGAGCGGGCGCCCGTTGTGCAGCACCGCCAACTCGATCACGTAGTTGCCCGAGGTGCGCGGAACGACGAACTCGTGGCCACCGGCATCGGAGACGCCGTAGTCCCAGTCGGCCTCGTCGAGGTCGATGGTAAAGTCGAACTCGGCCTCCTCGTCGCGGGTGGCGCGGGAGGGGCTTCGGTCGAGGGTCCCGCGCACGGTGTAGGTGCCCGGCGGCCAGTTCGTCTCGCCCTCGTTCTCGACGGTCACGCTGAGCGTCACCTCCTGCTCGGGCTGTGCGCGCCCCTGCACGCGCGTCCGCCATCCGACGACGTGCGCGGCCTCGACCTCGATGTTCTCGACGACCCGCTCCCCGAACGCGTTGTTGCGGTCGTCCACCATCGTCACGGTGAAGAGGTACTCGCCCGGCGTGCGGGGCACGTTCACCGTCCACGACGCTTGCGCGGTGCCGCCCGCGGGCACGTCGCGCGTGAGCCGCTCGACGTGGTTGAACACCTCGCCCGTGGACGACGGCCCGTCGGTGAAGACCATGCCCACGCCGTAGCCGTCCGACCGCCGCCAGCCGCGGTCCTCCACGATCTGCCCGTTGTCGTCGAGGGTGTTCTCCGCGGTGTTGCGGACGGTCACGGTGATGGTCACCCGCTCGTTGGGGTCGGCGGTGTCCGGCATCCGAAACGAGACGATTTCGGCTTCTTGCCCGATGGACGAGGGCGTGAACAGGAGAAGGAGGGCGCAGAGCCCGAGGAGGCGCAACATGGTCGGGAGGGAGTCGATCAACAATCAGCGGACGGGGCGGGCGAGGGTGCTACGGCTGGTAGACCTCGGCGGGCTGGACGCCGAATTTTTGCGCCTCAGGCTCGCCAGGGAAGGGATAGCTACCAGGCTTCAGCTCCATCCGGGGCGCGTAGCTGTCGACGTAGATCTCGGCCCAGTCTTCCTCCATCTCGCTCTCCTGGTAGAACGCGAGGTCGACCGGGATGTCGGGGTCGAGGATGACGTTGCCGCCGCCGTCGTAGTCCGTGTCGTCCTCGACACCGTAGAGGTCGATGATGAGGTAGCGCGGGTTGGGGCCGAACTTGCCCACGAGGACGCCCGTGTCGTCGCTCGCGTCCTCGTCGAAGAGCGATCCGTTGGCGAAGAACAGGTTGTTGCGCATCGCCAGGTCCGGCATGCGGTCGAAGGGCCAGTCGTGCTGCATGGCGCCGCCCACGTTGTAGGCGAACAGGTTGCCCTCGATCTCGACGCGGTCGGTGCCTTCCTTGTGGTAGAGCGACACGGCCCCAACGTTGCTCGACGTGGGGTCCGGGTTGAACGGCCAGTTCATCAGGAAGGTGTTGTGGCGCAGCGCGAGCGTAGCGATCCGGTTGCCTCGCCAGGACATCGTCCCGAGTTGCTGGATCGGGATGAGTGTGTTGAGGAAGAAGTTGTTCTGGATGAGCACCCGCGTGTCGCGCGCGGCCGGGGCGATGGTTGGGTCCATCGCGCCCTGTGGGCCGTTCATGAACACGTTGTCGGCCACCACGAGCCGCTCGGTGCGCAGGTTGCGGAACGACAGCAGCGTGTAGGTGCGGGTGCCGCTCCCGCGCACGAGGCTGTTGGTGTCGTCGTCGTAGACGTTGGACGGCCCGGCGTCGAGGACGAAGCCGGAGAAGACGAACTCCTTGAGCACCGAGCGCTGCCCGAGCGTGAAGATGGGCCCGCCGCGTCCCTCGGACGTCTTCAGCAGGGTGGGCGTCTCGAACGGCGTGCGTGCGTCGAAGGCACCCGCATGGCCGCCGAGGATGTGCAGGCGCGCGCGGGGGTTGTCGACGGACGCGAGCGCCCAGGTGCCCGCGCCAAACTGCCCGTCGAATTCGCCGCCCGCGACCAGGATGCGGACCGTCGGCGAGCCGCTGGCGAGCAGTTCGCCCGCTTGGGTCAGCGCGCGGTGGAGGGAGCGGTGGGCGTAGGTGTTGTCGTTGTCGGCCTGCTGCTCGGCGTAGGCGTAGGCGTCAGTGCCGCGCGGGGCGACGTAGAGGGTGTAGTCGTTGGCCGCCGCGGGCAGCGCCAGGGCAAGGGCAAACAGCGACAGGAAGAGGGCGCGAAGCATAGGGCAGGGGGGATGCAGGTGGTGACGAGGGCTCCCTGGAACAGGCGATGTCCAAGTCGGGGCATCTGGGAACGCGCGGAACGATCCGGGCAGGGCGCACGCGTCTGGATCGTGCCCCTGGAGTGCACCCGTGGTTCTCGGTTTGAACTCGTGCGGGCACCGCAGGTCGGGTGGCTCGTATAGAGACGGCTGACCGCTCACCCCGACATGGCGGTAGCCTGCACTTCTGGTCGTCACGACCCCACCCATGCCTCTCGTCCGTCTGTTTGACGCGCTGGACCACCGCGCATCGACCCCTCGCACCCGCCGCGCCATCGGCGCCGGGCTCGTCATCGCCTTTCTCAGCTACCTCGTCGTGATCGAGCTAGGGCGGCAGGGGCTCCTGCCCGACGGGCTCGCCGCGCGCATCCCGACGAGCCACTTCTACGCGGTCGACCTCGCCTTCAAGCTGCTCCTGCTTGTGGAAGTGGTGGAGTTGATCTTCGGGCTCGCGCACTCGGTGGCGGACGCGCTGGGCAAGCAGTTGGAGATCCTCTCGCTGATCCTACTGCGGGCAGCGTTCAAGGAGTTGACCAACTTCCCAGAGCCGATCGCCTGGGAGCCGGACCGCGCCGAGGCCGTCCTCCACATGGCCGCCGACGTCTCCGGGGCGCTCGTGATCTTCGTGGTGCTGGGCTTCTACTACCGCGCGCAGAAGCACCGGCGGATCACGTCCACGGACCGCGAGCAGGCGCAGTTTGTGGCCACGAAAAAGCGCATCGCCTTCCTGCTGCTCGTGCTCTTTGTGAGCATCGGGGCCTACGACCTCGTCCGGTGGAGCATGGGCCTGCCCGTGGCCGACTTCTTCGCGACGTTCTACACGGTGCTCATCTTCGCCGACGTGCTGATCGTGCTCGTCTCGCTGCGCTACGCGTCGTTCTACGCCGTCGTCTTCCGCAACTCGGCGTTTGCCATGACGACGGTGCTGATCCGCCTGGCGCTCGCGGCCCCGCCCTACATCAGCGCTCTCATCGGTGTCGGGGCGGCCGTGCTGGCGCTTGGGCTCACGCTCGCCTACAACCGGTTCGCGCTCGAAATTAGTGACGAGATTGTCCTGGAAAGCGAGGCCGTCTGAGCTAGCAAGGAGTCGGCGACGGGTCTGGTGAAGCGATTCGGGCGCTCCGGGTGGCTATTCGGGGCACGAAGCGGGTAGGTGAGGCGAAAGGCCCTTGACGCTGGGCCTAGGTCCATGTAACGTGCGGGGCTGTCGTCCCCCAACCCGTCCGACGTGCCACCGTGCCTGCCTTCCGGTCCGTCCTCGCCCTCGTGCCCCGCCTGCTCACGCTCGCGCTCGTCGTCGGGCTCTGCGCGCCGCCCGTCGCGGCGCAGTACGGCTTCTCGTTCGGACGCAACAAGGTGCAGTACGAGGACTTCGACTGGCACGTCCTGGAGACGGAGCACTTCGACGTGTACTACTACCCCGAGATGGAGGAACTCGCCGAGTACGGGGCCGCCTTCGCCGAGGAGGTCTACGACGAGCTGGAGCACCGCTTCAACTTCTCGCTCGTCCGCCGCGTGCCCGTCGTCTTCTACGCGACCAACCTCCACTTCAAGCAGACCAACATCACGCCGGGCTTCATCCCGGACAACGTCGGCGGCTTCTTCGAATTCCTCAAGGGCCGCGTGGTCGTGCCCTCAAACGGCGACCTGCACCGCTTCCGCCGCGTGATCCGCCACGAACTGGTGCACGTGTTCACCTTCTCGAAGGTGCGCCGGGCCTACGCCGACTACCGGCGGCCCGCCGAGACCTTTATCCCGTTGTGGTTCACCGAAGGCATCGCCGAGTATTGGAGTGGCAGCGCCGACCACAACCACGAGATGATCATGCGCGACGCCGTCGCGTCCAACTTCCTCGTGCCGCTCGACAACATCATTCGCATCCGGGGGAGCTACGTGATGTACAAGCAGGGCGAGGCGGTCTGCCGTTGGATCGGCGAGACCTACGGCGACGAGAAGCTGCTGTTGATGATGGAAAACGCCTGGCGCGACCCCGACTTCACGAAGGTCATCGAACACGTCTTGCAGGAAGACTTCGAGACCCTCTCCGAGCGCTGGGACGAGTGGGTGCGCGCACAGTACGTCCCCGACGTCGAGGGCGCGGACGTGACGTCGCTCGTGGCGCAGCCCGTGCAGGCGCGCGGCTACAGCATGAAGCCCGCACTCTGGACCGACGCCGAGGGCCAGCGGCACGTCGTCTACGCGGCCAACAAGAACGGCTACACGAACCTCTACCGCGTGGCCGTGGACTCAGCGATGGCACCCGTCGAAGACCCACGCGTGGTGGTCGAGGGTGAGCGCAGCGCCGTTTATGAGGCGTTCCACATGTTTGACAGCCGCCACGACGTGAACGACGAGGGCCATGTCGTCTTCGTCACGAAGTCGGGCGGGACCGACGTCGTGCACGTGTTCGACATGGTCGAGGAGCGCCGTCTCCACACCTTCGCCTTCGACGATCTCGTGGCGATCTACTCGCCGCACTGGAGCCCGGACGGCCGGCGGCTCGCGTTCACCGGCATCGCCCGGTCGGGCTTCTCCGACCTCTACGTCTACGACCTCGCCGACGGCCGCCTCGCCCGCCTCACCGACGACGCCTACGACGACCGCGACCCGGCGTGGAGCCCCGACGGCACGCGCCTCGTCTTCTCCAGCGACCGCACGGCGTTCGGGCACGAGGGTGCCTACAACCTCTTCACCTACACCTTCGAAGAGGGGGCGATGGACGCGGGCGCGCTCGCCTACCTCACCTACGGCCCGCACCTCGACCTGAGCCCCCGCTGGACGCCCGACGGCACGCGCGTCGTCTACACGAGCACGGTCCGCGACGAGGCCACCGGCCGCTTCACCGCCCAAGACCTCTGGACGGTCGAAGCCGAGAGCGCTACCCCGCTCCTGGCCCGCACGAGCACGGCCGCGCCCACCCGGCAGGCGACGCGGCTGACCCGCTTCACCAGCGCCTCGTTCGACCCCGTCTGGACCGACACGGACCGCATCGTCTTCGCCAGCTTCGAGAACTTCCGCTTCACGATCCGCACGATGGACGCGCGCGGGTTGGTAGATGACCCCGTCTCGATTGTGGCGGTGCGTCCCGCCCTCGACCGGTTTGGGCCGACGGCGCCGCTGCTGGCGCAGCGTGAGACGGCGCCGGCGTCGCCGCGCTCGGTGGTCATGCCGATCCCAGACGACGATGCAGCCAACGTGCCCGGAGGCGGCGATGCGTTTGCCGAGGACGGGCCCCTCGCTGAGACACCGCCCAGCGAGGCGATCTCCGCAAGTGTGGCGCTGCGCGCGCGCGTGGGCCTTTCGTGGGAGCCGCCGGAGGCGTGGGCAGCCCGCCCCGTGGCCACCTCACCCGATGACAGAACGCCACCCGAGGAAGGGTGGGCGTTCGACCCGATCCCGATCACGGAGGTGGAGCGGCAGCGCCCTTACAAGCGCGCGTACAACCTCGACATCGCCCAGGGCGGGGTTAGCACGAACCCGGTCTGGGGCACCTCCGGCGGCGCGGTGCTCGCCTTCTCCGACATGCTCGGCAACGACCGCTGGTACGTGTCCGCCTTCCAGGTCAACACGCCCGGTCGTTCGTTCTGGGAGGGCCTCAACGTGTCCGTCTCGCGGCTGCACCTTGGACGTCGCGCCAACTTCGGCTACGGCGCGTTCCGCCTCGGCGGGCGGCGCTTCGACCGCGGCGATCCGGACGCGGCCGCAACCTACCCGGTCTTCTTCGAGGAGGTGTGGGGCGGTTTCGGCGCGGTCAGCTACCCGCTCTCGAAGTTCCGCCGCGTCGAACTCGGCACGTCGGCGGCGTGGAGCCAGAAGGACCAGATCACGGCGACCGAGACGTTGGAGTCGGTGCTCGTAAGCAACAGCGTGGCGCTCGTGCACGACACGGCGCTCTACGGCTTCAACGGCCCCGTCGACGGGTGGCGCGGCAACCTCACCGTCGGCTACACGACCGACGTGCTCAACGCCAACGTCAACTACGTCACGCTCTCGGCCGACCTGCGGCACTACCTCCGCATCGTGCCCGGGCTCACCTTCGCCTCGTGGGGCCTCGCGCAGTCGAACATAGGGCGGCGCTCGCGGCTCTTCCTGCTCGGCGGAAGCTGGAACCTGCGCGGCTTCGGTTTCCTCGACGTGCGTGCGCGCAACATCCTGTTCACGTCGCAGGAACTCCGCTTCCCGCTCGTGGAGGCGCCCGGCGCGATCCTGCCGATCCTCGCCCCGTTCGGCCTCGCCAACATCCGAGGCGCGGCCTTCTTCGACGCGGCCCATGCCTGGAACGACGACTTCTACAGCGACTCTATCGCCGAGGCGCAGCTCAACGCAGGGCGGACGCTCGGCGCGACCGGGCTTGGCCTCCGATTCAACCTCTTCGGCGCGTTCGTGCTGCGCTACGACCGGGGCTTCCGCTTCCGCGACGGCATCCAGTGGGACGAACGCGAGGCGTTCAGCCAGTTCTTCTTCGGCTATGATTTCTAGAACGTCCATAGTCGGAGGGCGAAGCTCGGCGGTCTGGCTGCTGCTGGTCGCCCTGTTCTGGGTAGGCTGCGAGGTGTTGCAGGTGGGCCGCCCGCTCGCGTTGGACGAGGGGGCGTGGACGACGGAGGGCGGCTCGGCGGCGCGCACCTTCGAGGCTGAGGGTGAACTCGCACTACCACTAGAGGAGAAATGGGTCTACAACGCCGAGGGCGCGTTCGGGCCGGCCGCGGCGCTCGTCGCGGAGGGGCAGCTGTTCGTCGCCACGCGCCAGGGCGAGGTCCGCTCGCTCGACCTCGCCGAGGAGCGCACCTTTACCGGACAGACCGACCTCGGCGATGCCATCGACGGCGCGCCCGTGCTGACCGACCGGCTGCTGATTGCGCCAATCTCGGCCGGCGGCGACGGGGTCGTGGCGTACGACATCGTGCGGGGACGCATCGCGTGGAAGCTCGACGCCGAGCCGCATGCAGCCGGGCTGCTCCGTGTCGGCGACACGCTCGTCGCAGCGAGCTTACTAGGTACGATCCGCGCGCTGGACGTCCGCACGGGCGCCGTGCAGTGGGAGCTGGCCTCCGATTCGGTGCAGGCCGTGCACGCGTCCCCTGTCTTGCTCGATGCCGCGACGGTGGCGGTTGTCGACGACCAGGGGCGCATCTCGGCACACAGCCTCACGGACGGGAGCCCGCGCTGGACAGCCGACCTCGAGGTCCCCGTTTATGCCACGCCCGCTGTTGCAGACGGGCTTCTCCTCGTGCCGACGACGCGCGGGCAGTTTGTCGCCCTCGACGCCGCCACCGGGCAGCGGCGCTGGACGTATGCCGCCGCGACTCCGACGACGCGCCTGACGAGTCCCGCCACCGACCGCCGCACGCTCTTCGTCGGCACGTCCGACGGCACCATCGCCGCGCTCGACGTGCAGACGGGCGACGTGCGCTGGACCCACACCGAGGACGGCGTGATCGCCGCCGCGCCGCACCTCGCAGGGGACGTCCTGTTTGTTGGCTCGCTACGCAAGCGCGTCTTCGCGCTCGACGCTGCCACGGGGACGGTGCGCTGGCAGACCGAGATTGGCGGACGCGTCAAGACGGCCCCGCTCGTCGCTGGCGGCTACCTCGTTGTGATGGCCGAGCCTCGCCAAGTCTATCTCTTTGGACCGCCGGTGTCGGACGCCATCGTCGATGCTTCCGCTGTCGATTCCCTTGCCGCTCGGTAATGATGTTCCGCCTGATCCTCCTCGTCAGCTTCCTGACTGCGGCCCCGACGTGGGCGCAGGACGTGGGGTATGTCCGCGTTGAGACCAACGCGCCCGAGGCTACGTTCTTCGTCAACGGGCGGCATGTGATGCTTACGGACGACGGCGTGCTGGAAGTCGCGCCTGGGACCATCATGGTATTGGCGCTCGTGGGAGAGCCGGATACCTGGGACGCGCGTCGCGCGTCGGCTACCGTACACGTTTCGGCAGGGGCGACCGCGGTGGCGAAGCTCGATCTTCCGGTCCGGTATCGCATCACCTCGGTGCCATATGGGGCGACGGTCGTGCATGAAGCTCCCGATGGCACCCAGACCCAACTCGGCGCTACGCCGCTCTCGATTGATCGGCCTGTGCAGCTAGGCGGGACGCTACGCCTGAATAAGGACGGCTATGCTTCGCAACAACTCACACCCGGCTCCGGGTTCACAAACGAGCAGAGCGTGTTGCTTCGGCCGCTGCGCTCGGAGGACGGCGCTGAGGTGATTGGACTGATGGAGGCGCGTCCCAGTCGCTGGATCGATGTGGCGGCGGGCGCGCTCGCGCTCGCGGGCGGAGCTACGGCGGTCTACTTCAAGCTCCGCGCCGACGACGTCGACGACCGCTACAGGAACCTGGGCAGCCCGGAGCGGGGAGACCCAGCGCTCCGCGACGAAGCGCAGCGGCTCGACACCTACTCGGCCGTGGGGCTTGGTGCGATGCAGGTCGGGCTGGGCGTCATTGCCGTGCGGCTCGTCTTGCGGTAGCGCCGCTCGAAACTCGGTCGGGTTTGGCACAGACGCCGCTGTCTGGCAGGGGGCAGGACCGTAGTTTGTGCTGCTCCTTTCTCTTGGCTCTCGCCCACACTGTCATGCCCCTCGCCGACCAGATCAACGCCGACCTCAAGACCGCCATGAAGGCGCGGGATGCCCAACGGGTCGGCACGCTCCGTCTGCTCCGTGCCGCCTTCCTCGACTTTGAGAAGAGCGGGCAGGGTGCCCTGACGGACGAAAAAGCGCTCGCCATCCTCCAGAAGCAGGCAAAGCAGCGCCGTGAGTCGATCACCCAATTCGAGGACGCTGGCCGAGAGGACCTCGCAGCCAAGGAGCGCGCAGAGCTGGAACTGATTAACGACTACCTCCCGAAACAACTGGGCGACGAGGAGCTACGGGCACGCGTAGCCGCGATCGTAGAGCAGACAGGAGCGTCCTCAATGGCAGACATGGGCAAAGTGATGGGCCGGGCCATGGGCGCGCTTCGCGGCCTCGCCGACGGCAACCGCGTCCGCCAGGCCGTGGAGGCGCTCCTAAAGGGTTGAGGCCTGCTGATCGTGCCTCCGTAAATCGCAGGTATTGGAGTAAGTAGCTCGTCTGGCATAGCCCTGGCATTATTCTACGCCCAGCCATCTGCCTCCCTACCTATGGACTTCCTCGCTGACCTCTCCTACCTCGATGCCTTCATCTCGGTCGTAGCGGTGCTCGGCCTCATGCGGGGCTGGCACAAAGGCCTCGTCGATCAGGTGCTGGGGCTCGTCGGGATTGTGGCGGCCATCATCCTCAGCGCTATGTTCGCGGGACCCATCGGGAGCATGGTGGTGAATAGCATGGGGCTGTCGCCGAGGATCGCTGGCACGGTGGGATTTGCGGTAGTGTTCGCGGGGGTCATGCTGGGCGTGTTCCTCCTCGTCCGCGCGATCAAGAATACCCTGTCGGCGCTGGCGCTTGGCAGTCTCGACAAGGTGGGCGGCGGCGCTTTCGGCGGATTTAAGGCGTTGCTCGTGCTCAGCCTCATGCTCGGGTTCGTCAACATGCTGCCGCTGATGGCAGGGGCTACCTCACCCGTCATCGGCGACGAGACGCGTGAGACCTCGATGTTCTACGAGCCCGTACGCGGCCTAGCCCCGGCCACCTGGGGCGCCGTGCAGCCAATCCTGCCCGGCTTGAGCGAGCGGCTCTTTCAAGCCGTCGACGACCTCGAAGCAGGCCGGTTCGAGGACGATCCGCCGCCAAGCACGACCATTCAAGGGTTCGGCGACTGACCCGTGTCAGTGGGGCCAGACTTGGCACATTCCGGGCGTGACGATTCGTGTGACCCAAGAGCTCTCCGCGGCCTAGTTGTTGCAGCTATCCGACCTTGAACCGATTCCGGCGTGCACGCGGAACGATCGTAGCGCTGGGTTACGAGACGAGTCCCTGCCGCCCCTCGCTTGGTCGACCGATCTACGATGACGCCGCTCAACCGCCTTGCCCTCCTCGTCGCGCAGCTCTCGCCTGAAGAGATGATGCGCTTCCGCCGCTGGCTCGATCAGTATGAGGTGAATCGGTGGGAGGCGGCCGTAGACCTGGACGTGGACACGCCACGCCTCGACGAAATTGCGCGTTCGATGCAGGTGTCGGTAAAGCGGGCGGGCCCCGTAGCACGGTCGTCGTAGGTGGGGTCGATCCTGCAGCGGCACGGATCGCAGAGGTAGAGGCGGACGTACCTTGGAGCCGTCCGTACCACCGTCCCCGGCTCTTCCGCTGTCGCGTCCGCGCATGGTCCCCGTCGCGCTCAAGCTCCACAACTTCCTCTCCTACGGCACGGCCAACGAGGCGCTCGACTTCGAGCAGTTTCACGTCGCGTGCCTCTCTGGTGGCAACGGCCAGGGCAAGTCGGCCCTCCTCGACGCGATCACCTGGGCGATCTGGGGCGAGGCGCGCAAGTCTGGCGACAGCCGCAAGCCGGACGACGACCTCCTGCGCATCGGCCAGTCACGGATGGAGGTGGACCTGACCTTCGACCTCGACGACGCGCGCTACCGTGTCGTGCGTGCCTACCAGAAGTCGGCGTCGGGCAAGACCTCCAAGCCGACCCTGGAGTTTCAAGTCCTCGATCCCGGTACCGGGGAGTGGCGCCCGCTCACGACCCCGTCGATCCGGGAGACGCAGACCGTCATCGACGAGAAGATTGGGCTTGACTACAACACGTTCATCAATTCGGCCTTCCTCCTGCAGGGCCGCTCGGACGAGTTCACGAAGAAGCGGCCCGCCGACCGCAAGCAGATCCTGGCGCAGATCCTGGCGCTCGGCCGCTACGACAAGCTGGCCGACAAGGCCCGCGACCGCATCCGGCAGTACAAATCCGAGGGCGAGCGCCTCGAAGCCGAGATCGACCGGCTGACGCTCGCCCTCGAAGAGGAAGGGCGCTGGCAAGAAGACCTCGATGCCGCCGAGGCACATCGCGCGGCTCTCGACGCTCAGAAAGTAGAGCTACGTACGGAGCAACGCGCCCTCGTAGACCGCCTCAGCGCGCTTGAGGCCACAGCGCGTGAAGCGCAGCACCAGCAGGACACACTGCACCGCCTCGCTGAGCGGAACGCCGCGCTTGCCTCGGAGCACGACGCGCTTGCCGCCAAAGTCGCCGACACGGAGCGCCTCCTCGGTCGGCGCGAGGAGATCGTGGCCGCCCAACGGCGCTACGAGGCGCTGCGCACGGAGCGCGACACGCTCGACGAGAAGGCCGACCTCCGGCGTGGCGTGGAGGCGCAACTGCAGCAGCTCACGCTCCAGATCGAGCACCAACAGCGCGACCTCGACTTCCGGCTCAAACAGCACGAGGCCGACCTCCGCCGCGATACGCAGAAGCTAGAGGAGGCGGAGGGCCGTCTGGCCACGCGTACCGGAGTGGAGGAGGAACTGGCCAGGGCCAACGAGGCTCAGGCGACGGTGGCACGGCTTCGTAACATCGCCGAGCGGCGCCGGTCGGACGAGGCGGAGGTGCACGCCTGTCAGACCACAATCACGGCTGAACGGGCCCGTCTCGAAGGTGAGGCTACGCAGCTAGATCGTGCGCTCCACAGGGACGACCCGCTTCCCGAGCGGTCCGTCCTCGAGTCTGACCTCGCTGCCTGCGCCGAGGAACTCACGGCGTTCCGTGATGCCCGTGACCGACTTACGCAGGTCAAAGAGGCTGGCATGAACGTACGTGCTGAGATCGACAGCGCGACGACACTGCGACAAGACCTTACTGCCGAGGTCAAGGCGCTCCAGGAAAAACGACAGCGCATCGATGCCCTGGATATGGAGCAGTGTCCCACGTGCGGCTCGGTGCTCACTGCCGACCACCGCGCAACCGTCCGGGCGACCTACGATGCGGAGATTGCTGGGGTCGAGGCGCGGGCAGACGATCTGGACCAGCGGCTCCGTGCGATGCAGGAGCGGCGCGGGCATATTGGTCAGGACTATCGCACGCTCGACGCGCAAGTGCAGCAGTTCAACGGGGTCGAAGCGCGGCATGCAACGCTGACGGAGCGCCTGGCCCGCCACGCGCAGCAGGAGGCCGAGCGTCAGCGACTGACGAGTCGGCTAGCGCAGGTACGTGATTCACTGGAGCGTGACACCTTTACACCGGAGGCTCGGAAGCGGCTTGCAGACGCCCAGGCGCGTCTTGATGCGCAGCCGTTTGACCAGGCGGCGTTCGAAGTGGCACAGACGGTGGCTGCTTCGCTGGGGCGTTGGGAGCAGGAGCGTCGGACGTTGGACGAGGTTGCTGGGCAGGCAGAGGGCCTGCGTGCGGCCGTGGACCGCCATCGCCGTACGCTTGACGCGCTCCGCACCGACCTCCACGACGGCGGGAGCCTGGCTGTGCCGCGTCAGAAGCAGACGCATCTCAGAGAGCAACTCGAGCGGATCGGCTATGACGCTGGGCGGCATGGTGCGGTACGCCAAGAGCTCCAGGCGCTAGCCGGTATTCCCGAGCAAGTGGCGGGGCTGATGGGGGCCGAAGGGCGCCTCGCTGAGTGGCGCGCGCGCCAGACAACCCTGGCTGAGGAGCAGGCAACCCTCACAGAGCAGCGCGAGGCAGCGCGGGTCCAGCTCGACGCCGCCACCCAAGCCCTTACGGAGCGTGCCACGCTCGAACAGCAGCGCGAAGCCCTCACAGCCCGTGTTGCAACGGTGGACGCCGACCTCGGTGAGACGACTGGGCGCTGCGGTGCACTGCGCGCTCGACTCGAACGGTGTGCCTCGGACCGGGCTGCCCTCAAGGAGACCCGCGCCAAGCACCGCGAGGTGAAACGCCAGCGCACGATCTACACCAAGCTGCGCACCGCCTTCGGCAAGAATGGCATCCCGTCGCTCATCATCGAAGAGACCCTGCCCGAGGTCGAGGCGCGCGCCAACGAACTGCTCGACCGGCTCACAGCCGGGCGGGGGGGCGGGCGCACCCAGGTATTGCTGGAGACGCTCAAGGACAAAAAGGCAGGCGGGACGAAGGAAACGCTCGACATCAACATCACGGACGAGCACGGCGTGGCGCGGGCCTACGAGACCTACTCCGGAGGCGAAGCCTTCCGTGTCAACTTCGCGCTGCGTCTTGCCCTTGCCCAGTTGCTCGCAGAGCGCAGCGGGGTCCGCATCCGCACGCTCGTCGTCGACGAAGGCTTCGGCACTCAGGACAAGCAGGGGCTCCACAGCCTCGTTGAAGCCATCAACGCCGTCCGCGACGACTTCGACAAAATCCTCGTGATCACCCATCTCGACGAATTGAAAGAGGCGTTCCCTGTGCGGATCGAAGTCGAGAAGCACCCTGTTGAGGGGTCGCGCTTCACCGTGCTGGGCGTCTAGCCTAGCCGCTGGCTAGAATTAGCGTGCCACGCGAATAAAAAGAGACCGCCGAAGCGGTCGCGTAGTCAGCTTCGGCGGCATAATTCGGGACGGCTGGGCCTGAAGCTCACTCAAGCACGTCCACGAGAAGGTTGCCGCGTAGGACCGGCTCGCCCTCGCGGGAGTAGGCCACGTACTCGACGAGCACTTCTCCGGCTCGCCAGGCTGGGAAGTCAACGATGCGCTCGCGTGTGGTGAAGACGCGGAAGGCGCCCTCGCCTCGTTGCGTCCATTTGTAGAAGAACACGGACGAGTCTGGGGCCGCTTTGAACGTGCCTTCTTCCCCGACCGCGACATAGCCTGGACCTTTGAGGTACCCTCGCCTCACATCTGCGAGGGATTCGTCGGCAGCCTCCTCCGTTTCATTGACGAGTTCGTCCTCCGGAGTCAGCAGCGACTCCCGGCAGCCCACGAGCGCGAGCAGCAGGAACAGGCAGAGGGCAGCGCGCATGGGTCGGGATCGTCGAGTTGAAGAAACGCTCTAAAGCTAGGGATCACTGATCAGTTCAGCAAGACCAGGGATCCCGTAGCCTGTTCGGTCCCAGAGACGAGCCGGTAGAAGTAGACACCGCTCGACAGGCCGGTGGCGTCGAAAGGAATCGCATGCCCGCCAGGTGCAAGCTGCTCGTCGACGAGCCGGGCAACCTCACCACCCGAGGCGTCATAGACCACAAGCGTGGTCGGGGCAGTTTCCGCGAGCGTGAAGCGGATGGTGGTGGTGGGCCTGAAGGGGTTGGGATAGTTGCCGTCCAACTCGAACGCGAAGGGGGTCGTCCGGTCCTCCGTATCCACCACAGCGCGGACGCGCATGACCACGGGAAGCTCCAGCGAGGCGTTCTCCGGGTCATTGGTGGTGATGGTGAGGGTCTCGTCATAGTCGTCAGGAGCACGTGTCCCGGCGTCCAGGGTGATTTCGATCTCGCCGGTCTGACCGGTCAGGATGGCACCCGATGCTGGAGTGATATCGACGACGAACGAGGTCGGGTCAGGCGGCACAAACTCGAACGAGAGCGGTTGAGGGCCTACGTTCCCGATGCGGGCCGTCCCCGTGCGCGACGTGCCCTGATCAACGGGGAGGCGGAACGTCTCCGGGCTCAGCGTGGCTACCGGGGCGTTGACGCTGTTTCCTTCGAGCGCGATCTCTAGCGTACCATTCTCCGGGTCATCGGTCGTGACGGTGATGGTTGCCGTGAACGTGCCGCCGTCGGTAGGCTTGAACGTGACGGTGAGCGGGAGCCGTTCTCCCGGGCCGAGCGTCGTCGGGTTGTCAGGGAACGATACCTCGAAGGCGTCCGCGTCGCCGTTGAGCGTCGCGCTTGTGACGGCAAACGAGGCGCCGGCCTCGGCCTCGTAGTTGGCGACGAAGAGGTCTTGCGTGAGCGTCTCGCCCGCGAAGATCTCGCCGAAGTCATACGCCTCGCGGCCGAGCCCGAGTCCTGCGGTTTGCCCGAGCAGGAGCGTCGGCTTGAACGCGGCCACCTGCGCTTGCATGCGAGCGATCTGGCCCGGCGTGAACTCGTTTAGGCACGCATCGACGCTGTAGTCCATGAAGTTGGTCACCGGGTCAAAGCCAGGGACGCTCGGGCAGGTGTCTCGCATGGGGTCGCAGCCATCGAAGTTGGGCTCCGCCTCGGCCGGAGTGTCGGCAACGTCGTCGCCACCGTTGCAGCCCCCTTGGAAGGTGTGGAACAGGCCGAAGAAGTGGCCGATCTCGTGCGTGGCGGTGTCGCCGCCGTCATAAGGGGCGAGGCCACCTTCAGGCTCGGAGCCGGTAGCCATGAAACAGCCATGCTGTGTGCTGGACTCGGGGAACGAGGTCGGGAAGTAGCACCATCCCAGGGCGTCGATCTCGGAGAAGTAGAGATTGAGCACACGGGCGGGGTCGATAGCGAGGGTGCGCTTGGCCGTCTGCTCAAGCGCATTGCCGAGGTCGATGCCGTTGTACCATGCCGCGTTGACGGTGCGGTCCACGCTGACTGTGACAAAGCGTATGCCGGTGCCTTCGAACTGCCGGTTCAGGCTATCCGTCTGCGCATCGAGCCGGGTGTCGGGGATGTCGGCCTGCCTGCTGTCGGGGCGGATGACGTGGTAGGCAACGGGCACCACGAGCTCTTGACCAGCGAGGCGCTCCAGAGCGGCCTCCACATCAACGCCCTTCATCATGCGGCGGTCCTGCAGCGTGGGCTGAGGCGTCGCACACCGTTCGTGGTCATGCGCAACGCCGCCCGGAAACGTGAGGACGGTCTGAGCGAGGGTCGAGGGAGCGAGAGCGACGAAGCTCAGGGCGACCGTGAGGCCGAAAAGGGGGCGAAGCATTGATCGGGGAAAAGACACGGACTTCGGAGTGGAATGGCGCAACATACGCGGTAGCGCAGGCTCTCGAAAGGCAAATCCTGCAAACGGCTGTGCAAACGACTGTGCCTGCGGCCTTCAGAAATAGGGAGCCCATCAGGCCTAGGCCGCGTTGACATTAGGCGAGCAGGAGTAGCGTCGATACCACGTGCACAAACGCGAGGTAGTTGCGGCCCGTCTGCTCGTAGCGCGTCCCCACCCGACGATACCGCTTCAACCGACCGATCAGCCGTTCTACTTGATTGCGCTCCCGGTAGAGCTCGCGGTCGAAGGCCGGCTTCCGTGAACGCGCCGCACTCGGCTTGATCACCGCCTCGATGCCCTGCGCCGCCAACGCCATCCGGATAGCATCAGAGTCGTAGGCGGCATCGGCGAGCACCGCTTCGGCAGCCAGTCCTTCGATGAGCGGCAACACCGCTTGACTGTCGGCGCTTTGCCCCGGTGCGAGCGCGAAGCGGACCGGGTTGCCGAGCGCGTCGCAGGCCACATGCAGCTTGGTCGAGAGGCCCCCGCGGCTGCGCCCTAGGGCCTCCCGTTGGGCCGCTAGCTCGCTGCTAGCCCCCTTTTGCGCCCTCGTGAGGCATCTTGGTGAGCCCGGAGGATGGTCGAGTCAACCATGAGCCACTCGAGGTCCGGGTCCTGAACGGCTTCGAAGAGGCGCTGCCAGACGCCCTTCTTGCTCCAGCGGTTGAAGCGAACGAAGACGCTGTTCCACTTGCCGAAGCGCTCGGGGAGGTCACGCCAGCGCCCGCCGTTGTTGGCGACGAAGAGGACGGCTTCGAGGAAGAGGCGGTTGTCGCGGGCGGTGCGTCCTCGGTCGCCGGGCTTCCCGGGCAGCAGGGGAGCGATGCGTGCGAACTGTTGGTCGGTGAGGGTATGAGCGGGCACGGGCAGCAGAGGTTGGTTGCTGCGGGTATCGACCATCGGCCGTCCGACTCAAATGTCAACGCTACCTAGTCATCGACGACCATGGGCCGTAGTCACGGTACCCTCAACGGGGCCGGCACAACCAGGTAACAGGTCGAGCTATTCGACGCGCCTCAATCGGCGGCAGCCGCGGCACCCACGATGCCGGCGTTGTTTTGCAATTCGGCGGGCAACAGCTTGGCACGGGTGGAGAGGTGGTGGCCGAACTGGCTCCACCGTTTCAGTTTGCTCACGCCCCCGCCAATGAGGATCGTGTCCGGATTGAGCAGCTCTTCGACGTAGTCCAAGTACGCCTGGACACGGTCCGCCCACGCTTCCCAACTTAGGGCGTCGTCCTCACGCTGCCGGGCTGCAGCGTAGTGCTCGGCGATCCCGCTGTGCCTTCCTGAAAGAAAGTGAAGGTGCCCTAGTTCGGTGTTCGGGACGAGGTCCCCGTCGTGAAAGAGGGCGCTCCCGATGCCCGTGCCAAAGGTGAGCAGGAGCAGCGAACCGCGCCGATGGCGTCGTCCTGCCCCGTAGCGCACCTCTGCGAGGCCAGCCGCATCGGCATCGTTGAGGACGACGGGCGGCTCGGGTAGCACCTTGCGCAGCAGCTTCTTCGCGTTCGTGCCCACCCACCCTTTGTCGATGTTGGCGGCCGTGTAGACCGTGCCGTGGCGCACTACGCCGGGCAGCGCACAGCCGACGGGTCCCTTCCAGTCGAAGTGCTTGGCGATAGCCCCGACGACTTCGGCGACAGCCTCTGGCGTGGCGGGTTGAGGCGTCGGGATGCGGTGTCGGTCGGCGATCAGCTCGCCACGCTTGAGATGGACGGGGGCACCTTTGATGCCGGTGCCCCCGATGTCGATCCCGAGCACTTTCGAGGCCATCGAGGGGGTGGGGTGGGGTGGAACGGTTGGGGGACCCCACCTTCACACAAACAGTGCCGCGCTGAAACAGCCTAGTTGCGAGGTGGAGCAGCCTCAAAATACTGGACACTGAACCAGTCCGCCGCATCGGTCCAGATGTGGCGACGCGTCCACCCCGCCCGCCCAGCGAGCTTAAAGAATTCGTCGAGGGTGTACTTGTGCGAGTTCTCGGTATGGATCGACTCTCCTGCCGCAAAGCCGAACGCAGTGTCGCCCACGTACACGGTCTGGGCGACGGGGCTCACGAGGTGCATCTCAATGCGGGCGTCGGTGTCGTTCCAGCGCGCCTCGTGCTCGAACGCGTCCAGGTCGAAGGTGCCTCCAGCCTCTTGGTTAATTCGGGCCAGCAGGTTTTTGTTGAACGCCGCCGTGACGCCTTGCGGGTCGTCGTAGGCGCGAACAAGCACGTCGCGGTCTTTCACGAGGTCCACGCCGATGAGCAGCCCGCCGCCCGGGCCAGCGATGTCCGCCATGCGGCGCAGCAGCCGCTCGGCAGCGTCGGGTGCGAAGTTGCCAATGGTCGAGCCAGGGAAATAGACGACTCTACGCTTGGTGTCAGGAGGGAGCGCCGGGAGGTCAAACGCCGTCGTGAAGTCGGCGGCGACAGGTAGGATTAACGTTTCCGGAAACTGCGCACGGAGACTGGTGGCTTGCTGCTGGAGATAGTCGCCCGAGATGTCGATGGGCACGTAGGCGGCGAGGTTCGGCAGGGCGCCGAGCAGCATGCGTGTCTTCTGACTCGACCCGCTTCCGTACTCTACGAGCGCAGCGCGCGGACCCACCGCGGCGGCCATCGCAGCGATGTGGCGCTCCATGATCGCCGTCTCCGTCCGCGTAGGGTAGTAGGCCTCCAACTCCGTGATCTCGTCGAACAGAGCCGATCCGCGCTCGTCGTAGAAGTACTTGCAGGGAAGCGTCTTTGGAGAGCTGGTCAGGCCCTCGACGACATCGGCAAGGAACGCAGCGTCGAGAGGCTTGGAGGTGATGGCGTTGGTCATGAGACCGAGGTTAGAGACGTGAGAGAGGAACGACGATCCATGAGAGAGAAGCGACGGTCCGTCCTACAGGCTGCGCGCGAGGCGGAGGCCGGTGAACTGCCACGTGGCCTCGGGCGGGAAGAAGTTGCGGTAGGTGGGGCGGATGTGCGAGCGGCTCGTGGCACAACTGCCGCCGCGGAGGACGTACTGGTTGCACATGAACTTGCCGTTGTACTCGCCCAGCGCTCCCTCGACGGGGCGATACCCGGGATACGGCCCGTAGCTGCTTGACGTCCACTGCCAGACCGAGCCGTACATCTGCCGGAGCTGTGGCACGTCGGCTGGTGCCCCGTCGCCCCCGACCGGGCCGCCGACGCGGTCTGAGATCGCGGGCGGGTGGAGGTGTCCGGCGTCCACAAACGGCCCGACGACGGGGAGCGATCGGGCGGCAGCCTCCCACTCAAACTCAGTAGGAAGGCGGGCTCCGGCCCAGCGAGCGTAGGCGTCCGCCTCGAAGTAGGAGAGATGGCAGACGGGCTCGTGGGGGTCGACCTCGCGGAAGCCGTGCATCGTGTAGTGCATCCACACGCCGTCGCGGCGCTCCCAGTAGAAGGGCTCCGTCCATCCGTGCTCCTGGGCGTGCGCGAAGCCCATCGAGAGCCATAGCTCCGCGCGGTCGTAGCCTCCATCGGCCATGAATGCGAGGAATTCGCCGTTCGTCACCAGGCGGCCGCCGAGTGCATAGGGTTCGAGGAAGACGCGGTGGCGTGGCCCCTCGTTGTCGAAATGGAACCGCTCGCCCACCGTTGCGCCCTCCGGGGCTGCGAAGCCCACGTGATAGATGCCACCCTCGAACGGGACATAGTCGATCGGTCCTGGGTCGCCTGCCTGAACATGGGGCCGGGCGTCATAGGCGGGGCGGAGTGGATTGACCGCGAAGACATGCTTCAGGTCGGTCACCATCAACTCCTGGTGCTGCTGCTCGTGGTGCAGCCCGATCTCGACCGTGTCGGCGAGGGGCCGGTGCGCGTCCTCGTCGAGCCCGTCGAGAAGCCGCTCCATGTGGGCGTCAACGTGCGCCCGGTAGCGCTTGACCTCGTCGACCGTAGGCCGCGACAGGTAGCCCCGCTGCGCGCGGCAGTGGCGCTCGCCCGCCTGCACGTAATAGCTGTTGAAGAGGAACAGGAAGCGGTCGTCGTAGAGCGCGTAGCCGTCGAGGAACGGCGTGAGGACGAAGGTCTCCCAGAACCAGGTCGTGTGCGCGAGGTGCCACTTGGTGGGGCTGATATCGGCCATCGATTGGACGACGTAGTCCTCGATAGCAAGGGGCGAGCAGAAGGCCTCGGTGTGGGCGCGTACGGCTTGGTAGCGGTCGAGGAGGCGTGCCCGGATGCCGTGAGAAGCAGCATCGACGGACGGCGGCGTGGCGGTGGAGGGCATCGACAGAGTGCGAGGGAAAGACAAGGAGGCGCTTTCGTGGGCCGGAAGCATCCGCGAGTGTGCGCAGGCGGCGCATGCGACAACGTACGCGCCAGGACGCCCCGAACGATACCAGGCTTACCTCGGAACGGGTATCCGGGTCCCCCTCATGGGCCCGGTGCTGCGGGCAGAGAGTCACGCAGCGGCGACCGTGCCTACTCCAACTGGTGTGCCCAGATCGCGCGCCGCCACCAGCGCCTCAATGTGACGCAGCAGCGTCTTCGGCGCAAACGGCTTGGTGAGGTAGTCGTCGGCACCGAGCGATCGCGCGTAGGTGATGGTGGAGGCATCGTTGTGCGCGCTCACCATCATCACCGGTAGATCCGCGGTGGTTGGCTCGCGGCGGATGCGGGCAAGCACCTCCAGCCCGCTCATGCCAGGCATTGAGATGTCCAGGAGGACGAGATCGAAGGGCGGAGCATTTGGCGTGTCGAACAGCATCGCAACGGCCTTCGTGCCTAGGTCGCAGTGTGTGGGCGTGGCCCCATGGCGACGCAGCGCGTTGCAGATCACCGAGCCGATGAGGGGGTCATCTTCCACGACCAGCACGTGCCGGGCAACCGCCTCGCACTCGGAGTTCGGCGGTGGTGTTGGCCCAGGCGCAGGCGGGCATGGTGCCGTCTCTCGGCCTTCCATGCAGGCTACGACGACCTCCAGCAAGGCATCCAGGAGATCGGGGCGGGCAACCTCGGGAGCCTCTCGCAGCGTACGGGCGGCATTGGTGATCTCAGGGTAGCCGAACTGTCCCCCTGAGCCTTTCAGCGTATGTGCCTCGCGAAGAATCGAGTCCCAAGCGGCAGGCTCACCCGCCATCGCCTGGACTCGGAGCGTTTCCAGGCTGTGGCGATGGTCAGCAAGCAAAGACCGGTAGAGGGCACGCAGTTCGTCCATCGGAGCAGGGGGAATTCAGGAGACCCCGGTGGTGCACACTACATGCCGCGCCCAGCGGTTAGGAGAGGCCGCTATATCATCTCGACTATTAGGTATCCGGTCGTGACGCCTGACCAAGGAAAACAGGGTGTCGACGCGTCCGGGCGTCTGCGGAGAGAGTCGCAACTACCACGAGAGAGGGGGTGGTCAGGTACGTTTTCAGAAACAACTCGTCGGACCCGCGCGCGGACTGCAGCGTTGGCTCTGCCACTCACCCCGCCCGAGCCGTCTCCCTCGTCCATGACCGCCGATCTCCTTGACCTCAGCGAGCGCCTGCGCGCTAGGTACGACGCGATTAGCGCGCGCATCAGCGCAGCAGCGACGCGGGTTGGCCGGGAGCCGGGTGACGTCACGCTCATCGCGGTGTCCAAAACGTTTCCGCTTCGCAGCATTCGTGCGGCGGTGGCTGCAGGGCTCCGCGACTTCGGGGAGAATCGGGTGCAAGAGCTCGACGAGAAAGCGCGCGCCCTGCCCGGTGCCTTCCTCGATGCCTGCGCAAGTCATGCGTCCGTAAGTGACGCCATCGTAAGTGACGCCATGGACGACAATGACGCAGTGACCAGCATACAGTCGGGCGAGGCGATCCGATGGCATCACATCGGGTCGCTCCAGCGCAACAAGGCTAAGACGGTCTGCGAGGTCGCCGACGTGTTCCACGCGCTCGACAGCCCGCGCCTGGCGCGCGAACTGGACAAGCGGGCCGAAGCGGTCGGCCGCGTTCTCCCGTGCTACGTCCAGGTCAACGTCTCGGGCGAGGGCACGAAGTCAGGGTTGGCCCCCGAAGAGACGCCCGGCTTCATCGACAGCCTAAACGCGTATGCGCACATCCGACCTGTTGGGCTGATGACACTCGCGTCGCCAGCCCGCGCGCCCGACGAATTGGAGACGCTGGTGCGACCGCAGTTCCGACGTCTTCGCTGCCTCGCCGAGCAGGTTGGGCGCGACCGGCTGCCCTGCCTCTCGATGGGGATGAGCGGTGACTTCGAGGTCGCTATCGAGGAGGGCGCGACGCACGTGCGCGTTGGCTCGGCACTCTTCGGGGCACGTGGGTAGCGAAGCCTTCGTCACGTTTTCCGACACCCTTCCGCAGAACGACGATGGAAAGCCGTAGCTTGCAGCGGCTTCGTGAAACCGTGCTGCCGCTCGAAAAGAACGACCGCGCGTTGCATCGGTTGGTCCTCCCAGACTTCACCCGTCCACGTTTTACCAGCCACCCTCCACCGACCCATCGAGGCATCGCATGCTCGACCCCCTTCAGATTCGAAAAAAAGAATTCACTAGCGCCTTCCGAGGTATTAGCGAAGACGAGGTCCGCAACTTTCTCCACGAGGTGTCCCGCCAGTGGGAAGAGCTCCTGAGTGACAACCGCCGCGCCGAGGCGCGCGTGCAGGAACTCGAAGGCAAACTCGCCCACTACGTCCGGATCGAGGAAGCCCTCCAAGAGGCTGTGCACTCGGCCCGAGAGAACGCCCGCCGCACGCAGGAGACGGCGGAGCAGCGCGCGAAGCTCATCACCGAAGAGGCCGAGATGCGCGCCCAGCAACTCGTGCAGGACGCCGAGCACGAGCGCTACCTCGCCAAGCAGGACCTCTCGAAGCTCAACAACCGCATCTCCGAGGTAACGGCTCGGCTGCGCGCGTTCCACACGTCGGAGTTGGAGATCCTGGCCGCGTTCACCGGCGAGGAGCCGACCGGCTACTTTCCCCGCGTGGCTCAGGGCACCCGTCGTGCCTTGCCTGCCGCCGGCGCGCCGCTCGTCGGCGACGCCCCCGTCCACCCCGAGTCCCCAACCGAGGAGGCACGCACTGCCGAGCCCCGTCCCGCCGAGCCTCGCGCCACGGAGACGCGCCCTGTCGAAGCCCGCCCAGCGGAAGCACGACCTGCAGAAACACGCCCGAGCGAGCCTGCCCCGGCCGACACCTCACGGTCGGCGATGGACTTCCGGGCCCTCTTCACACCGCCCTCCCGCCCAGCAGTGACGGACACCGTGCAGCGCGACACGGAACTCGAAAAGGCGACCATCCGACGCATCATCGAGGACATCGACTGAGAGTGCCGCAGCACGAAGGCCGAAGGGGACCAGGATCTAGCTAGCAAGCACTGATATTGTCGTCCTGAACTCGCTTCAGGATCACTGACGGCTCCGCTGTTCCGTGGCCTTGCTGAGTTGCTGAGTCGAGTTCAGCGTGCCATAGCGGGAGGCATGGCTTGATGTCAAATGCGTACCTGTTAGTGAGAGAGGTGGACGCGCAGTAGGATCGCGGACAATGAGCGAGCGCCACGAGCGTAGCTTCCTCCTCGCCTTTCGACCGCCTGACTTCGTACCTCCCCCATGCCCGTCACCGAAGGCCTCGACTTTGACATTGATGCGTACCGCGCTCGTGTCGAGGAGGCCGCCGCCGCCGTTCGCGCTCACCTCGACCTCGGCACCGACCCGCCGCGCATTGGTCTGATCCTGGGCACCGGCCTCGGCAAGCTCGCCGACGAGATCGAGATCGCGGCCGACGTGTCCTACGACGACCTCCCGCACTTCCCCGTCTCGACGGTGGAGTCGCACCACGGGCGGTTGATCGCGGGAACGCTGCGCGGTGTGCCCGTGCTGGCAATGCAGGGGCGCTTCCACCTTTATGAGGGCTACACGCCGAAGCAGGTCACCTTTCCAGTTCGTGTCATGGGATCCCTTGGCGTGGAGACGCTGCTCATCTCGAACGCAGCAGGCGGCATGAACCCGCACTTCCGGCGCGGCGACCTGATGCTGATCACGGATCACATCAACTTCCAGGGCGCCAACCCGCTCGCTGGACCAAACGTGGACGCCTGGGGGCCGCGCTTCCCTGACATGAGCGACCCTTACGACGCGTCGCTCCGCACCGTTGCAAAACAGGCGGCGCTCGACCGGGCGCTCAAGCTGCAGGAGGGCGTCTATGTGGCCGTGGAAGGCCCCAACCTGGAGACGCGCGCCGAGTACCGGATGCTACGCGCCATGGGAGCCGACGCCGTGGGCATGAGCACCGTACCAGAGGTCATCGTCGCCAAGCACATGGGGCTGCAGACGCTCGCCATCTCCGTCATCACCGACGAGTGCTTCCCCGACGCGCTCAAACCCGTCTCCATCCCCGAGATCCTAGCTGCCGCTGGCGAAGCCGAGCCTAAGCTCACCCAGATCATCGCCGATGTGGTCGAGAGGGTGGCAGAGAGTAGCAGTGCTGCATAACGTGCTAGAATGGTGAAGCTTGCTTACTATGTTCAACCGATAGTTGGTCGGTGACTCCAGCGGTTTCCGTACGGATTCAGTGAGCTCGATGAAGAAGGCCATTGTCGTTGGAGCTACCTCGGGAATCGGCCGCGCGCTTGCGTTGGCCTTAGGAGCCCGCGGATACGCTGTTGGTGTTACAGGGCGGCGAGCGGATCTCCTCACTGAGTTGCTAGCTGAACTCCCCGCAACGTCTGAGGCGGCTGAGATGGACGTGACCCAACTTGCTGGTGCCAGGCGCGGATTCGACGGGCTAGTAGAGCGCATGGGTGGTGTGGACCTCGTTGTGATTAGCGCTGGGACAGGGCACACGGACGAAGCAAAGTCTTGGGCCCACGTCCGCGAGACCGTCGAAACGAATGTGCTCGGGTTCGCAGCGCTCGCCGATGCTGCCTACCGTCACTTCGAGACGCGTGGGCACGGGCACCTGGTCGGAATCACTTCGGTGGCAGCGGTGCGTGAGAGTGGGCTAGCCCCGGCCTACCACGCATCAAAAGCCTTCGCCGCGCGCTATCTCGCCGGGCTTCGTCACCGCGCCGTGAAGTCGGATCTTGCCCTCGTCGTGACGGACGTGCGTCCAGGGTTCGTGGATACTGCGATGGCGAAAGGTGACGGCCTGTTCTGGGTAGCGACACCGGGACGGGCGGCGTCGCAGATCGTGGCGGCGATCGAAAAGCGGCGGAGCGTCGTCTATGTGACGAAGCGGTGGCGAGGAGTTGCTGCGGTGCTCGCCTCACTTCCGGGGGTGCTCTACCGCCGTGTCATATGATCCACCGTCGCACGCCTGCGAAGGGCATGAGAACGCCACGTTCCCCGTCAGCCGAACATATCCGGTGCACGAGGTAGGTCGGAACGTGGACGAGTGCACTACCCTCGAAAGCCAGCATCTCGTACTACGCGGGCCTGCAAGCGCGATCCTCCGCAGGCCTCTGCGAGCACGGCTTAGGCTGCAGGCCTCTGCGAGCACGGCTTAGGCTGCAGGCATCGGCTGCGAGACCGGTTCGCCGCTCGACCGTCCTTTGGCGATCCTGTAGTCTAGCCACGCTTCGACGGCCTCTACGAACAAGTGGGTCAAGCCCAGTCGAATGTTGCTAATGTCGCCGACGCCTAGGAGTCTCCGTTCTCTCAAGAAGTAGCCCACGCTTCCGTCGGGCTTTTGGGACTGAAGCAGATAGTCCAAGACGGATGAAAGCCGCTCGTTCAAAGGCCGCTGCGCGAGGTGGCTGGCCACGAGTCGGGCTACGACCTCGACATCGCCCTCTCTGGCAAAGCACTCGGCAAGGTCCAGTGCGTCGGCATTGTCTAATCCGGGATCGGCGTGCGTCGCTAAGCCAGACAAGACAAAATCACGGTCAGGCCTCAATGCTCCGGCGCTGTCGTCTCGGGGCTCACCGTTTGGAGTGGAGACTGCGTCAAACGTCGGGACATGCGCCCCGAGCTCGCTCTGTGCGTTGAGATAGAGGACGGCTCGGTTTCGAGCTTCGAGGACCCGGCGAAGTACATGGTCGTCGTTCTCCTGACCGAGTGGCTCTAGCTCGAAGTGGGGGACTTGCTCTGCGTCCGGCGGCGCAGCCACGTCGAGCAGGGCAGCGACGAGCGTGGTGTGGCAACAAGCATAAAACACCCGATCTCGGTCTGGGTCGTCTCCCATCGCTTGCCTCGTTGCCTCGGAAGGGGGCGTATAACCATCCGGGTCGCGCTGCGCTTGGAAGAGCGCTAGATATCGATCGAGCGTGGTGGAGGGGAAACCCTCCGTGCACCGCGCAGCAATCAATAGTTCGCCCAACACGTCCCAATCACCTCGTCGCGCAAAATGGGGAAGGAGGCTCTGCAGCACCAGCACGACTTTCCCACGGGCCGGATGGTCGTGACCCATCCGACACCGTCCGAAGTGGTTCAGGTAGAACAGCGTGTGGGTGATGCTATAGGCCGTGTCTCGGTCCATGCTCAACAGGCTGCGGCACGTGTTGAGCGCGGTAGCTGGCACGAAGCGAGCTGGATCGAGGCTACGGCCCTCGTACAGTGAGAGGAAGTAGTGTTGGTCGAGGCGCCGATAGGGCACCACCTCGCTGGCGTAGGGAAAGCCAGCCCGGAGGGCGAACTCCATGGTGGCCTCATGCTCGGGGACCACGTGCCCGTGGAGGTGCTTCAGCACGAAGTAGGGCATGAGCCACGCCCAGGCTCCGGGGAGCGACTTCCTGGCGGCTTCGGCGATCTCCTGGCTGTTGACGTACGCCGTGAGTACGCTCTGCCACCGCGTGAGGAGGTCGTCAGGGACTCCACGGGCGCCGCGGAGGGCCCTGTATAGGATGGCAAACTCTCCAGCGCGCTGGAGGAGCTTCCTGTCAATGGACGCCGTCTCTAGGTGCGGTAGGATTAGATCGATATGCCGATCTAACCACCGCACAGATGGGGAGAAATCAAGACTCACGGAACGGGTACCTTCCAGAGCAACGTGCTACGAGCTACCCGTTCAGCCTCTACCGGCGAGGCCGGAGAGATCACCAAGCGTCTCGAAGGAGTTGTTCCCTTCTCGGAGCACATACCAAGGACCGATCAGCTCTCCACCGGCGGCGAGAGTCGGCCCCGAGAAGTCTTGACCGACTCGGATCAACTCGTGGATGGTGATCTCGCGGTTGACAACCCCCGCGTCGATTAGCACGCTGACCTGCTCCTGGGTGATCGCTGCCTTCTCAAGCTCACTGCCTTCCTTGTAGACGTACCACGGCCCTACTAGCTCACCGCCTGCCGCGGCAGAGCCGCCCATCTCTCTAAGCTTGGCATGGGCGTCTAGAAGCTTTCCGACGGTTACTTCCTTCTTGATGACCGTGCTCTGGGCCAAGGGCTTGTAGTTCTTCGTCACTCGGACGAGAGGGTAGTCAGTGGCGGCGAGGTGGAATGATTCGTTGGACATGGGACCGTTCAAGGTTAGGTTGACAATGCAGCTGACTCTTGGTGGTCGTGGGTAAGTGCTCAGAAAAACACGCAGCCGAAGAGAGTTTTCCGATAGGCCAATATAGAACGTATAGATTGCTAAGCAAGGGGATAGGCACAGTTTTTTTAACAGCATAAGGAAAATTTGGGAGCTAAGGTCAACCGAGATGCTGTCAGCTATTACACTATTGTTTTCCTTGGGCAACGATAAAAAAACAGGCGAATGCCTCGATACTCTTTTGGACGCGGGCGATTGAGGCCGGCGGAGCGAGGGTGATCTAGGTGTGACGAAGAATGGCGGAGTCCTAGTGTGACCAGCTTGGTGCCTTGTCAGAGTTGGACACATCGGTCCATTGTGGAGGAGGCATTCTGTCGGGATTGCCGACCAAATCCTCCCACCTCGCTCCATACCCAAGCGCTGCTCTCCCTTTGTCGAGGGACTAGAACGTGAGCAGCGGGACACCGCCGTACTCAGAACGGCACGTCGTCCTCCACGTCGTCGAGCGCGCGTTCGGTGCGAGCGAGGCGGATGCCTGCGGCGTCGAAGCCGAAGAGGTCTTCGGGGGAGAACACGAGGCGGTGCTGGTGCTCCGTCTCAAAAAACGGGACGAACTTGGCGGCGACCTGGTCGAGGCGGTCGAGGTAGTACGGCGTGTGCTCGTCGGGCGCAGCCGGGTCCCAGGCGTCGGCGAGGCGGGCGGCCTCGAAGGCGGGGCCGGGTCCGGCAAGGTAGTAGCTCATACGGTCGCCCTTGCGTGGCAACTGGCCGGTCTGCGCGGCGCGCTGCTTGGCGAGTTCGTACGACGCCGTCCGCGTGCGTCGCCCGGCCTGCACGTCGGCCTCGTACGCCTCGACGGTGTTCTTCAGCGTCTCGGTGCGCTGGAAGTCGGCGACGCCGTCGTTCCAGTCGTGGGCGAGGATGCGGTCGCGCTGGGCGAGGTAGAGGTCGTGCAGGCCCTGGATGTCCTCGTTGAGTAGCAGCCGGACGGCCTCGCGGACAAAGCGCCGCCCGAAGCACTCCGTGGAGCGGGAGACGAGCGACGAGCCCTTGAACTTGATGCGCCCGTCGTAGCCGAGCAGCGCGTAGTTCTTCTTTTTGTACGACAGCATCTTCTGGAAGCGCCCGTCGAAGCCGATGCGGATGCCCTCGGGCATGCGCTCGGAGAGTGTGCGCACGTAGGCGCGCTCCTCCGTGTCGCCGCGGAGGCCGTCGGGCGGGATGAAGAGCACGCCGTCGGTGTCCACCTCGATGATCGTCCCGCCGTCGGCGCGGACGAGGCGGATGATCTGACGCAGCAGGTCCTGGCCGGTCGCCGCCACGCGGTCGGCCTCGGCGAAGTCGTTGAACAGCGCGAGGCTAAACGCGAGGTTGCCGTAGAAGCTATTGATGATGTTCTTGAACGCCGTCTGCCGGGCGTCCAACTCGGCGCGCGCGCCCGCGTCGTTCGTCGCCTTCATCGCGGCCTTGGTGTCGAAGCGGAGGTCGGTCAGCTTGCGGAGGAGATCAGGAAAAACGCCGAGCGCGTCGTCCTTTGGGCGGACATCGTACTGCAGCATGATGCTCGGGTACAGGCTCTCGACATCGGCATACACGACAGGACCGACGACACCCGTGACGAACACGTCGGTGTAGCCGCCGATGGTCTGGCTGCCCCACGCCGCGCGGGGGAGGGCTTGGCGCTGGCGGAGGTACTCGCGTACGAACAGGGCCTCGATCTTGCTCGCCGGGCCAGTACGCGCCGTCTGGCCGTAGGGCATCGGCACCATCTGCGTGAGGTAGAACGTGCTTCCCGAGAGGTGCCGCGCCAGCCGCTCCGTCTCCACCACGTCGTCGAGCGCATAGTCCAGGAGCCGCGCCGGGTCCTCGTCCCACACCCGCGCGATGTCGTTGCCTGCGACGTAGGTGCGGCTGTCATCCGCGAAGCCGAAATAATTCGCCGCGACCTTGAGGCCGTAGCCCGGGAGGTCGCGCTTGAACACGTCGAAGCTCATCACCTGGAAGAGCGTGTCGACGACGTGCCGCCCGGCGATGTCGAGCGCGGGGAAGTCGACCATCCGCTCAGCGAAGCGCATCGAGCTCGGGAACTGCCGCGGTACTGAGCCATCGCGGCCGATGGAGAACGGGACGCCGTGGAGCGAGCAGCGCTTCCGGAGGTAGTCGAAGTCGAAGCCGTAGATGTTGTGGCCCTCGATCACGTCGGGGTCGCGCTCTTGAATGACGCGGACCGTCTCTTCGAGCAGCGCTTTCTCCGACGAGTCGCGCGCGTGCAGCAGCCGCGACCAGCCCTGGTTGTCGCTCAGCGCGACGATGATGACGGCGTGCTCGGGCCGCTCGGGCTGCGGGAAGCCGTCTGGCGCGTAGACCTCGATATCGAGTTGCAGCCGGTGGATGTGCTCGAAGGCCATGCCCTTGAAGAGCGTGCGGCCGGTCTGCATGAGGTAGAGCTGCTCCGGGTTGCCAGCGAAATAGATCTCGTCTGGGCGCCGCTTGTCCGATTCCGTGGCGCGTTCGACGTGGCGCACGGCGTCCCAGTAGGCGCGGACCGACGTGAAGACGACGAGGTCGCGAAAGTAGGCCTGCCCGCCGCGATCCTCGTCTACCTTCACGGACGCGTCGAGGCGTTGGTAGCGGAAGCGCTCGCGCCCAAAGCCGCGCAGCAACTCGGCGTCATGGATGAGCATGAAGGGGTAGAACGGCACCTCCTCCGTCTCGATCGTGCCTCCGTCGGGGTGATCGAAGCCGCGCCGCCAGTAGAGCCGCATGCGTGCGGGTTCCGCTTCGCGCCCCGAGGTGTCACGCACGAGGTGCAGCGCCACGAGGCCCTCGGCCGGGTCCTTGCCGTAGAGCGCCGTGTCGTGGCCGTCTGACACAGAAAGCGGAGTGGGGTGGGAAGCGTCAGGCATAGCGGTTTCGCGTACGCACAAACGCCGCCCTCGTGCCGCAGTGCGAGCAGTAAAAGCGGAGGCTTTTTCGGGTAATCACACGAGGCCACGACGAAGGGTGGAGGTCTAGTCTGGCGCATCGCCTAACCGCAAGACCTCTCCTCACCCAGGTACCTCTCATGTCGATTGCTGCTCTTTCCGGTAGTGTAGCCCGCTTCGCACGCCCTCGCGGCGTTGACCTGCTCGCACGCACGCAGCCGTTCCACGCGTGGCACAGCGCCCGCACGAGCGCGGCCTGCTGGTCCTACTCGCGGTCCCTCGACGAGGCCACGGGGCCGACCGTCGCCATCCGCAGCGAGTGCGGCCAGGCGCAGCGTGGCATCAACTTCGCCTCGCAGGACTACCTCGGCCTCTCGGCGCACCCGGCCGTGCACGAAGCGGTGTCGGACGCCCTCGCTGCCTTCGGTCCGCACAGCGCCGGGTCGCCGATGCTGCTCGGCAACACGGCCCTCTCGCTCGACCTAGAGCGCGAGATCGCGGACGCCCTGCACATGGCCGAGACGGTGCTCTTCCCGACGGGATGGGCGGCGGGCTTCGGGGCGATCGTCGGGCTGGTGCGCCCCTACGACCACATCGTGATGGACGAACTGGCTCACGCCTGTCTACAGCAGGGGGCCCATGCCGCCACGCGCAACGTCCATCGGCATCGGCACGGCTCGGCCGAACATGTGGAGAAAGTGCTGGCCGCGATCCGCGCACAGGACTCCAAGAACGGCGTCCTCGTCATCACGGAAGGCCTCTTCTCGATGGACTCCGACACGCCAGACCTCGCGCGCCTGCAAGCCCTCTGTCATGACTACGACGCCACGCTGTTGGTCGACATCGCGCACGATTTCGGGTCGCTCGGACCGGACGGCACCGGAAGCCTAGGCCTCCAGGGGCTGCTAGGCGAGGTCGACCTTGTGATGGGGAGCTTCTCGAAAACGTTCGCGTCCAACGGCGGCTTCGTCGCCGTGCGCGACCCTGCCGTGAAGCACTACCTCAAGATCATGGGCGGGCCGCACATCTTCTCGAACGCGCTCTCGCCGCTACAGTGCGCGGCGGTCCAGGCCGCGCTCCGCATCGTGCGTTCCGAAGAGGGGGCCGCGCGGCGGGCCTCGCTGCTCCGGGCTGTGACCGCGCTCCGGGGTGCGTTGGCCGACGAAGGCATCGCGTGCCTCGGTGCGCCCTCCGCCATCGTGCCTGTGCCGATCGGTGAGCGGGACGTGGCGCGGATTGCTGCGAAGCTCATCGCGGAGCGCGGGGTGCTCGCCAACCTCGTCGAATATCCGGCCGTCCCGGAGGACGGAGCACGGTTTCGGATGCAAGCCATGGCGACACACACGCCGGAGCAGGCGCGGGAAGCAGCGGCCATCGTGAGCGCAGCCATCGCAGACGCACAGAACCAGGTCGCCGGACTCAAGGCACCAGGCGTGCAGGCTGCGGCATAGGCCTAGGGTGACGTGCAATGCCTAGGGGAGGAGGCTCCGCGTGCGACGGGAGACGAGCGACAACAATGCGAGGAGGCAAGGGTACAGCATCGATAGAAATCGGTACGAAAGGACTATGCTTCCGGCCCGGAGGAGGGTTGGCGGGGCGACCACGCGCGAGTAGATTCGCCGCCTATTACCGCCCTGCGCGGCGTCTCCTATCCGACTAGCACGACCTCGCCGTGGAGACGCGACCATCCATCAAGCTCCATGCGGGTCCTGCTTCTTGTGGTTGCCGTGGCTGTGTCCGCACAGGCTCAGTCTTCCGAGAGGCCCAGGCGTGCCCCGCTGAGGCACGCCTACCTCGGCGTCGACGACGGGCTCTCGCACAGCCGCGTCAACGCCATCGCGCAGGACGCCGAGGGCTTCCTCTGGTTCGGCACCGACGACGGCCTCAGCCGCTACGACGGCACCGGCTTTCGCATCTATCGCCACGATCCGGACGAGCCGCGCTCGCTGCCGCACAGCCGCGTCACGGCACTCCACGTCGAGGACGACGGGACGCTCTGGGTGGGCACCCAGCAGGGCCTCAGCCGCTTCGATCGTCGCGTCGGAGCGTTTCAGCGGTATCGTGCGGCGGTGGACAGCGCGGGCCACTGCAACGGCCTCGTCGTCGCCATCGACCGCAATCCGGAGGGACGGTTGCACGTGGGTACGAACGCGTCGTACCTGTGCGAGCTGGTCGAGGACGGCCCGCAGGACAGCGCCGGACTAGCGAGAGCTACCCTACGGCAGCGAGGCAAGCTGGCCCCCGGAAACGTAGCCTGCCCCTTCAGTATCTATGACTTGCGGTGCAGCTACCCGCGCCCGTCGACCACCTTCCACGGGCCGCTCATCGTCGAGGCTGGCCCGCGCCACCTGGGTGAGGCGTTCTCGATCGGCGGAGATCCGGGGCTGGGCCTATGGATCGAACGATGGAAGCGCGGCGCGTGGGAGCGGTTCGCTCGTTGGCCCGCGAGCAGCATCCCCGTTGGCACCCAGGTGAGCATCCGCCTGAGCGACGGCATCATCTGGGCCGCGACGGAGGGACAAGGCATCGCCGAGATCGACCTGGACAACGAGACCGTCGCATTGCTCTCGCTGGGGCCACCGGGCGGGGGGGGAGTAGGACCGCCCGTGCAAGTCTTCGCGCTTTTCCGCGATCGCCAGGGCCTCGTCTGGGTCGGAACGAACCAGGGGCTCTTTCGCTTCGGCGGCACGCCCTCGTCCTTCAACTGGGAGCGGCGCATCGAGGGGGACGCGCGCGCGCTGAGCGACGACCGCGTCAACGGGATGCTCGTGGACCGCGCGGGTACGCTGTGGGTGGCGACCAACGACGGCCTGAACCGCCGCCGCGCCGGCGAGGAGGGCTTCGAGCCGCTGCGGACCGACCTCGACGGCGAACACGCCAACGCATTCTGGTGGCCCTTCGAGGACCGGGCGGGTACGCTCTGGCTGGGCACAAAACGCCGCGGCCTGATGCGCCTCGACCGTGTGACGGGGCGGTTCGAATCGATCTACATCCCGCCGGGACTCTTCCCCGAAGAACTCGGCATCGAAGCGTGGTCTATCCTCCCGGTCCGCCACCTCACAGAGGACCAGCACAACACGCTCTGGATCAGTACCTCGATCGGGCTCTTTCGACGCGATCCAGATGGAACGCTCACGAGCTACCTCCATGACCCGAGCCGACTGGGGGGGCTTCCCGATCCCCGCGTCAGCATCGTCCACGAGGACTCCGCTGGCGGTCGTTGGATCGGTACCGACGGTGGGCTGTGTCGCCTAGTGGACGAGACGCCGCCGGGCCGCTTCGACTGTGTGCGGCACCGCCCCGACGATCCGACGAGCCTCGGCGCGGATGTCGTGTGGACCATCACCGAGAGCGCTGCCGACCCGGGTGCGCTCTGGGTCGGGACGATCGGAGGAGGGCTGTGCCGCTTCGACCTCGCCGCGGAGACGTGCCGTCGCTACACGACCTCCGACGGGCTGCCCAACAACACCGTCTATGGCGTTCTCGCTGACGACGACGGCGGGCTCTGGATGAGCACCAACGGCGGCCTTGCCCGCCTAGAGATCGCCACGGAGACATTTACCGTGTTTGCCGCGACGGAAGGGCTGCGCTCCGACGCGTTCGACTTCATGTCCTACCATCGCGCCGACGATGGGCGGCTCTTTTTCGGTGGTCCGCGCGGCTTCTACGCGTTTCACCCGGACAGCCTTCGCGCAAGTACCTATGTCCCGCCGGTCGCCATCACCGGCGTGCGCACCTTCGACCAGGCGCGCCCGGGCCTGCCCGCCGACGGCGACACGCTCCGCCTCGCGCACAACGAGAACTTCGTCTCGTTCGAGTTTGCGGCGTTCGACTTCGAGCGGCCGCGCCAGAACCAGTACCGCTACCGCCTCATCGGAGTAGACGAACAGTGGCGCACCACGATGGGAGAGCGGCCCGAGGCGCGCTACACCGACGTGCCGCCCGGCACGTACACGTTCGAGGTGCTCGGCGCGAACCACGACGGGCTCTACAACCCGGAGGCGGTGCGGCTGACGCTCGACATTGTGCCAGCCTGGTGGCAGGCGTGGTGGTTCCGGAGCGGCGCGCTGCTGCTGGCGACGGTCAGCCTCGGTGCGCTCGGCGTGGGGACGGTGCGTCGGCGCGAGGCGGCGTGGCGGCGCGAGCAGGCCGAGGCCGCCGAGATGCAGCGGCGGCTGGCCGAGAGCCGTGAGCGCGAGCGCGCCCGCATCGCCCGCGAGCTCCACGACGGGCCCGTGCAGCAGCTCTACCGCATCGGCCACGACCTCGACCGGCTGGCCCATCACGAGGCGCAGGTCGCCCCACCTGTGCAGGCCGCGCGCGATGCCCTCACCGGCGTGGCGAGCGAGCTACGCGGCGTGCTGAGCACGCTCCGCCCGCCGCTCATCGAGCACCTTGGTGTGGGAGCCGCCCTCGGCGCGCTCGTCCGGCAGTCCCGCCCGCACTTCCCCGATGCCGATCTCCACGCCGAGATTGAAGCGGACGGACGGCAACTCTCACTCGACGCCCAGCACGCGCTCTACCGCATCGCGCAGGAAGCCCTCGCCAACGCCGCCAAGCACGCCGAGGCGCGCGCCGTGCTCATCCGTCTCTCGGAGGAGGGGCCGCGCGTGCGCCTCACGGTTCGCGACGACGGGCGCGGCTTTGCCGTCCCCGACCGGCTCGTACGGTTCGCGCGAGAGGAGCGCTATGGCCTCGTCGGTGCCGCCGAGCGCGTCGAGCAACTCGGCGGGCGCTTCGCGGTGGAGTCCACGCCGGGGCACGGCACCCAGGTGCTCGTAGAACTCGACGCTGACCAGGGGTAACCCCCCGCCACGGTCTGGAGCAGAGGGACTTCGAGGCGCTCGATTGGTACCGATGTCGGCGAGAACGGAACCTTCGGACCATCCGGCAGGGGGATGCCCCCGCGTTGTTTGCGGAGCCTCCTCCACCGACCGGCTCCGACCATGACGACCCGTGCTTGCTCCCGCCACATGGCGCTCTTCCTGCTAGGCTGCCTCCTGGCAGTGGCAGCGGTCCCTGAGAGCAGCGCACAGTTCGACCGCCTTCGCGACCGGGCCCGCAAGGCCGCCGAGGAGGTGCAGCGCGACAGCAATGACGAGAGTGCCGCCGAGGCTGAGCGTCCGAGCCGCCGCGAGCAGTACCTCGAAAGTCGTGGGCTCGAAGACACCGAAGAGGTCGCGACACCGGAGCCAACCGGGCTGGCTCCGCTCGTCTACGACCGTCCGTTCGATCCGGCAATCCACACCGCGCGGTTGCTCGACTACGTCGAGTTTGAGGCCGACGGGCGGTTCGCGCTCACCGACTTCACCGCCGTCTTCGTGCCGACGAAGGACGCCAACGGAGCCGCTGTCGACTACTACGACCAGCAGCGCATGCATGTGAAGCTCGTCAAGGGCGGGGCTGAGGTCTGGCACCGCTACTACAGCGGCAGCAGCGTCCACAACGGCCCGTCGATGGACTTCAGCTTCAACCGCACGCTCTCGGGCAACAAGCAGCCCGAGGCCAACTACGAGCCGGGTGTCAACGACATGCTGACTGCCGGCTCGTATCAGCTCGACTTCTACCTCGACGATCGGCTCTTCTGGACCTTCCCCTTCGAGGTGGTCAGCAGGGGCAGCAGCGACCCCTACAGCACACGAGGCGCGTCGCTCTTCCTGCGGGGGCTGTGGGACGACGTTGGCTATGTCTCGTTCAACAGCCGCGAGATCGACGCCTCGCCGCAGGTCTATTTCAGCTTCTACAAGCAGGCGCTGCGCGCAGACCTGGAACGGCGCACCGAGTTCGAGTACGTCGCCGTCATCAAGCGCAGCGGGCGGACGGTGGCTGCGCACGACATCGACCGAACGTGCCAGCGCGTCGACGATCCGCTGGGAGCGTACACGCAGGCGGATCACAGCACCGGGCCCTACACGGCCTCATTCTACTTGCTCCCGCAGGACTGCGTCGGCTCACCGAAGGTGCTGCGCATGGAGCACCTCATCGACGGCGCCTACACGCTCGAACTCACGCTCACGGGGCCGAACGTGGACGACGAAGTGCGGACCTACTCGTTCGAGATCGCCGGGGGACGCTTTGTCCCAGCCGGGCAGCAGGTGCGCGATGCTACCGACCCGACCCGCTACCTCGAAGGCATGAACGAAGTCTGGTTCTACGTCGCTGAGTAGACGGAGCCAGGCTCGACGAAGCCAGCCCAGCCGCTCGTCGGCTGGGAGGAACGCGGTGGCTTGGGGCGGTTGGTGGGCCGCGCCGGGCTGCCGCGCGTCTGCGGCCTGCCGATCTTGCACCTCGCCTCGCACCATCTCCACACTGCGCCTCCTGCATGTCCCCCCGCGTCATCATCGCCGACGACCACCCGACCTTCCGCGCTGGACTGCGGGCCTTCCTCGAACAGGAAGCGGGATGCACGATCCTCGCCGAGACCAGCGACGGGGCAGCGACGCTCGCCGCCGTGGAGGCGATGCCGCCCGACGTGCTGGTGCTCGACCTGCAGATGCCGGGCCTCTCCGGCCTCGACGTGCTCGACCGGCTCCGGCAGAGCCACCCGGACCTCCCCGTGCTCATCCTGAGCGCGTACGAGGACGACGAGTACATCTTCGGCGTGCTCGAACGCGGCGCGGCGGGCTACCTCACGAAGCAGGAGTCGCTCTACCTGATCGGCGAGGCCGTGCAGGGCGCGGCGCGCGGCGAGACGGGCTGGCTCTCCAGGCGGATCGCAGCGCTCTTCGTGGGGCAGCGGCGCAGCAGGCCCGAGCCGGGCGCTCTCGATGCGCTGAGCGAGCGCGAGCGCGAGGTGTTGCTGGAGGTCGCGCGGGGCTACTCGAATGCTGAGGTGGGGGAGCGACTCTACATCACCGAGAGCACTGTCAAGAAGCACGTCCACCAGGTCTACGCCAAGATCGGGGTGCAGACGCGGGCCCAGGCCGTCGCGTGGGCGTGGGCGCAGGGCCTCGTCAACGGCGATGACACCGAGGCGGCGTGGACGTGAGGCGGTAGTTTGGGAACGTGTCGCGCCCCAGGCGTTTCGTGGGGCGACCGTTTCCCCGAATCCACCACGCTATGCAGGCTCCCGCGCCTTCCCCCGTGCTCGACCGTGCCGACGCCCGCGTACTCCGCACCGAAGGCCTCGTCAAACGCTACCGCAAGCGCACCGTCGTCAAGGGCATCAGCCTGGAGGTGCAGCAGGGGCGCATCGTCGGGCTGCTCGGGCCGAACGGGGCGGGGAAGACAACCACGTTCTACATGATCGTCGGGATGGTGCGGCCCAACGACGGGCACATCTACCTCGACGAACCCGACGGACAGGGGGGGCACGCAAGCACACGGCTCACGCGCATGCCGATGTACCAGCGCGCGCGCCGCGGCCTCGGCTACCTCGCCCAGGAGGCGTCGGTCTTCGCCAACCTCACCGTCGAGGCCAACATCATGGCGGTGCTCGAATTCCAGAAGATGGACAAGCCCGACCGCGAGGCGCGCGTCGAAGAACTGATCGCGGAGTTTGGCCTGGAGAAGGTGCGGCGCTCGAAGGGGTACATGCTCTCCGGCGGCGAGCGGCGGCGCACCGAGATCGCCCGGGCCCTCGCCACGCGCCCGCAATTCCTCCTGCTCGACGAGCCCTTCGCGGGCGTGGACCCCATCGCCGTGGAGGACATCCAGCAGATCGTGGCGGGCCTGAGCGCGCGCGGCCTCGGCGTGCTCATCACGGACCACAACGTCCACGAGACGCTCGCCATCACCGACCGCGCGTACATCCTCATCGACGGCGCGATCTACAAGCATGGCACCGCCGAAGAGCTCGCCGACGACGAGGAGGTGCGTCGCCACTACCTCGGCGAGAGCTTCACGCTGGAGCGGTACAAGATTGCTGATGGATGATTTCCGATGGACGATTTGGGGAAGAGGTTTCTGTGCAACCGCACGTCAGAAATCTAAAAACGAAAATCGGAGCATGAAGTCTGCGTGAGAAGACGGGGGGCCGGGGAAAAGCCCATCTCGGTCCGAACGTCCGGCCTACCTTCTCGTTCGGACGCATCCCTGCACTCACCCAGCCACCACTCTCCTGTTCTCATGGTTGTCGTCATGCAAAGCGGGGCCTCTGAGGCCCAGATCGAAGCCGTCATCGCGCGCCTGAACGGATACGGCTTCGACATGCACCGCTCCTCCGGCGAGGCGCAGACCGTGCTCGGCGCCATCGGCGTGCAGCCCGACTTCGACGTCCGCCACATCAAGATCCTCGAAGGCGTCGCGGACGTGTACCGCGTGACGAGCCCGTACAAGTTCGCGAGCCGCACGTGGCGGCAGGAGAACACGACCGTTGATCTCGGCGACGGTGTCGTGCTTGGCGGCGACGAGTTCGTGGTGATGGCCGGGCCGTGCTCGGTCGAGAGCGAGGAGCAGATCGAGGCGTCGGCGGCCTTCGTGGCGTCGCAGGGTGTGCCGGTTCTGCGTGGGGGCGCGTTCAAACCGCGCTCGTCGCCCTACTCGTTCCAGGGCCACGGCGAGGACGGCCTGAAGTGGATGCGCGCCGCGGCCGACCGCCACGGCCTCAAAATCATCACCGAGGTCATGCGCCCCGCCGACGTGGAACTGATCGGGCAGTACACCGATGTCTTCCAGATTGGCGCGCGCAACATGCAGAACTTCCCGCTGCTGAAGGAGGTCGGCAAGACCAACACGGCGGTCTTCCTCAAGCGCGGCCTCTCGGCCACGATCAAGGAGTGGCTTATGAGCGCGGAGTACATCCTCGCGGGCGGCAACCCCAACGTGATCCTCTGCGAGCGCGGCATCCGCACCTTCGAGACGGCAACGCGCAACACGCTCGACCTCTCAGCGGTGCCTGTCATCAAGAAGCACAGCCACCTGCCCATCTTCGTGGACCCGAGCCACGGCGTCGGCCTACGCGACAAGATCCTGCCGCTCGCGCGCGCCGGGGCCGCCGTCGGCGCCGACGGCCTGATGATCGAGACGCACCCCGACCCGCCGAGCGCGCTCTCAGACGGCCCACAGTCCCTCTACTTCGACCAGTTCGCGGACCTCATGGCGCAGGTACGTCGCGTAGCCGAGGTCGTGGGCCGCACGGTGCGCGCTCCTCTCGCGGAGGCCTAGCACCTCGCAGGCAGCGCTGGTAGGCGCGGATCGCCACATATTTGGCCAAGCCCGGCGCTGGAATTGGTCTGAGCGTGCGGCGCGTGTAGTTTGCGCCCGCTCCGTGGGATCGGTTCCATGTGGGTGATTGGCATGCTTTTCGGAGTTGATGCCATCGTTGCGTCTCGCCCTCTTCCTCTGCGACCCTCCTCAACGTCTATGTGTGGCATCGTCGGCTACATCGGCACGCGTCAAGCGAGCGACCTCCTCGTCACCGGCCTCAAGCGCCTCGAATACCGCGGGTATGACTCGGCCGGCGTGGCCGTCGTTAACGGCAGCGTCTCGATCCGCAAGAAGCGGGGCAAGGTCGGCGAACTTGCAAGCGCGCTCGAGGCGAGCCCGGTGCACGGCACGCTCGGCATCGGTCACACGCGTTGGGCTACCCACGGCGCACCGAACGACGTCAACGCGCACCCGCACACGGCCCCGAATGGGCGGTTCGCGCTCGTGCACAACGGCATCATCGAGAACTACGGTGCCATCCGCAAGCGCCTCATCGCCGACGGCTACACGTTCCACAGCGACACCGATACGGAAGCGCTCGTTCACCTCATCGACGACGTGCAGCGCAAGACGCGCCTCTCGCTTGCCGAGGCCGTGCGGCAGGCGCTCACGCAGGTGCGCGGTACGTACGGCATCGTCGTGGTGAGCGAGGACGACCCCGACATGCTCATCGCGGCGCGGCTCGGGAGCCCGCTCATCCTCGGTCTGGGTGAGGGCGAGAACTTCGTGGCGTCCGACGCAAGCCCGCTCATCGAGCACACGCGTCACGTGGTCTACCTCAACGACGGCGAGATGGCTGTCGTCCGGCGCGATGGCTACGAGGTCTTCTCCATCGAGGGCGCGCCCGTCGCCAAGGAGGTGCACGAGTTGGAGTGGGACCTCGAGCAGATCGAGAAAGGAGGCTACGAGCACTTCATGTTCAAGGAGATCATGGAGCAGCCCGAGGCCATCGAGAACGGTCTGCGCGGACGCCTGCGGCCCGACCTTGGCGAGATTCACCTCGGCGGCCTCCAGACGCCGGAGGTTCTTCAGACGCTCCGCGACGCGAAGCGCATCCTGATCTGCGCCTGCGGAACGTCCTGGCACGCCGGGCTCGTCGGGGAGTACCTCATCGAGCGGCACGCGCGCATCTCCGTCGAGGTCGACTATGCGAGCGAATTCCGCTATCGCAACCCGGTCTTCCAGGAGGGCGATGTGATGTTCGTGATCTCGCAATCGGGCGAGACGGCCGACACGCTCGCGGCGCTGCGCAAGGCGAAGGAAGCAGGCGTGCCTGTCTACGGAATCTGCAACGTCGTCGGCTCCACAATCGCGCGCGAAACCGAGGCGGGTGCGTACCTCCACGCTGGACCGGAGATCGGCGTGGCGTCCACGAAGGCGTTCACGGGGCAGGTGTCCGTGCTGACGATGATCGCGCTCATGCTCTCGAAGGAGCGCGGCGTCGATCACAACGGCTCGATGCCAGCCTACCAAGCCTACCTCGACGCGCTCGCGGGTATCCCCGACCTCATGCGCAAGGTGCTGAAGCTCAACGACACCATCGAGCAGATCGCGCGCGACTACCGCTGGGCCCAGAACTTCCTCTACCTCGGGCGCGGCTGCAACTTCCCCGTCGCCCTCGAAGGTGCGCTCAAGCTCAAGGAGATCAGTTATATCCACGCCGAGGGCTACCCGGCAGCCGAGATGAAGCACGGCCCGATTGCGCTCATCGACCAGTTCATGCCGGTCGTGTTCATCGCCACGCGCGACGCGATCTATGAGAAGGTCGTTTCCAACATCGAGGAGGTCGTCGCCCGCGGCGGCGAGGTCATCGCAATCACCGACGAAGGCAACGACGAACTCGACGACCTTTGCAAGTACGTCATCCCCGTGCCGAAGACGCTCGACTGCCTAGAGCCGTTGCTCACGGTGATCCCGCTGCAACTACTCAGCTACCACGTGGCCGTGATGCGCGGATGCGACGTTGACCAGCCTCGCAACCTCGCCAAAAGTGTGACGGTGGAGTAGCGGCGGACAGCTACCGACTAGACGCCTACAGTGCGCTCGTAGGGTGCGCACCGGTTGGCATGGCGAAGGCCTCGTCGGACAGGTCAGGCTGGAACGCAATGTCGGTGACGGTGCCCTCGGCCGAGGGCGCGCCGATGCCGTCGCCGGTCCAGGCCCACGAGCGGAAGCCTTCCTGCAGGAGGATGGCGCCTTCCGGCCCCGCGATCGTCTGTGCACCGTCGTAGATCATCAGCTTCTCAGGGTTGAAGCCCCCGTCCGGGAAGAAGGCGGGATAGGAGACGATGTAACGCACGCCGCCGACCTGGTCAGTTTCAGGGTCGAGGAGGAGGTAATAGTAGTCGTCTGGCGCGTCGCCGGTGCCTTCGTCAAAGGTGACGTAGACGAGGTCGTACAGCCGGCCTTCGAAGGTCATCGTCCCTGCCATCTCAAGGTTGACACCAGAGTCGGCGAGGACAAACGGCATGGCGACGAAGTAGTAGGGCGTCAGGCTCCAGAAGCGTGCGTCGGTGGGCAGCGATGCGGTCGTATCACTCACCCAGGCGGTCGTGCCCGTCCAGCCGAAGCGTGGGCCGTCGTCCATGGGCTCGCCCGCGGCGTCGCGCATCAGCGTATGGACGGCCCGGCTGCTGAAGGTGTCGATCGTCTGCTCGGTGTCGATTGGCGCGCCGCCGCCGAGGCGCGAGTAGGCGTATCGGAAGTGCAGCGGACCGTTGCCGTACCACGTCGTCAGCCCGCCATGCGCGTCGATGGCAGCGAGGACGCGCCGTCCGGCTTCTGAGGCGTCGAGTCGGGCTGTGGCTTCAGCAGCGCGGGCCTCGACGGCGGCATCCGACGGCATCGCGAGGGCCGCAGTGTCCGAGGAGGCCAGGTCCGCAGGCGTGTCGGGCGCTTGGCACGCGGTAAGGGAGAGGAGAAGGCCGAGCAGGAAGACGCGCATGGGGAGGACCGCAGAGGAGAACAGGCGCGCCGGACGTACCGACGCGTCTGCAGGGAGATGAACACCAGCTACGGGGCCGTGATGAAGCGAAAGCCCTCGCCTTCACGGATCGCCATGCCGAAGCCGGGGAATGGCATATGCGTGCCCCACACGCGCCCGCCGTCGTCCGAAGCCATGCCATAGAGCATGCGCCGCGTCGCGACCGTCTGCTCCGGGACGGTGTCGTAGGCGAAGATCCACTCCGGGCGCGCAAACGTGGCGACGTAGTGGTTGGCAGCGTCTGCCGTAACGAGCAGGCTCGCGTCGCCCGAGGCGATCTGGAAGGCCATGTGGCCAGGCGTGTGCCCCGGCGCCGCCTTGGCCGTGATACCCTCGGCGAGCGACGCGCCGTCGTCGAAGAGCGACAGCACTCCCGCATCCATCAACGGTTGTAGCACCCCAAGCGCCATCGCGACGCCCTGGTTGGCCTGCGCGTTGTCGCCCGGCTCATAGCCGTCGAGAAACGTCTTCTCGGGGGCGGGGAAGTGATAGGACGCGTTCGGGAACGTCGGTGCGCCGTCACGCACCATGCCGCCGACATGGTCGCCGTGGAAGTGCGAGATCACCACCTTGTCGATGTCGCCCGGGGAGAGGCCGGCGCCTGCCAGGCCGTTGAGCAGCTGCCCGTTCTCGCCGCCCACGCCCGTGTCGATAAGCACGCGCTCACCGCCGGTCTCCAGGAGCAGCACGTTCACGGCTGTTGCGGCATTGTCGGTCGGAAGGTTGTGCGCGGCGAGAAGGTCCTGGATCGCACCCTCTTCGGCGTTCGTGGCAAACGCGGCAGGCGGGATATTGAAGACGGTGTCGAGGAAGACGTGGGCTGTGATGTCACCAATCTCGGCGCGGTAGTACGGTGTGGGCGTCGCGCCGTGGTCGTCGGGATGCGAGGCCACGGGCCACGGGGTGCTGGCAAAGACGGCAGGGGCAGCGGCCGTGCCGAGTCCGAGGAGGCCAAGTCCGCGCAGGGCGTCGCGGCGGGAGACAGAGGAGGACATGCGTGTAACGAGGGTTGATGAGGGGACGGTAGAAGAGAAGGCAGGGCTTGAAGGTCAGGCGACCTTTGCTTGGGTGAGGGGACGGACCTCCACGTCAGAGGCGTGCCAGAGCGGATAGTCTGTGTAGCCAGCGGCACCGCCGCCGTAGTACGTGCGCGGGTTGGCCGTCGCAATGGGGGCGTCGAGCCCGGCGGCCTGCGCGGCGAAGCGGAGCGGAAGGTCGGGGTTGGCGATGAACGGGCGGCCGTAGGCGATCAGGTCGGCCTGACCGTCGCGCACCGACCGTTCGCCGTCCGTGCGGTCGTAGTCGCCGTTGGCGATCACGGTGCGCGGGAAGCGTTGGCGCGCAAGCCGGATAAAGTCGGGCTGCCCATCTTGAGCGGTGCCCATGTAGCGATTCGGGCGCATCGCGTGGACGTAGGCGAGGCCCGCGTCGGCCATCCGCTCGATGGCGAAACCGAACGTAGCCACGGGGTCGTCGTCTACGACGCCGTTTGCCCCGGTCCCGAACGAGAAGCGCACGCCCACACGGTCGGCGTCCCACTCCTGTAAGATCGCCTCGGTGACGTCGAGCAGAAACCGAACGCGGTTGGGGACGGAGCCGCCGTAGGCGTCGGTGCGCGTGTTGGTGCCGCTCGCGAGGAATTGCTCGATGAGGTAGCCGTTGGCCGCGTGGATCTCGACGCCGTCGAAGCCCGCCCGCTTGGCGTTGGCTGCGCCGATCCGGAAGGCCTCGACCGTCTCGGCGATCTCGTCGACCGAGAGCGGGTGCGGCACCTCATAGTCCGCCTTCGAGCCGTCCGGGAGCGGGACGCGCTTGCCCGCGATCGGAATCGGCGAGGGCGCGACCGGGAGCTTGCCGTCGAGGAACGCTGAGTGCGACCGCCGCCCGACGTGCCAGAGCTGCAGCACGATACGGCCGCCCACGGCGTGCACGAGGTCTGTGACTGCGCGCCAGGCCGCTACTTGCGCGTCGCTATGGATGCCGGGCGTGTCTGGGTAGCCCACACCGCGCGGCGTCACCTGCGTGGCCTCGGCGATGAGCAGGCCCGCTGCAGCGCGCTGTGCGTAGTACGTCGGCGCGAGGACGTTGGGGATGTGATCCGGATGTCGGCTGCGCGTCAGCGGGGCCATCACCAGCCGGTTGGGCAGCGTAAGCGGACCGAGCCGGTAGGGTGTGAGCAGCTTCAAGAGGGTAGAGGTGCGATGAGTAGAAGAAAGGCGAACACGGCGCGTTCAGGACGGACACCGCGCAGGACGTACGCTAGCCGTCAGGCTGTGAGTTGGTCGAGCAGATCCGCAACCCGGTTGGCGTCGGCGTCGGAGAGGGCCTGGGTAACCTGGTCGAGCGCGTCCACGCGCGCGTCGATCTCGGCGAGTAGGGCGTCGCCTGTGTCGGTCAGCGCCACCACGACGCGACGGCGGTCGGTGTCGCTGGGGCGCTTCTCGACCAGCCCGCGTCCTTCGAGCCGTGCGACCAGCCGCGACGTGTCCGAGCCTCGGTCGAGCATGCGCTCGCGGATGCACTTCGTGCTCAGCGGGACGCCAGGCGCCCGTCGCTCCTGACCGCGGAGAATGCGCAGGACGTTGAACTGGGGCTGGGTCAGCCCGTGCGGCGTGAGGAACGCGTTGAATTCCTCCTTGAGCCACGCCGCCGAGCGCAGCAGCGTCGCCCGCAGGCGATGGTGCGGACTGGTGAAGCGGGCGTCGGAACGAGGAAGAGTTGCCATGAGACTGGGAAAACACGGAGACGTGGGCCGGGCACGACGGGGCGTACCCGACCCACACAGGAAGCCTGCTTCCGGAGACTTAGGCCGCAATGGCTTCGGGCAGTGCCTTGGCAGCGGGGAAGTCGACGGGGAGGTCCGTGGCGTTGTGGAGGTAGTTCGAGAGCGTCTTGACGGAGATGAGCGCGACGAGATCCACGAAGTGCGCCTGCGCATAGCCCGCATCGAAGAAGGCGTCGACGAGCGTGGCATCGGGGCGACCCTGCGTCTTCACAAAGGATCGCGTGAGACGGGTGAGCACACCAAGCTTCGGGTCGTTGATGGTGCCAGCGCGGAGATCGAACGTCTGCGCTTCGCTGAAGCCGTTCATCTTGGCCAGCGCGGTGTGCGCGGCGAGGCAGTACGAGCACGCGTTGACTTCGCTCGTGGTGAGGTAGACGGCCTGCACCTCGCGGTTGGTGAAGCGTGCGTTCTCGATGGCGTGCGCGAAGGCGAGGTTGGTCTGGAAAGCCTCAGGCGAGGACGCTTCGAAGGCGTAGAGGTTGGGGACCATCCCGATCTGCTGCTGGATCTGTTCCAGCGTCGCACGGGCGCCGGCGTCGATGATCTGGTCGAGAGTGGGAACGGAGAACGTTGCCATGGGAGGGCGTGTGTTGGGTTGAAGATAGGTGGAGCAACATCGAAGTCGCAACATCAATTGTGCTAGTTGGACGGCGTATTGCGCAGAGCCCTTACCCGTGCCGTCGAAAAAACGAAAGGCTGCCCCACGACGCATGGGCACATCGACACCTGCCCGTGCTCTAAGTCAACGCCTCTGCACATCGTTACCCCCGCTCATCCGATTGCCGCCGCCCGACCGATGCGAAGTCGAGCGCGTCGCGTGCGGTCGGGAAATTTCGAGCAGGCTGAACCGTTTCGACCGGCGAGGCAGGATATCTTCCGGGAGTGGTAGCGCTTCCAATCTCATTTCCGATCGACATGGCCGATCTCCCCACGACTGCTCAGATCACCGCCGCACAGGCCCGGACCCACCCCGTCCGCTTCGTCACGGCTGCGAGCCTGTTTGACGGGCACGACGCTGCCATCAACATCATGCGGCGCATCCTCCAGCAGCAGGGGGCCGAGGTGATCCACCTCGGCCACGACCGCTCCGTCCTCGATCTCGTGGAAACGGCCATCCAGGAGGACGCCGACGGCATCGCCGTGTCATCCTACCAGGGCGGGCACAACGAGTACTTCCGCTACATGGTCGACCTCCTGCGCGAGCGAGGCGCGGGCCACATCAAGGTCTTCGGCGGCGGCGGCGGCGTCATCGTCCCGGAGGAAATCGCCGAGTTGGAGGCCTACGGTGTGGCGAAGATCTACAGCCCCGAGGACGGCATGCGCCTCGGCCTCGAAGGCATGATCGCGGACATGATCGCGAAGGCAGGGGATAGGGAAGTAGGGAGAGGGGACGGGGACGACGGTGACGAGAACCAAACACCGCGCCACCGTGACACCGCGACACGGCTGCACCCCTCCGATGTCCAGGCCGTCGCCGAGGCCCTCACCGCGGTCGAGCTTCAGGCCACCGAGCCTAGCGGAGATGGAGCGCCACTCCCCACCTCCCACACCCCCGCACGCCCACACGTCACCGCACCCCCACACGTCACCGCGCCAGTGCTGGGCATCACCGGCACGGGCGGCGCAGGCAAGAGCACGCTGACCGACGAACTCGTCCGGCGCTTCCTCACCGACTTCGAGGACCTCCGCATCGCGATCCTCTCCGTCGACCCGACGCGGCGGCGCACGGGCGGGGCGCTCCTCGGCGACCGCATCCGGCTCAACAGCCTCTACGGCGACCTCGCCCGCGACGCTGACGGCCGCGCCCGTGTCTACATGCGCTCGTTCGCCACGCGGCAGGCACACCGCGCCACGAGCCAGGCGCTCCGCGATGCCATCGGCGTGTGCCAGGCGGCGGGCTTTGACCTCGTGATCGTGGAGACCGCCGGCATCGGGCAGAGCGACACCGAGGCCGTCGACCTCGCCGACCTCACGCTATATGTCATGACGCACGACTTCGGCGCGCCGACGCAGCTCGAAAAGATCGGGATGCTCGACCTCGCCGACGTGGTGGCGCTCAACAAGTTCGAGCGGCGCGGCTCCGAGGACGCCCTCCGCGCCATCAAGAAGCAGATGCAGCGCAACCGCGCCGCCTTCGACCGCAGCCCCGACGCCATGCCCGCCTTCCCGACGATGGCGGCGCGCTTCAACGACCCCGGCGTGACGGGCCTCTACCTCGCGCTCCTCGACCGCCTCAACGACGCGCACGGCTTCGGCCGTACCTCGGCCACGTTCGGCACCGAGAGCCTGCCGCCGATGGATCCCGAGGCGCTCGCCATCCTCCCGCCGAAGCGCCAGCGCTACCTCGCCGAGATCGCCGACACCTGCCGCACCTACCACCAGCACGCCGAGCAACTGGCCGAAGTCGCGCGTATGTGGGGCGAGGCGAAAGGGGCGCGCCACCAGGTGCAGGCCTGGGCGCCGCCAGACGCCGCGCAGCTCACCGCACGCCTCGACGACATGGTCGACCACTGGTGGAGCCAACTCGATGCGCGCAGCCGCCATCTGCTGGAGCACTGGGATGCAAACGCCGCGCGCTACCGCCAGGACGAGTTCGTCTACCAGGTGCGCGGGCGCGACATCCGCCAACCGCTCTACCACACCACGCTCTCCGGCACGAAGGTGCCGCGCGTCGCCCTGCCGCGCCTTTCCGACGCGGGCGACCGGCTCCGCTTCGCGCTCCTCGAAAACCTCCCCGGCTACTTCCCCTACACGGCGGGCGTCTTCCCGCTCAAGCGCACCGGCGAGGACCCGACGCGCATGTTCGCGGGCGAGGGCAGCCCGGAACGCACCAACCGCCGCTTCCATCTTGTCAGCGAGGGTATGCCCGCCGCACGCCTCTCGACGGCGTTCGACAGCGTGACGCTCTACGGCCGCGACCCACATGAGCGCCCCGACATCTTTGGTAAGGTGGGCAACGCGGGCGTCTCGGTCTGCACGCTCGACGACATGAAGAAGCTCTACTCCGGCTTCGACCTCTGCGCGCCGACGACGTCCGTTTCGATGACGATCAACGGCCCTGCGCCGATGCTCCTGGCGATGTTCATGAACACCGCCATCGACCAGCAAGTCGAGCGCTACCTCCAGGAAGAGGGCCGCGTTCCCGAGGCAAAGGCCGTGCTCGCGAAGCGCGGGCGGCGGAAGTATGTCCCCTACGGCCCGACTGGCATCGCCGAGGGCCTGCCGCCCAACCACGACGGCTTCGGGCTCGGTCTGCTCGGCATCAGCGGCCCCGAACTCGTGGCAGAGGGCGTGCTGAGCCAGGAGGAGTACGACGACCTCGCAGCAAGGGCGCTCGCCTCCGTGCGGGGGACGGTCCAGGCCGACATCCTAAAGGAAGACCAAGCGCAGAACACCTGCATCTTCTCGACCGAGTTTGCGCTGCGGATGATGGGCGACATCCAGCAGTACTTCATCGACCACGGCGTCCGCAACTTCTACAGCGTCTCGATCTCGGGCTACCACATCGCCGAGGCGGGCGCCAACCCGATCACGCAGCTCGCCTTCACGCTCGCCAACGGCTTCACGTTCGTGGAGTACTACCGCGCGCGCGGCATGGACGTGGACGCCTTCGCGCGCAACCTGTCGTTCTTCTTCTCGAACGGCATGGACGCCGAGTACGCCGTGCTCGGCCGCGTCGCCCGCCGCATCTGGTCCGTGGCCATGCGCGACCTCTACGGCGCCGACGACCGCAGCCAGAAGCTGAAGTACCACATCCAGACGTCCGGCCGCAGCCTGCACGCGCAGGAGATCGACTTCAACGACATCCGCACCACGCTCCAGGCGCTGATGGCGATCTACGACAACTGCAACAGCCTCCACACCAACGCCTACGACGAGGCGATCACGACGCCGACTGAGGAGTCGGTCCGCCGCGCTATCGCGATCCAGCTCATTATCAACCGCGAACTCGGCCAGGCGAAGAACGAGAACCCGCTCCAGGGCAGCTTCCTCATCGACGAGTTGACCGACCTCGTGGAAGAGGCCGTGCTCGTCGAGTTCGAGCGGATCAGCGAGCGCGGCGGCGTCCTCGGCGCTATGGAGACGATGTACCAGCGCGGCAAAATCCAGGAGGAGTCGATGCTCTACGAGCACCGCAAGCACACCGGCGACCTGCCCGTGGTAGGCGTGAACACGTTCCAGAATCCGAATGCGGAGGAGCACGCGCAGACCGTCGAACTGATGCGCTCCTCGGACGACGAGAAGCAGCACCAGATCCGCAACCTCCGCGCCTTCCAGGACCGCTACACGGACCGGGCCGAGGCTGCGCTCATGCACCTCATGGACGTAGCCCGCGAGGGCGGTAACACGTTCGCGGCGCTCATGGACGCCGTCCGCGTGTGCTCGCTCGGTCAGATCACCGAAGCGCTCTTCGAGGTAGGCGGGCAGTACCGGCGCAATATGTAGGCATGGCGGAGCGAGCTGCGTCTGCGTACGTTGGGGCTCCGTTGTCTACAGCTGCCCGTGTCCGTCATGCCTGCCGCCGTCCAGCGCCACCGGCGTTACACCGAGGAGGAATACCACGAGATCGACCGCAACGCGCCGAACGGCGTGCGCTACGAGTTCTGGGACGGCATCATCTGGCCCGTCAATGGCTACGAGCCCGATGGGGTCACGGCCCTGGCCGGAGTAGTGCCGGAGCACAACCAACTCAAAGACACCATCTGTCGTGAGCTTGGAAAGCGGCTGACGCGTCGAGGCTGCCGTGCACTATCCTCGGACCAGAACGTGACGACAGGCGAGGTCGGACGCTACTCCTACCCTGAAGTCGCGGTGGCACACCGCCCGGAGGACGACGACAGCCGGCCGCGCATCCTCCTCAACCCAGAACTGGTCGTTGAGGTGTCGTCGGAGTCGACGGCCAAGGTGGACCGGGGCGAGAAGCTCGTGCGCTACATGTCATTGCCGACCGTACCGGAAGTCTGGTTGGTGGACCCAGGCCGTCCGCTCGTCTTGCAGAATCTCCGACCCCCGAGGGCGACGACGACTGGCAACTCCGCGCCTACCTGGGCCTGGATGCAGTCGTCCGGTCCTAGGCGTTCGCGGTGGAGGCTCCGCTGCGCAACCTCTACTCGTTACTCCTAGACGACGAGCAGACCTGAGTCGAACCCAAAAGATCTGTCAACGGCGTCCTGATGCTGAGAACACATACTTGACCACGCCGATGCTCGCTATCTGGGCTGCCCTGTTCACGCTATCGCTCCCGGCGGAGTCCTCGACGATCACGGCGGAGCGCATCGACGTCTTCGATCCCCTCACCGGAGCGTACCTCGGATCGGAGCAGACCTACCTCGGTCCCGACGGCCGTCGGCTTCGCCTCGACGTAACGGACGCCGACGGCGCGTCCACCCTGCTGCTCTTCGTGCTCCACGACCAAGACGGCCGCGAGGCAGAGGCGATCTATTTCGAGAGCGGCGAGCTGACCCCTTACCGAGAGACGTTCACCTACGCCGACGATGGGCCACTGCTCACGACGACGTATTACTCAGAGCTAGGCGACGTCACGGGTTGGACCGAAGCCGACCTCGACGCGGACGGCCGCGAGGTTCGCAAGCGATACTATCGCGCCGACAGCTCGCAGTATGGCGAAGAAGACGTGCTGTGGAACACCGACGAGACGAAGCGCGGGTGGGACTTCCGGCGAATCGAGCGCAGCGGCGCCGCTGCGTCCGACGGAGTGGCCTCGTTCCGCTACGCCTACCAGGCGTTCGACGGAGCAGGTCGCTGGACGATCCGTACGCGAAGTCGCGACGGAGTGGCAGAGCGCGTCGAGGCTCGGACGCTGGCCACAACCGATAGGCCGCGCCCATTCATGACGGCGGCCCCGCTGGCACCGGGAACGATCAGCACGAGCGCGTCGGAAACCTCCCCGTCGTTCTCCCGCGACGGCCGGGTTATGGTGTTCGCACGGTACGGTGACGACTGGTCTGAGAAAATCCCGTTCGTCGCCCGGTTGACTGACGATGGCTGGGGTGTGGAGCGGATTCCTGGCGTCGGCCCCGTCTACAACCTCGCGGTATCGCCGGACGGCGAGAGGGTGGTGTATGCAGTCGGATCGAACGGCCCGCTCCTGCAGGTTCGCTACGAGGAGGGGACGTGGTCGGAGCCAGAGAGCCTGACCGCGCAGTATGGCGTGAGCGGTTCGTACCCCGCGCTGACCGACGCCGGCGACTTGCTCGTCTACAAGTCCGATGGAAGTGCTGGCAACGGCATCTATGTCGCCCGGCGTCGTGGAGAGGGACTCGGCCCAAACGCCCCGCTGTATGTTCCGGACGAGGGGACGACATTCGACGGGGTCGTGTCCTCGGTGGATGAGGCGCTCCTCGTGACGCGGTGCCTCGACGACGTGTGCGACCCCGGAGACCTGAACGGGGTATGGGCCGTTGAACTCGGCGTGCCCGAGGGGCCCACCGCCCGAAAGATCGCCGCGCTCCCTTACGTCTGGGGCGTCCAGCCCGTCGAAGCGCTAAGATTGCTTGTCTTCACGGATGGGGAGGACATCCTGGCCGTTCCCCTCGAAGCGGCAGGTCTCAGCGGACGCGCCAACGAACAGCAGTCGGTTTCGCGGTAGATCGCAGCGGAACGTGGAAGCGTCAGAGCGCGGCACACGAGTAATGCCACACTGCATGGATAACTCCAGATGGATTTGTGCTCTGCACGGCGCGGCTGTTCGCTCCGCTGCGGTGAGATAGCCTACGCGATTTGCTTCCAACTCGTCGACTGGCGCGGGAGGTGGTCCGCCGCGTCAAGGTCGGGGTGGAGCAGCGCCTCGGAGACGCGCTCCATGCGCATGCCCTGCGAGCCCTTCACGAGCGCTACGTCGCCCTCGGCGACCAGGAGCGTACCAGCGTTGATAGCCTCAGCGATGGCCGCGGACGTCTCGTGGGTGGTGACCGACGAGCGCCGGTCGTCTAGAAAGCTAGCCGCTGCCTTCGCCATGCGTGGCCCCACGGTGTGCACATGATCGGCCATCTCGACAGCCGCATTGAGCACCTCGACATGCTGGGCGACTTCCTGATCACCGAGTTCGAGCATGTCGCCGAGGAAGGCGATCCGGCGGCTGGCCTCGTGGTCGCGGAGCACGCGTAGCGCGGCGCGGACGGGGTCGGGCGAGGCGTTGTAGGTGTCGTCGATAAGCGTGCTGCCGTTGATGCCGCGTAGGCGGTTGAGGCGGCCTTTCTCGGGCTTGATCTTCGCGAGCCCGGCGTTGATCTGCGCGTTGGTCATGCCGAGGGCCTGCCCGGCACCGTAGGCGGCGAGCGCCGTCAGGACAGCGTGGTCGCCTAGGAGCGGAAGGTCGGCGCTGATGAGGGCAGGGCGGAGGTCATTGTCCTTGCTCGTCCCGTAGTAGACGCTACGCCCGTCGTTGACGGCGGCCATCTGGCGCACGCGGGGGTCGTCGCCGTTGAGGATCGCCGTGCCGTCGCGGTCGAGGGCGCGAACCAGTTCCGACTTCTCGCGCTGTACGCCCTCGATGCTGCCGAACGTCTCGACGTGGACGCCGCGCACGTTAGTGATGACCGAGACGGTGGGCGGGAAGTAGGCGCACAGTTCCTTCAGGTCGCCCATGAGCCGCGCGCCCATCTCCAGCACCATCACCGTGTCGGGCGCGATGGTGCGGTTGAGAATGAGCAGCGCCAGGCCGAGCGGCGTGTTACGGTTGCCCTCCGACGCCACGACGGGGAACGCTTCCGCGAGTACCGCTTCGAGCGCGGCTCGCGTGGTCGTCTTGCCGACGGAGCCTGTGATCGCCACGATAGCGGGCCGCACCGCGGCGATTTTCGCCTGCGCCTCCGCAACGAGGTAGGCGACGCTGTCCTCGACGTGTGTCACCGTGACGCCTTCGGGTACCTCCACTGCGCGCTCGACGACCACGCCGACTGCACCCCTCACGGCGGCCTGGGCTACGAAGTCGTGCCCGTCGTGCGTCTCGCCGCGAATGGCGACGAAGGTGTCACCGGGCTGGATCGTCCGTGTATCTGTAGAGAAGGCCATAGCTATCGGTTCGTAGAAAGCGCTTCGTCACGCGTGTGGCGCTGAAGCGCGAGATTGATCAGCGTGGCGAGGAGGTCGGGGAGCAGGAGGCCGCTCTCGGCCCACATCACCGGATACATGCTCCGCGCGGTGAAGCCGGGGATCGTGTTGATCTCGTTGACGAACACGGCGCCGTCGTCGGCGAGGAAGCAGTCGACGCGAGCGAGGCCTTCGCAGCCAAGCGTGCGCGCCGCGTCGAGGGCGAGAGCGCGAATCTGCTCGGCGGTTGTAGCGGGAAGGTCGGCGGGGACCTGCATCCGCGCCGCGACCGGGTCGAGGTACTTCGCCTCGTATGTATAGAACTGGGCCGTGTTGACGATCTCGCCCGGCATAGACGCGCGCATCGGGGCGCCCTCGCCGTGAAGGTTACCGAGGACCGCGACTTCGATCTCGCGGCCGTGGATCGCCGTCTCAACGAGCACCTTATGGTCGTACTGCAGCGCGTCGTCAAGGGCAGCCTGGAAGTCGTCCGCGTCCGCGATTTTGGAGGTACCCACCGAGGAGCCTGAGTTCGCGGGCTTCACGAATAAGGCCGGGCCGAGTTCGTCCGCGACCTGGTCATAGTCGGCAACGTCGCCGCGCCGGACGAGGTGGAACGGTACGATGGGGAGTCCCGCGTCGCGGAGCATGCGCTTGGTGACCTCCTTGTCCATGCATGCCGCCGAGGCAAGCACATCCGGGCCGACGTACGGCAGCCCGAGCGTCTGGAGAAAGCCCTGCACGCGTCCGTCCTCGCCGTTCTGCCCGTGCAGCATCGGGATCACCACGTCGAGGCCCCAGGTGCCGACGTGCCCGATCTCATCTTCCAGGGCAGCTCCATCGAGAGCGCCTACGGTAGCGGTCCTGTGCCAATGGCCGGTACGGTCGATACAGATCGCCTCGACGCGGTAGCGACTGGGCTGGGCAACGAGTGCCTCGTGGACGTTGCGAGCGGAGAGGATCGAGACATCGTGCTCGGAGGAGCGACCGCCGTAGAGGAGGCCGACCCGGACCGGGCCGTCGGTAGCAGGGGGCATTGAGGGGTGAGCGAAGCGCGGAGGCAGCGAGCCGAAAACTACGCGCAACGAAAAGCGGTCCGCCGGATGCACCAGCGGACCGCTTGGGGAAACAGACGGGGCTTAGCGCCAGCCCGCGCAGCCGGCAGGCTCATCAGGGACCGGGCCGTCGGGCACCCAGAAGCCTTCGAGGCGACGGATGGTGCGGAACGTCATGCACTCCTCGTCGGCGCCGTAGACGTGGGACTGCACCATCAAGTCGGGGTATCGCTTGGACGCGATTTGGACATAAGGTCGGGATGAGTTTTCACCCCGGATCCAGCGGTAGGCGTCGTCGTCGTGAAAGTCGAGCGGCGTGCCGTTCTGGTAGCGCTCGAAGCCGAGGGCTTCCGCTGTGACGCCGTTGAGGTACTGCGCGCTGTTGCCCCCGGCCATCGCGCTCGGGGAGGCGCGCCAGGCAAAGGCCTTCGCCGCCACCGAGACCGCTTCCTGGGCCATGTTGTCGTAGGCGTTGCGCTCGCCCAACTCATCGAACAAGTTCAACCCCGTGTTGATCGCCAGCAACGTGGCGATGATGCCGAGGACGATGAGGAGCAGTTGTTGTTTGCCCATGGGAGGTTGCGAAACGGAAGATGGAGAATCGTAGTCAATTGGCGGGCGAACCGCCGTGTGCACGCGGCTACGGTTCTCCGCGCAAGGTGCGTGCCGTTCCTCGAACCAGCGAAAAGTCTGGACGCCGCGTCTTCGCATGAGGCAAACAACCTAGTGACCTCGGAGACGTACGCCGTACTGATCGCGTCCATAGGCACCATCCAACAACTAGGTACACCGCCGCAACGTCATGGCAACATCCGCTACCGCCATCCGCAGCACCGACGGACAACTCAGCGCCGAGGGCTTGGTCCACCGGCCTCGCATCGTTGTCATCGGCTCGGGCCACGCAGGACTTGAAGCATGCAAGGCCCTCAGTGGCGAGGACGTGGACGTGCTGATGGTGGACCGAAACAACTACCACAAATTCCAGCCGCTCCTCTATCAGGTTGCCACATCAGGCCTGCAGACCGGACACATCTGCATGCCGGTTCGCCACATCTTCCAGCAGCAGGACAACTTCGACTTCCGTCTCGCCACCGTCCTCGGTGTCGATCTGGAAGCGCAGCTCGTGCACGTCGAAGAGGGGCCGCCGATCCACTACGACTCGCTCATCATTGGGGCGGGCGCTTCGGTGGCCTATTACGGCGTCGAGGGTGCCGAGGAACACGGCTTCCCCCTGAAAAACGTCGCCGATGCCGTCGAGCTGCGTGCGCACGTGCTGCGTTGCTTCGAGGAAGCGAACCGCAATCCGGCGTTGATCGAGGGTGGGGTGCTCAACTTTGTCATCGTCGGTGGCGGCCCGACGGGCGTGGAGATGGCCGGGGGCCTACGCGAGCTCTTCGACCAGGTGCTGCGCAAGGACTTTCCGGGACTCGACCTCAACCGCGTCCGCGTGATCCTACTTGAGCGTGCGGACGCGCTGATGCTGCCCTACAAGGCGGACCTGCAGGTCTACACAAAGGACGCCCTCGAACATATCGGCGTGGATGTGCGCCTAGAGACGGCTGTGACGGAGGTCACGCCCACCGAGGTGCGTCTCGCGGATGGGACGGCCATTCTGACGCAGACGCTCATCTGGGCCGCAGGCGTGCGGGCGAATCCACTCGCGGATGTACTGTCAGAGACGGAGGGCATCGAACAGACGCGGGGGGGACGGCTGGTCACCGACGAATACCTCCGGCTTCCGATGCACCCCAATGTCTTCGTGGCCGGCGATATTGCAGGAGCGGCAGACCCTCAGGGCGTGCTCTATCCACAGGTCGCACAGGTAGCCATCCAGCAGGGGATCCAGGCTGCGGGGAACGCGATACGCGCACACCGCGGCCTCGGCCCGGAGGCCTTCGTCTACAACGACCTTGGCATGATGGCTACAATCGGACGCAACCGAGCGATCCTCGAATTGCCCAACGGGACGGGCATGAAGGGCTTCGTCGCGTGGTGTGCGTGGGTGTTCGTCCACGTCGTCAAGCTGGCTGGCTTCCGCAACCAGGTCGCGGTTTTCTTTTCGTGGGTCTACTCCTACATCACCTGGGACCGTACGCCTCGCCTGATCATTGACGTGGAGCCTGAGACAGACGAGATCCAGGAGCCTGCGCTGTCCGTGACTGGCTAGAGATCCTATGCTGCCGAAGATCGCACTCGGCTCCAGTGAGCCACAACCGGTTCGGTGTAGTCGAGTGCGCTGCTAGTTCGCTCGCGCGGCGAGGTAGAACCGTGGAATCTGCGCGCGAAAGCGCTCGCCATTCTCGCGCTGCATCAGGTAGCTCCCTTCCATCGTGCCGGTGAAGGTTTCCAGCACGCAAAACGATTGGTACTCGTGGACATCGCCGGGGCCGAGGACGGGTTGCTCGCCCACAACCCCTTCGCCTTCCACCTCGGTGCGCTTACCTGTGCTGTCGGTGATGATCCAGTGGCGTCGCAGCAATTGGACCTCGCCGTGCGCGTCATTCTCGATCCGGACGAAATAGGCGAACACGAACCTCCCACCTAGTGCCTCGGAATCCCCGTCGAGGTAGACCGGGCGGACGGCAATGGTGATGCCTTCCGTCGTGGCAGCGTAAGACACCATCAGCGGAGGTCACGCACGGCGGCGTTCTCACGCCCGCGGACGTACTCGATGGTGCCGATGAGGCTGCGCACGCGTTCCTCGCACACCGGGGCGTTCCAGCGACCGCCTTCCTTGAAGGCACTGCCGATGATAAAGCCGTCGGCGAGGCGCGCGTAGTCTTCGAAGTTGTCGCGGTCGAGGCCTGAGCCGATGAAGAGCGGCAGGTCCGACACGGCGCGCACCTCTTCGAGGTCGCTCACGTCAGGAGCCAGGCCCGTCGAAGAGCCGGTGACCACGAGGCCGTCGGCACGGTGGAGCGCCATCGTCTGTGCGATGTCTGCGATCGAGAGGTCGGCCGTCCACGCGTGGGCCGCATGCTTTTTCTTGATGTCGCACAAGACCGGGATGTGGTCGGCCCCGATGGCACGCCGGTAGCGGAGGACGCGGCCTGCCTGCGCATCGGCGATGCCTTTGTCGGACACGTGCGCGTAGGTCCAGCCTTCGGCGCGCACGAAGTCGCAGCCTGCAGCGCGGGCCACAGCCAGCGCGGTCTTGTTGGCCTGGAAGAGAACCTGGATCCCCACGGGCATGTCGCGAACGCGGCGCTTGACCTCCGAGGCGACGCGCGTCATGAACGCTGCTACCTCCGGCCCGTGCTCGCGCTCGTGCACGCACGGGAAGTCGTGCATGTTTTCCACCAGCAGCGCATCGACGCCGAGCTCTTGGTAGACCATCGCCTCCATGAGTGCGCGCTCGACAGCACAATCGACGGAGCGGCAGCCGCACGTGTCAGACCCAGGAGCGCCGGGCGTTGGCCCGGTGTGGATCATGCCGATGACGGGCTTGGGCCGGGGGAAGAGGTCGAGCACCGGATGCGACATAGGAGGGCGTGTGTTGGCCAGGGTAGCAGGGGCAGCATGCGTAGGCGGACGCAAAGCGGTGATACGAGTTAAATAGGGGCTCGATGCCGCTGTTCCGTGAAGCTCGATGCACTCGGTGCCCACCAGTGCAGCCGGTGCCCACCAGTGCAGCCGGTGCCCACCAGTGCAGCCGGTGCCCACCAGTGCAGCCGGTGCCCACCAGTGCAGCC
>JBCBNX010000001.1:438355-670614 GCA_039821555.1 Bacteroidota bacterium
CCGAAGAGCCCAGTGCGATCGGGACTCCCGAAGAGTCGCAGGACGCCGTCGTCGAGGTTGCCACACCCGAGGCGCTCGGTGACCCAGACGAGTCCGCGGCTGACGCTGATGCCGGCGATGGCGTCGCTGAAGCTTCCATGTCGGAAGCTGATGCCGAGGCGGACCAGCCTGTTGCTGAGGCTGCCGACGTCCAGCCTACGTCTACGTCTGAGTTGGAGGCTGACGCCGCCGCCAAGGTTGACGAGCCATCCGACGTTGACCCCGAGGCTGAGCTTGCTGACGGCGCGACCGAGAGCGGTGACGTGGGTACAGACCCCGACGCAGAGGTTGAGGGCGAAGGCAAACTCGATGGTGAGCTTGACGAGCAAGGCGTGCTCCGCGCTGATCGGTTTGAGCTGACTGGGACCAAAGTGATCGGCAAGATTGACCTCTCGTCGATGGACCTCGGCCGCAGCCGCCGCAAGCGCAAGCGCAAAGGGGGCACGGAGGCCAGCAGCGACGACCGCAACGCAAAGAGCGCCTCCACCAAGTCGAAGTCGAAGAAGCGCGGCAAGCGCGGACCCGTCGTCAACGAGGAAGAGGTCGAATCAAACCTTCAGGAGACCCTCAACCAGATTCAGCAAGGTGCCAGCCGCGCGCGGCAGAAGCGCCGCCGCGAGCGCCGCGACCAGCGTGCCGCCGAGCGCGAGGCCGCAGAGGCACGCATGGAGGAGGAGCAGTCGCTGCTCCGTCTCATGGAGTTTATCTCCACGGGCGAACTCGCCGATCTGATGGGCGTGCCGGTCAACGAAGTCATCCAGAAAGGCTTCTCCAATGGCCTGATGATCTCGATCAACCAGCGCCTCGACGCTGACACGATCGTACTCCTCGCCGACGAGTTCGACATGGACGTCGAGTTCCTGTCCGACCTCGACGAGGTGGACGTAGACATCGAGGAGGACTCCGAGGAGGACCTGCTAGGCCGCTCCCCGGTCGTGACCATCATGGGCCACGTCGATCACGGCAAAACGTCCCTGCTCGACTACATCCGCAGCGCCAATGTCGTAGCGGGCGAGGCTGGTGGCATCACCCAGCACATCGGCGCCTACAAGGTAGATGTGGGCGAGGTAGGCGACGGGCGCGAAATCGCGTTCCTCGACACGCCGGGTCACGAAGCCTTTACCGCGATGCGCGCGCGCGGCGCGCAGGTGACGGACATCGTCATCCTGGTGGTCGCCGCCGACGACGAGGTGATGCCGCAGACCATCGAGGCCATCAGCCACGCTCGTGCTGCAGGCGTTCCCCTGGTTGTGGCGCTCAACAAGATCGATAAGCCCGACGCGAACCCCGACCGCATCCTCCAGCAGCTGTCCGACCAGAACGTGCTCGTAGAGCAGTACGGCGGCAGTGTGCAGTGCGAATACGTCTCGGCGATCACTGGCGAGGGCGTGGACACGCTTTTGGAGAGGGTGCTGATCGAGGCCGAACTGCTCGACCTGAAGGCGAACCCGGACCGCGAAGCTCTCGGCACCATCATCGAGTCGCGTCTCGATAAGGGCCGCGGCGTCGTCTCTACGGTGCTCGTCCAGAACGGGACGCTCCGCACGGGGGACGCCTACGTGGCGGGTACCAACTCGGGTCGCGTCCGCGCCATGTTCAATGAGCGCGATCAACGCGTCGAGATCGCGGGCCCCAGCACGCCGGTGCTCGTTCTCGGCTGGGACGGCCAGCCGGACGTGGGCGACCGATTCCTCGTTCGCGAGGACGAGCGCGAGGCACGCGACATCGCGTCGAAGCGCCAGCAGTTGCAGCGCGAGCAAGCCATGCACCAGTCGAAGCACGTCTCGCTGGCCGAACTGTCCCGCCGCATGGCGCTCGGGCAGCTCACCTCACTCAACCTCATCATCAAGGGTGATGTGGGCGGCTCCGTCGAGGCGCTTGCCGACTCGCTGATGAAGATCCAGAGCGACGAGGTTGTGGTGGATATCATCCACACCGGCGTCGGCGCAATCTCTGAGAGTGACGTGATGCTCGCCGCCGCCTCGGACGCGATCATCCTGGGCTTCCAGGTGCGCCCGATGGCGAATGCCCGGCTCGCTGCTGAGCGCGAGGAAATCGACATCCGTACCTACTCGGTCATCTACGACGCCATCCAGGACGTCCGCGACGCCCTCGAAGGCCTGCTGTCGCCTGAGGAGAAAGAGATTGTCCTCGGCTCGGTCGAAATCCGCGAGACATTCCGCATCCCCAAAGTGGGGACCATCGCCGGCTGTTATGTGCTCGACGGGAAAATTCGCCGTTCGGACCGTGTCCGTCTCGTCCGCGACGGCGTCGTGGTCTACACGGGCAACATCGGCTCGCTGAAGCGCTTCAAGGACGACGTCCGCGAGGTTGCGGCGGGCTACGAGTGCGGTCTCAACATCGACGGGTTCAACGACATCAAGGTGGGTGACCAGATCGAGGTGTTCGAAATCGTCGAGGAGAAGCGCCAACTCGCAGTCTAGCTAGCCATACCCTGCGAGACGGCGGTCGGTACGCACACCGGCCGCCGTCTCTTTCATTTATCTGTTATTGCAAATAATGAGTATCCGAACCGAACGCGTCAGCAAACTCATCCAAAAAGAGGTCGCGGACCTACTCAACAACGACTTCCACGAGACCTCCCAGTCGATGCTCACCATCACTGGCGCACGGGTCACGAAGGACCTCGGCATAGTCTATCTCGACGTGAGCGTGCTCGGCGAGACGGAGACACAGCGCAAGGTGGCATTCCGTCGCCTCGAAGACATCACACCGCAGGTGCGAACGGCCCTCGCGAGCCGCGTGCGCCATCAGATGCGCCGAGTTCCTGAGCTGCGATTCTTCCTGGACGAGCGCCAGCAGCAAGCGGCACACATGAACGACCTCTTCGAGAAGATCCGAGCGGAGCGCGTAGCCCGCGGCGCCGAGGACGAGACGGCTTCGGACAACGACGCGGAGCCTACCCGCGGGGACTACTAGCTCCGCCGCAGAAGAGGTTTGAGGAGCCGAGGCGTCACAAACCAGACGAGGTCGCCTGTGTCCTCGTCGATGTCGTCCCAAGCGTCGATGTGCAGGTCGATGCGAGCGAGCGCGGCCGTCGGAAATCGCACATCGCCACCGCCGATTAGATACGCTGTGGCTTCCGACCAGGTGGGCTCATGGCCGACGAGGAGCAACGCATTAACCTCGCGTGGCTGCTCTGCTGCGACCTCGAGTAGACCTTCATCGTCCCCATGGTAGAGGCGCTCGTCTAACAGGAGGGAGGTGCTGGACGCTGAGGCAACAAGGAATCGCTCGGCGGTGCGTCGTGCCCGCACGGCAGGCGACGAGACCGCGCGGTCGATAGGCTGTAACGTGGCCACGAAGAACGCCCCCATGCGGTCTGCCGCGTTGCGCCCGCGTTTGGCTAAAGGACGGTCGAAGTCCCGCGTATAGTCTGCGCTCCAATCCGATTTACCATGGCGAAGCAGGTAGAGTGTCTTCATGGGTCTTCGTAGACTTAGCGAAGCAAGAGCGAGTCGGGCAAGATCAGTCCCGGGGTGGCAGGCGCCACGATGGGTTCCACCGTCAGGTATGCGAGGATGAAGAGCGAAACGCCGATGATGAGCCCGAGCATGAACAGGGTGTAGGACCACCGTAGCAGCTTAAACTTCTTCTCCAAGACCTGTCCGATGCCATAGATATCGCGAATCATGTTCACGTAGAGCAGTTCTCCGTCCTGCATCAAGTCGGTCAAGCCATTCTCAAATTCCGCGCGGGACAGGCCTGTAAAGTTGCCGAAGAAGAGGAGGTTCTTGCGGTTGGCGCGCACATCCTCCATTGTGATTGTCTCCGTGTTCAAGCGCGGACGGGCAGCAAGGATCGCAAACACGAGCGAGATTACGCACCCGACCAAGAGCGCGATCGTTGGATAGAGGAGGAAGGTGTTCTTATCGATGCCAGGCGAAATCGAGGCTAGGAGGATCGATACGATGATTCCGTTGATCGAAATCATGATGTTGGCTTTCGTATCGGCGAGGGCGGACAAGTCCATCTGTACGCGGTAGAGCGAGCGGAACATGTCCGAGATGCCGCGCTTGCGCGACCCGAGCTTCTTGCGCTTTTTCTTGCTAGCCTTCTTGGCCGTATTCGACGACGTAGCGGGGTCCGTGCTAGCGTCGTGTTTTTGTGGATCGGCGGAGTCGGAGGTGGCAGCCATAGTGGCGGCGTCAAGGGGCAGAGGGGAGAGGAAAGGCGAACCGTGCAATACGGGCCGGACGTCCTTCCGACCCGATGAGCAGATCTCCACGTGGTAGCACGGCAAGGCCCTCGGGCTGGGGAAGGACTGAGGCGGGAAGCTCCCAGGCCCCCACCAGTTGGCCAGTGGTGTCAAGGGCCGCTAGTTGTTGGGTCGTGGACGATGTCATCAGCCACCAGCCGGTCTTGGAATGATACGTGAGCGCGGAGGGCTTGAAATCGCGCAACCCGAGATCGGAATCGAGCAGGAGGATCAAGACGGGCCGTGGGCGCAGCGTGTTCGTCGACAGGTCGAAGGCATAGACCGCCCGAACATCTTCGAGTCCGTCGCCTGGATCTTCTTTGCAAGCGATGAAGAGGCTGTTCGAGGCCGCATCGAACGCGAGGCCCTCGGTGTCCGCATCGGAGTTGAGCGGCGTCTCGAACTTCTGAGCGTCCTTGCGATCTTCGTCCAGGACGAACACGTCGCCATCGCTTTGGAGCGCGTAGATCGTAGCCCCGGCTCGTTCGATGCCTTCGAAGTCCCCGGCGCCGTGGAAGCGCGACCGGCTCGTGACGCGGCCTGTGACTAGGCTGATATCGTAGAGAATTCCCTCCTCGTCCTGGATAGCACCCAACGTCGAATCGTTCAGCAGCGTCAACCCCGAAAGTTCGCGCAGCTCCGAAGGAAGCGAAATGACGGCGACCGGTTCTAGTTGAGCGTGCGTTTTCAGCTGCGTTGCCGAATCGCAGCTGGCTGAGCGCAGCAAAGCGGGTACTAGCAGGGAGAGGACCAGTAGGGTGCGCATCTAAGGTGTGAACGGTTTGGACGTTATCGCTGTAGAAGAACGGTGTGCCGCCTATGCTGATATTCCGCAATGAGATATGAATCGTTGACAGCGACAACACAGGTGAGCTATACTCGCGATTACGCTTTACCCTCCAAAGTCGTTCTTTCCCTGACCATGCGTGCACTTACCATCATGCTCGCTGTAGCCTTCGCGCTTTCGGGCTGCGATGACTCAGAAGCTGTTTCGACGGCACAACTCGTCGACGTATCGACTCTGACCAACCTCTCGGCAAACGCCCAAACGGTCGTAGACCGCGGCGGTACACTCATCTGGGAGGTCCAAAATAGTGTGGGCCGGATCTACGCCTCCCAGGACGATCTGCCCGCTGCGATTCCAAGCGAGACAGCGATGCTGTTCGTGATCGCTGACGCGGCGACGTGCACACCCAAGTGTACCCCGATTGGGGTGGCGCGCTTTCGCGTGCCGTCGGAAGTCTCCCAAACGTCTGCGACCGCGGATGGCGACTTCACAGTCCAGTTGAGCTTTAACCGCTAGGTTGGAGCCCTGGTACGCTGCGGTTCATAGACAAGACCGAGCGCCTCTATTCCAGCCTAGGTGGGCGCGCTGATTCTACCTCCTTGCCACAAGCGGGGAGCACGGCACATATTTGGCTAGACCAAGCCTCTGTACCGTTTCTCGGATTAGCTATCCCCGCCATGTCTTTTCCCTTTGCTGGCCGTTCCGTCCTCGTCACAGGTGGAGCGGGTTTTATCGGCTCCCATGTGGTCGACGCCCTGATCGCTCGTGGTTGTGACGTCCACGTCGTGGACGATCTGTCCGGCGGCGTGCGCTCGAATGTCCCCGCGGCTGCCACGTTTCATCACCTAGACATCCAAGCCGAAGCGGTGTCTGAGCTCTTTGCGCGGCACCGTTTCGCAGCCTTGTTCCACCTTGCGGCACAGATGGACGTGCGCAAGTCGGTCGCCGACCCGCAGTTCGACGCGAACGTCAACGTGCTCGGTCTGCTCAACCTCATGGAAGCAGGACGGCAGCATGGGCTGGAGAAAGTCGTCTTTGCCTCGACCGGGGGGGCGATCTACGGCGAACCAGACGAGGTGTTCAACGGGGCCGGGCCGCAGCCAGAAGAGCACCCCCAGCGGCCACTGTCGCCATACGGGATTACGAAGCTCGTCTCCGAACACTACCTCAGGTTCTACCACAACGTGCACAAGATTCCGTACGTGGCCCTGCGCTTCGGCAATGTCTATGGGCCTCGGCAGAATCCGCACGGGGAAGCCGGCGTGGTCGCCATCTTCGCGCAGCGGATGCTCCGTGGCGAACAGCCGGTCATCAACGGGCCGGGCACGCAGACGCGCGACTATGTCTACGTCGGCGATGTCGTCGAGGCCGTGATGGCCGGAGCCGCCTACGACGGAGCGGATGTGTTCAACGTCGGCACGGGCATCGAGACGGACGTCAACATGCTCTTCCGCACGATCAACGAGCACGTGGGGAACGCCACGCCGGAAGAGCACGGTGCCGCCAAGGCAGGCGAGCAACAGCGCAGCGTCCTCGATATCTCCAAGCCTCAGGCCGTGCTCGGCTGGTCCCCAAAGGTGGATGTGACGGAAGGGCTGGCGCGCACGGTGGCCTGGTTCCGGGAGCGACACGAGGCCGTTGCCGCGTAGCCGCCGCCGGCGTTGCTACACGATCCATGATCCCAGCAGGGCGGGGCGCAGTATCTTGCGCCTCGCCCTGTTTGTTGGCCCTCAGCCCGACGTACCGCGCCGATGTACCGTGTCCGTCTCGACCAATTCGAGGGGCCGCTCGACCTCTTGCTCTTCTTCATCCGGCGCGACGAACTCGACGTGTTCGACATTCCGATCGCGCAGATCACGGACGAGTATCTGTCGTACGTGTCGGTGCTAGAACAGGTTGATCTAGACGCCGCCGCCGACTTCATCTACATGGCGTCGCTCCTGATCAGCATCAAAGCGAAGATGCTGCTTCCGCGGCCCGAGCTTGACGAGGACGGACAGGAGATCGACCCACGCCAAGAGTTGGTGGAGCGACTCCTCGCGTACATGCGCTACAAGGAAGCCGCGATCCACCTTGAAACGCTCCAGGAGGTGCGCAGCCGTCAATACGTCCGGACTGTTGCCGAGGGCGATCGCTTCGAGACGGAGGACGTGCACTACCGGGTGTCGCTCTTCGACTTGGTTCGGGTGCTCAAAGACGTGCTCGCGCAAACCCCGGAGCCAGACAGACACGAGGTCGAGCGCTATGAGTTTTCGATCGAGGAGCAGCGCGCACACCTACTCGGCGCAGTCGCGCAGGGGCTGCGGTCCTTTCGTCAGATCGTGCGTAGCGGACCGCCGGCCGCCGCAGCCACGAAAGCGTTTGTCATCGTCACCTTCCTCGCTCTGCTCGACCTCGTGCAACAGCAGCGGCTCCGTGTGCACCTCGGCGTCTCGCCGGAGGACTTCGGCGTCGAACTCGTGCCTGAGGGCCAAAACGGTGCACCGTTGTCTGTGCGGTCCGATTTCGACGCGTAGACACATCGCCGTACCTGGTCCCTAGGTTTCCCGAACCGCACCCTCCCACATGGAAGTCACTCCGAGTACGCCGCTCCAGCGCACGGTCGAGGCGATCGTCTTTGCCAGCGATGAGCCCGTTTCTCCCGAGGCCATAGCCGGGCTACACGCCCAGGTCTACGGCGAGCCTGTGTCGCCTGAGGAGGTGGACGCGGCGGTTGCTGCGCTGAACACACAGTTTCAGCACGCAGGCCGCGTTTTCCGGATTCGCTCGTGGGCTCAAGGCTACCGCATGGCTACGATCCAAGAAGTCGCGCCGATCCTGCATGCCCACTTTCAGCGGACGGACACCCGCCGTCTGAGTCGCTCGCTGATGGAGACGCTAGCCATCGTCGCCTATCGGCAGCCCGTCACGAAGCCCGAGATCGACCATGTGCGCGGTGTCAATTCGGACTACGCCTTGCGCAAGCTCCTCGACGCCGACTTCGTGACCATCGTGGGACGCTCGGACGCCGTGGGGCGGCCGCTTGTCTATGGCACTACGGATGCCTTCCTGGAACGCTTCGGCATCCACGCGTTAGACGATCTTCCCAAGCCGCGCGAGATCGAAGAACTCCTCGACGACCCTGCGTTTAACTCAGAGCGCGCCGCTCTCCTCTCGGCCGATGGGCTGCTAGCCGGAGACGCCGAGAACAGGACCCCACCCGCCGACGAGGCGACGCCCATCGACCCCGAACCCGCCGACGCCTGACCGTGCCCGATTCGCATCGCCCCGACGCTTCCCGTTCTAATTCCACTGGCAAAAAACGGCCGAAGGGCAAGAAGGGAAGGGGTGCCTCTGTAAAGCGCCGGAAAATGCAGGCGAGGCGTCACCGGGACCCCTCGTCCAACGAAACGCCACCCAAGGGTGAATCTGGCAGCCGACACGAGCGGAAGGACGCAGACGGGCCCGTACGGCTCAATAAGTACATCGCCCAGGCTGGGCTGTGTTCGCGTCGTGAAGCCGATGTCTGGATCGCGGAGGGTCGTGTGACCATCGACGGCGAGACGGTGACCACCCTCGGCGTCAAGGTGACCCCGGACCAAGACGTGCGTGTGGATGGTCGTCCGATCGCGCCGAGGAAGCTCGCCTATGTGTTGCTCAACAAGGCAAAGGACACCATCACCACCACCGACGATGAACACGACCGCCGGACGGTGATGGATGTGCTCCCGGCTGACCTGCACGACCTGTTTCCCGTGGGTCGGCTCGACCGGGATACCACCGGCGCGCTCCTACTCACCAACGACGGCGATCTCGCGCACCGGCTCATGCACCCGCGCTACGAGATCGAGAAGTTCTATTTCGTCAAGACGCAGGAGTCGGTGAAGCCTCACCAACTCGATCAGCTTCGGAGCGGGATTGACTTGGACGATGGACCTGCGCGGGCAGACATGATCGCTTATCCGGGCGACCGCCACGACGAGGTCGCGCTCAGTTTGCACGAAGGCCGCAACCGCCAGGTCCGCCGGATGTTTGAAGCGCTCGGTCACGAAGTCGTTGCGCTCGATCGTTTCCGCTACGCAGGCTTGACCCTCGATGCCCTGCGGCGCGGCCGGTGGCGGCGGCTCGAACCGCATGAGATCAATGCGCTCCGGCGAGCCGTCAAGCTCAAAGCCATCGTCTCCTAGCCGCTTCTCACTCCCTGGACTCTGCTTCTCCACCATGAAAATCTATCAGGAAGGGCTGACGTACGATGACGTATTGCTGCTGCCGGCTCATTCGGCCGTGATGCCCCGCGATGTGAACACCGCAAGCCGCCTCAGCCGAGGCATCACGCTCAACGTGCCCATCCTCTCAGCCGCCATGGACACCGTGACTGAAGCCGAGATGGCCATCGCGATGGCGCGCCAGGGCGGTGTTGGGGTGCTCCATAAAAACATGAGCATCACCGAGCAGGCCCGCCACGTTCGTCGCGTGAAGCGCTCGGAGAGCGGCATGATCCTCGATCCGATCACACTTCGACCCAACGGCACCGTAGCGGACGCTCGCCTGACCATGGCACGCAACTCCATCGGCGGCATTCCTATCGTGAACCTGGAAGGACGTCTCGTGGGCATCGTGACCAACCGCGACCTCCGCTTCGAGCACGATGGCACCGTCGTGTTGCAGGAGGTTATGACCCAGGCCCCTCTCGTGACGGCTCCAGTCGGCACAACGCTGGACGAAGCTGAGAATATCCTCCAGCGTCACAAGATCGAGAAGCTGCCCGTCGTCGACGATGACGACAAGCTCCTGGGGCTGATCACCTTTAAGGATATCCAGAAGAAGCGGAAGTATCCGCTCGCCTGCAAAGACGAGTTTGGGCGCCTTCGGGTGGGCGCTGCCGTTGGTGTGACTGGCGACACGCACGACCGCATCCGTGCGCTCTCCGAGGCGGGCGTCGACTTCGTGGTGATCGACACCGCGCATGGCCACTCGGAAGGGGTGCTCCAGACCGTTCGTGAGGTCAAAGAGGCCTTTGGCGATCTGGAGATCGTGGCGGGCAACGTGGCGACGGAAGCCGGGGCCGAAGCGCTCATCCTCGCAGGCGCCGACGCGGTCAAGGTGGGCATCGGACCTGGGTCGATTTGTACGACGCGCGTCGTGGCCGGGGTTGGCGTCCCGCAGCTGACGGCGGTGATGAATGCCGCTATTGCATGTAGAAAATATAACGTGCCACTCATCGCGGACGGCGGCATCAAGCAGACGGGCGATATCCCGAAAGCACTCGCGGCCGGCGCCGACTCGGTGATGATCGGTGGCCTCTTCGCTGGCGTCGAGGAGAGCCCTGGCGAGACCGTGCTCTACGAAGGGCGCCGCTACAAACACTACCGCGGCATGGGCTCGCTCGGAGCGATGGAAGCAGGGTCAAAAGACCGCTACTTCCAGGACGCGGAAGACGACCTCAAGAAGCTCGTCCCCGAGGGGATCGAGGGCCGTGTGCCCTACAAGGGGATGCTCGGCGAAGTCATCTACCAGATGCTCGGTGGTCTCCGGGCGGCAATGGGCTACTGCGGAGCTGGATCCATCTCGGCCTTGAAAGACGACGCACAGTTTGTGCGAATCACGGGCTCAGGCCTCCGCGAAAGCCATCCGCACGACATCACGATCACCGAGGAGGCCCCGAATTACTCCGTCCGCTCCTGAAAATGAAGTCCCTGGTAGACCGCACCCTGCACACAGCGGCGCCGACAGTCGAGGCGGCACGAATCGCGCAGATCCGAAGGCACCTCGAAGCCCACGAAGCTGATGCCGTGTTCGTCTCGGCAGGCCATGATGTGCGATGGGCTACGGGGTTCACGGGGTCCAACGCGTTGCTGATCGTCACGCACGGGTCGATTGCGTTCCTGACCGACGGGCGCTACGACGAGCAGGCGAAGCGCGAAGTCCGACTCGGCGATGTCCACATCGTCCAAGGCGATCTGGGCGGCTTCGCGGCCAAGTTGACCCTAGTTCCAGAAGGTGCGACGGCGCTCGTTCAGAGCGACTGCCTCACGGTCGCAGCCTTCGAGAAGCTGAAAGGGCAGTTCCCCACGGTCGGCTTCGTGCCCGTCCCTAGCCTCCTCGATGCAGCGGTAGCGGCTAAATCGGCGGACGAGATTGAACGGGTCCGTGCAGCTCAAGCCGTCACGGACGACGTGTTTTCGGCGCTTTTGCCGATGATCCGGCCTGGTGTCACGGAGCAGGCCCTCGCTGCTGAGATCACGTACGCGCACTTGCAGCGCGGCGCCTCAGCGATGTCGTTCGAGCCGATTGTCGCATCCGGCCCGAACAGCGCGCTCCCCCATGCGCGGCCGACTACCCGCGTGCTTCAGGACGGCGACGTGGTCCTGATCGACATGGGTGCCTACGTGGAAGGGTACTCGTCAGACATGACCCGAACTCTAGTGCTGGGCCAAGCGAGCGCCGAGGTCCGTCACGTCTATGCGGCCGTATTGCTCGCGCAGGAAGCGGCCATCGAGATCGCGAAAGCTGGAAGGTCGGGTACAGAGCTCGACGCGGCGGCCCGCTCTGTGTTAGTGGATGCAGGCTACGGCGATCAATTCAGCCACAGTCTGGGGCATGGCGTCGGGCTACGTGTGCACGAATGGCCTCGGCTCTCACAGCAGGTCGAACACATGCTCCCTGTTGGCACCACGGTAACGATCGAGCCTGGCGTGTATCTCCCCGGGCGCTTCGGCGTTCGCATCGAAGACATCATTGTTCTAGACGAGGCTGGTTGCGACAACTTGACGAGCACGCCGAAAACGTTGCTCGAACTGTAACCCGCCGCGTAGATCGTACCGTAGCCGTCGCTTTGCGCTCGTTGTGAGAATCACCTTCGTGCTTCCTGCCCCGATACGAATCCCTATGGGAGGCGCAAAGGTGGTCTATCAGCACGCAGCGCGGTTTGCTGAACGAGGACACACCGTCCAGATCGTGATGCCGCAACGCATGCAGGCGGGCATCGCTGGATGGGCGCGACACATGGCGGTGCAGGCGCGCGACAGACTTCACAGGGTGCAGCCGACGCCCTACTACCAGGCCGGTGGCGTGGAGTCTCTGGTCGTTCCGACGCTGTCTCCCCAATACGTCCCGCATGGCGATGTCATTATCGCGACTGGATTTCAGACAGCGCAGGGCGTGTCCGCGCTTCCCCCGTGTCACGGGAGCAAGGTCTACTACCTACAGGGGCTCGAGACCTTTGTGCATCCTGAAGCACGCAAGTCGTGGCATTATCCCATGGCGCTCGTCCCCTGCGCCCATTGGCTCGCGACAGAAGTGGAGCGCGAAGGCCTCACGGTGCACGGTGTCGTCCCGAATGCTATCGACCCCGAGGAATTCTACCAGACCGTCCCGCCAGAAGCGCGCGGCCTGCGCTTGGCCGCACTCTACCACCGGCACCCCGTCAAAGGCCCCGACGTCTTGATCGCTGCGCTGAATCACGTGCGTACTCGTCTGCCCACGGTCGAAGCCGAGATCTTCGCGGCCCGTCCGCCCTCGCACGAGCTTCCCAGATGGGTGCAGGTACACGTCCGGCCCTCTCTAGATGAGGTGCGTTCGCTCTACAACCGTGCGGCGGTGTTGCTACATCCGAGCCGGAGCGAAGGATGGGGCCTCGTGCCGATGGAAGCCGCAGCATGCGGCGTAGCCATCGCGTCTAGCGCGAATCCAGGGATTGCCGAGTTTCTGGATGACGGTACCTCGGTTCGATGCGTCCCTGTCGGTGACGGTGTCGCTCTGGGCGATGCTGCCCTCGACCTGCTTCGCGATCCAGAGATCCGCATAAGTCAAGCCCTCGCAGGGCAACGCGCTGTGGCGTCCTTTGACATGGGTGCCCAAAGTGCTCATTTTCTCGACCTCCTAGCTTCGCTCTAGGCACTGCCTGCACCTCGCCTCTTCCACAACGGAACACGTGCGTCGTATCCACTCGGCTCCTCACGCGCTCAGCCTAGTCGTTCCCTTCCTCGATGCGGGACGCTGGCTGCCGATCACCGTACCCTCGTTGCTCGCGCAATCGACCCCGATCGAGCTTGTGTTTGTGGACGACGGATCGACCGACGATTCCGCCGCGCGCCTCTCGCTTCTCCTCGCCGAGCACGAGGCGCGTACGCGAAGCCTGGGTCATCGCGTACGTGTGATGCGGCTCCGTGAGAACCAGGGGCGTTCGGTTGCCCGAAACACTGGCGTGTCGGCGTCACAAGCACCTCTGGTGGCGTTCGTTGACGCGGACGTGGCGCTGCCACCAGACTGGGCAGCCCAACAGGTCGAGGCCCATGAGCGATATAGCGCAGTGGCCGTCGTGCCGAGGCGGGTGCCTCTAGGGCTCGATCCGACCGACGACTTCCATCGATATCTCAGGCGAAAAGAGGGCGCTATCGGAGCGAGGGGGGCGGGGGCCGAATTGCCTTGGAAGCAGTTCGTGACGGCAGCCGTGACCGTGCGTCGGCGCGCCTTTCTGGAGGTCAACGGCTTTGACCCGGCGATTAGCTACGGAGAAGACACGGACCTTGGCCTACGCCTTGGAGCAGCACACCCTCGCGGCCTGCGGCTACATTCGAGCAACATCGCCTACCATCACGACCCCGACACCCTGGAGCGTGCTCTTGCCAACTTCTCGCGCTTTGGCCGTCGTGATCTGCCGGCTCTATTGGAACGACATCCGACGCTCCATATCGATGCGGCATCGGCGGGCGCACGAGGTGCGCTGGCTCGGACGTTGGCACAGCTCGTGCCGCCTCGCCTCATACGCGGCGTGCTTCCCCACCTGCCCGCATCCCTCCACACGCTCGGGGTCCGTGGCCTCTGCCTTCGGGCGCTTCAAGCTCCAGCCTGACATGCTTCAACGAACGAACGGACGGCTGTGGATCCTGGTAGCACTGAGCATCTCGGTAGCTACGCTCGCAGCACCGGCCAAGGCGCAGGTCGAACTCATCGTACGTGTCGCCGACGAGGGGGGCGAGACGGTGAAGGCCCTGCTAGACGACCCAGCAGCGGCTCGGAGCGATTTGTTGCGTGGCGTCGAGGGCGTCCGCCGCGCGCTCCCCGTTGATGACGGACGATCTCGGGAGCGTAGCGAGGAGTGGCGAGCGCGCGTGTTCGTCCTCACGTTCCCTGATTCTGCTGCGTATCGTGAGGCCCAGGCTCGTTTCGAAGCGACCAGCGGCGTGGCGTATACCCAAGCGAACGGTCTGTATTACCTCGATGCCGTCCAGCCAGGGTTCGAGGACGGTGATCTCTTGGACGGTGATCTCTTGGACGGTGATCTCTTGGACGGTGATCTCTTGGACGGTGATCTCTTGGACGGTGACCCTTTGGACGGGGAGCCCTTTGCCGACAGCCTGGACGTGCTCCGGGTGACTCGGGCCGTCGAAGCGTGGGCGATAACCACGGGCGACCCGTCCGTCACTATCGGCTTGCTCGACACAGGACTGATGCTCGACCACCCCGATCTGGCAGCGCAGGTGTGGCGAAACCCCGCCGAAGTCCCCGGCAACGGCCTCGACGACGACGGCAACGGCTACGTCGACGACGTGCACGGCTACGACTTCGTGGACCGGACCGTCGTGTTGGGGCCTGGTGACTACCGTGACTGGGACGCTGACGTGTACGAGGATGGCACTCAGGACCATGGGACGCTCACGGCGGGTGTGATGTCCGCCGCCCTGGACGGAGAGGGCATGGCAGGTACCGCACCGGGCTGCCCCGTGGTCGTGCTGCGCGCGTTCGGCCGCGACGGTGCGGCCGAGGACGACGACCTCGCAGCGGCACTTGTCTATGCAGCGGACCTAGGTGTGGACGTCATCAACCTCTCGTTCGGCCGAACGAGATCGTCGCCGTTATTGCAAGAAGCGTTGCGATACGCGGGTGGCAAGGGCACAGTCTTGGTCGCATCAGGAGGCAACGTCGGCGGCGATGCACCGCACTACCCCTCCGATTATCTCGAGGTGATCGGGGTGGTCTGGCTCGCGAACGACGGCCTAAGCCGTGCCAGTGTCGCACAGCACGGGCCTGGCATCGCAATCGGGGCGCCTGCGTCGTCGGTGTTAACGACGCGGTTGCCCAATCCGGAGGACCCGCGTCCGTTCCAGACGCAGCTCTACAGCCGTGTGGGTGGCTCTTCGTTGGCAGCGCCTCAGGTTGCGGCGGCAGCGGCGCTGCTGCGCTCCATCGACCGCTCGCTCTCGCCCGAGTCGATCCGCGACATTCTCACGGCCACCGCGTTCGATGTCGGTGCGGATGGCTGGGACCATGAAACAGGAGCCGGTCTCCTCGATGTGGCGGCGGCCTTAGGGGGGCCGTTTCCCGGACGCATCGAGATCACGTCCCCACGAATGGACGGCGGCGTCTCATCGCTGACGGCGCCGATCGAGGGATCAGCGCTCGCGGCTGATTTCGAATCCTACGTACTCGATGTGTCTCCCGGCCACGATGATCCCGACGGCCGCTGGGAGCGCATTGTGGGACCCGTCCGTGACCAGGTGCGGCGGAGCACGCTGGGAACGTGGACCACGGAGGGCTTTGCGGAAGGGGCCTATACCCTTCGGCTTTCCGTGTCAACGCGCGATGGGCGCACGCGGGAGGTTCGGCATCGGATCACGCTCGACCGCTCTGCGCCTGTCGTCACGGTCCGCTACGCGGGTGTTGCGTACGATGCGGGACGAAATGGAGTGTTTGTCGACCTGATGGCCGACGAGCCCGTACAGTCCGAGCTACGCGTGGAGGGGCTGGGCGTGGCCATCGCACCCGAGATTAAGGAAGAGCACGGATTGTTCGTCCCCAACACGAGCCTTCAAGCAGGAACGTTTGCAGCACGAGTTAGGGTCACAAACGCAGCCGGATTAACAGCAGAGTTACCTGTTTCTGTCACGGTGCCCTCAGATCGCCGCCAACCAGGGTTGCTGCGCGCAGAGCGCCTCGACATCCCGAGCGGCTACCTATTGCCCCGCGTAGTCGATTTTGATCGAGACGGGCTCGGCGAGATCGTGCTAAACCAGGCCGGGGCGCCAGGCGCGCTGGGCGACACCGTCGTGGTCTACGAGTCAACGGGCCAAGCGGACGCCCCGCTGCGCCGCGCCGCCACCTACGCGGTGCCTGCGATCCCGCGCGACGTGGGTGACACGGACGGCGACGGACGCGCCGAATTGCTCTTCCAGGTAGACCCGATCACCTTGCTCGTCGAGGCAAGCCAACCGGGTGGTTATCCCGCTACGGAACGGTTTCGGGATGAAGAGGGCACGACCCCCACAGGGACGCCGCTGTGGGGAGCTCGGCTCACGGACCTGGACGGGGATGGACGCGGCGAAATCCTCGGCTTAGATCTCCGCTCACCTCGATTTCAACCCGACGCCGACACAGCGGCGTCGACTCGCTGGCGGGTGATGGAGCGCGTCGGAGACTCGTTTCAAGAGGCTGCCATCCTCGACAATCCCACAGGTGTGTCTCCACCGTTGGACCGCAACCTCTACCAGCGTCCCTACGGTGTATCGGCTGACTTCGACGGAAACGGACGCATGGAATGGCTTACGGGTGACGCAGACGGTGACCTGCTGCTCTTCGAGGCGGTCGGAGACGACCAGTATGACCTCGTCTGGACCGAGGAGTCAGACCGCCACAACGCGGGCCAGCGTATGGCCGTGGGCGATTTCAACGGGGACGGCCTGCCAGACTTTGCGACGTTTACGACCGAGTTCACTGCGTCAGATCTCGGCACGCCCGCGTTTGGCGTTCTTTCCGTATGGTCACGTAGCGCATCAGCTATGCCTCGGCTGCTTGCGCAGGCGGTCTTTCCTGGGGACAGCCGAACCGATGGATCGCTGACGGCCGCAGACTTCGACGATGACGGCCGCGACGAGGTCGTGGTCCAACACGCCCTTCAGCTTTGGGTCCTGACTGTAGATTCAGAGAAACTGCAGCCCATCTACCATCGCGGCACCGATGAGGCAGCACTGGGACCAGTCGGCTTTTCGAGCCCGCAGATGGCTGTTGGAAGAATGGCGCCGGGGGTAGCACCCAGCTTGTTTGTATCTGGGCTTGGGGGCTCACTGTGGCGCTTTCAGGCGCAGCAGATCGTACCGCCCGTGCCTCGGTGGGTGGAGAGTGTTGCCTTGAACGAAGAAGCGGTACACCTGCGGTGGGTCGCAGACGGCGATTCGGTTGCGGTCTACGCATCCGCGGTGGATGCTCCGTTCGACATCGTGGCACGGGTAGGCGGTGAATCAATCGTCGTTCCAGCCAGTGAGACTACGACGTACGCACTCGCGGTCATCGAAAATGGCGAAGTCGGTCCGGTGTCGGACACGCGAACCGTACGTCCTCATGCTCCCGCACAACTGGTACAGAGCAGGGTAGAGGACGGCTCAACGATTCGCCTTGAGTTTTCAGAGCGGCTGGATATGTCCACGGAGCCCGATCAGTTCACGCTAAGTCGCGGCGAGATTGCGGCGGTCATCGTGGAAGGGAGGCGACTTGTCATCCGTCTGGATTCGGTGGCGCCGGGGCTACGCGAACTCGCGTGGCGAGACCTCCGCGACCGCGAAGGAACGCCGGTCGCAGACTCGTCGGTCATTGTCAATTTCCGAAACAATATACCGTTATTGTATATTGTCAGTGTCATAACAACAGAAGATGGCACTGCCACACTCACCTTCTCCGAGCCGGTCGATCCAAGCCTAGCAACGGATCCAAACCGTTACACGCTCTCCCCAGCGGGACAAGTAGCGATTGTCGACTTGCGTCCTGACGATGCGCGTAGTGTCACGCTCTCATTCTCAGGCGTGGCCGTCGGCGCTGTTGGCCGTGCTGTAACGGTGACGGTGAGAGGCCTGCGTTCCATCAACGGGGCTGAACTTGCAACGGATGGCGCTACAGTGACCTTAAGTAAGCCTGCCGAGTCGCTTGACGATGTCTTTGTCTACCCAAATCCCGTCCGCCTTGGAGTGCACGGCGAGGAGGTGGTGGTCGCAGGCCTGCCGTCTGAAGCTGACGTTTCTATTTACACTACCTCCGGCGCCCAGGTGCGTGTACTTGAGGAGCGAAGCAGCACCTTCGGAGGCGCGCGATGGGATCTGCGCGACGAACAAGGACGGGGTGTACCCTCTGGCGTGTATCTAATCCGCGTTGCAGCAGACGGTCAGCAGCCAGTGGTCGTGAAGCTTGCAGTGCAGCGATGAGGCTTGTTGCACGCATGCAAATGGTGTCCACAGCGTAGATTGCACGACGACCATTCCCTAAACCACAATGCAGCCCAAACAACTGGACACGGTCTACCCGAGTGACTTGTCGGTCGTGCCAGCGGCTGTTGAAGACGTCGAGGCCTTTGGTCTGGAGCACGGCCTTGTTGGTGATGATCAGGATCGCATTTTATTGGCCGTAGCAGAGGTCGTTGCGAACGCGGTCGAGCACGGCAACGTCGCTACATCGGGCGACAGCGTGCGCTTGCGTTTGCTCGGTGACGCTCGTTCGTGGACCCTGCGCGTCTCAGACGAGGGCGACGGCCTCACGAGCGAAGCATTGGACAGTGCCTCGCTCCCGACCGACGTGCTGGAGACGGGGGGCCGCGGTTTGTTCATCATTCAGCAACTCGCGGATGCTGTTTGGCTGGAAGACGAAGGGCGCTGTATTTGTATGCGATTTGACCTGAACATCAGATCGTAGGTGAAGTGCTAGCAGCTGAGCCAGGGACACAGGAACAGCGGTGGTTGAAGCAGCCCTGGATCCTTGGTGTAGTCGGGGTAGCGGTTTGCCAGCTGGTTGCTGTCGTGGCAGCGAGTTCGTTCGATGGAGACGGCACCCAGCGCCTATCGGTGTGGGTGCTTGCCGTCGCCACGATCGTTGGTGGCAGTATCCTCGCGTTGGGCCATGTTCGTGGATGGTGGAAGTCGCTGTCCGTGACCAGTTTCCTGTTTGTGGCGGTTCTCTTGAGGCTCGTCGCTCTACCTCTGGGGCCAACCCTTTCTGACGACGCCTACCGATATATGTGGGACGGTCGCCTTACCGTCGAGATGGAGAACCCGTATCTGCACACTCCTGAGGCACTGCCTGACTCGTTGACGGTGATCGTAGATCCAGGCGGATCGCTCTACAAAGAGCTGAATTCACCTTTGTATTACTCTGTATATCCACCACCATCTCAATATGCTTTTGCGATGGGAACACTACTTGGGAGGAGAGGGCATTACTCTAGTTTTGTCATATACAAATTACTAATAATTATTTTAGAAGTATTTTCGCTTATTTGGCTAGTAAATGTAATTCCAGTTGCATTCGTAGTGCTGCTCGCCTGGCATCCGCTGCTGGTATTGGAGGTTGCCGGACAAGGCCATACAGAAGGGCTTTGGGTCGTCGGGTGCGTGGCCGGATTCGCTGGGCTGATACAAGGTCGGTCGAATCTCGGGATAGCGTGCATTACCGTGGGAGCCTGGGCGAAGATGATACCGCTCCTGCTCGTGCCGCTCCTCGTGTTGCGAAAAGGCTGGAGCGCTGCGGTCGTTGGGCTGGCTGTGACGCTGGCACTCTGGGCGTCATTTTTTAGCCTCGAAGCCATGGCAAACATCGGCGCGTCTTTACGCTTGTACGTGCAGCTGTTCGAGTTCAACGGGGGGCCTTACTTTCTCATCAAGCACACTTGGCTCGCCTTGACCGGTGTCGATGTTAGCAAAACGCTTGGACCACTGCTCTCGGGAGGGTTTTTCGCCTTCGCATTGACCCTGTACTTGTTCGAACTACGGAGAAGGACTCCGCCGCGGTCGCAGGTTTTAAGTACGGAGCTACTCCTCTTGGGGGGGTATCTACTGGTGACCACGACGGTACATCCTTGGTATGTGTTGATGCCCATCGCGCTATGCCCTTTTGTCTGGGTAGCAGGATCGCGGGCAATGAGGCGATGGATGTGGGGCTGGTGGTGGTTTGGGCTCTTTGCCGTTGGCACGTACGGATTCTACGTTGGCGAGATGTCGCTCGCTGTGATCTCTGGTGTGTCAGGTTGGATGGCCGTGCTCATCGCAACGGTTGCTGCGTTTGCAATCTCATCGCCCGTACAGAAAACGTTGGGGAGAGTCATGCAGCGCCGTGGTCGTTCAAAGTGGCGCTGGATCAAGCAGGTTAAGCGGGCGGGTTCGCCAACATCAATACTGGACCTGGGAGCTGGCGAAGGTTGGGTGGGATGGGCTGCCCAGGTCGACACAGGTGCGGCGGTGCATCTCGCTGATGTGGTAGACCTCAACCAGACTATGCTGCCGCATGTCAAATACGACGGCGCATCATTGCCCTTTGTATCGGGCCAGTTCGACATGGTCCTCCTCGTTTTCGTTCTTCATCATGCCGAAGCACCCGATGCCGTGCTCCGCGAAGCCCGACGCGTTGTCGATGAACATGGGTGCGTCGCCGTTGTCGAATCCGTATACACCAACGCATTCAACCATGGATTGCTACGATTCCTAGATGTCCAGGCAAATCGTTTGCGAGGCGAAGGCGAGATGGAAGCCCAAGAAGCCTACCTCTCGTTCGATACGGTCGAAGGCTGGCGGAGTCGATTTGAGCACGCAGGGTTCCGTATAGATGCCGAGTCTTCGCGCGGTAGGTGGATACACCGGCAACACCTCTTCGTCCTAGGCCCTGCTGTATCCTAGCGCCTTTGCTACACCGCGTGCGATATCAAGTCCGAAAGAACGTCCTCTGCTGACATCGCCGACACGTCAAGCCAGACATAGGAGGGATGACGTCGAAACCAGGTGAGTTGGCGTTTAGCATACCGGCGGCTGTTGCGCTTGAGCAGATCTACCATACGGCCACGAGTGATGCTGCCGCGGAGGTAAGCCAATGGCTCGCGGTAGCCGATCGTAGCAAGCGCAGGAGCGTTTTGAGCGTAGCCCGCATCGAGGAGCGCTCGTACCTCATCGAGCAGCCCAGCTCTCAACATGGCGTCAACCCGAGCCTCAATGCGAGCGTAAAGCTCTGATCTTGGCCGCGTAAGGACGTTAACGGCATACGAAAACCGTGGCGGAGAGACGGATTGTTGCCAGTCTGAGATGCGGCGGCCCGTATCGGAAAGCACCTCCAAGGCCCGTACGATCCGCTGCGATTTTGAGGCATCCATGGAAGCCGCCGCGGCTGGGTCCGCCGCTCTCAGTTCATCATACAGGGCCGTAGCGCCTTCGCTTTGAAGTCGCGCTTTGAAATATGCGCGGGTTTCGGGCCGCGATGCAGGGATGTCGGCAATGCCATGTACTAACGCTTCGAGGTAGAGCGTCGAGCCCCCTACGAAGATGGGCAGGGCGCCTCGCTCTAGAATCTGTGCAACGCGTTGCTCCGCATCGGCGGCGAAGCGACCCGCCGAGTATGACTCGCTCGGGTCTAACTCGTCGATGAAGTGGTGGGCAATGTCCCCTCGTTCTTCAAGTGTCGGCTTCGCGGTGCCAATGGAGAGTTGTCTGTAAACTTGACGGCTATCTATGGAGACGATCTCAACTGGGGCCGCAGAAATTTTTTCGAGTGCCTCGGCCACCGCAAGGCTGACCCCTGTTTTGCCGACAGCAGTGGGCCCCACCAGCGCCAGAAAAGGCCCGCGTGTCGGTAAGCCGTGCGTCGAGGATGGCACGTTAGTACTTTTCAACAGAGGGGTCAATGCGGTCACTCCAGGCTAGAATGCCGCCTGCGAGGTTTACCGCATTGGTGTAGCCCTGCTGGTGCAGCAGCGCGGTCGCCTGCGCAGAGCGGCCACCAGAGCGGCAGTGCACAACGATAACGGGGTCGTCTCGGTGATCTTCCAACTCGCCCAGTCTCTCAGGCAATTGGTCAAGCGGAATTAGTGAGCCGCCAAGGTCGGCGATGGATACCTCTTCGGGGCGCCTCACGTCGAGAAGAAAGGGGGGCGCATCGCTGTCGCGAAGCGTCTTGTACTCTTCGACTGAAATTTCTGGGACGTTGGACATGGCTTCTAGGCGTGAATGGAAGAGAGATTGAGGAGGATGGCACCCAAGCGCTCGGGTATTGGCAACGCTGTCAGCAATGCTGCGAATGAGCGGGGCCTCCCCGCTCACGGGATTATCGGGGTCACGACTTAGCGTAAAAGAGCGAAAGCGTGCACTGAGCGCATCGTAGAGCAGGACACGGCCGATTAAGGACTCACCAATATCGAGGATCCATTTTAGGATCTCGGTGGCTTGTAGCGTGCCAATGAGACCAGGCAGGACGCCTAGGACGCCGCCTACGCCGCACGATACCGCATCTGTGGGAGGCTCGGGATACAAGTCGCGGACATTAGGGCCGTCAGGGGCACCGAAAACCGAGACTTGGCCCTCGTATTGAAATACGGACCCGTAGACGTTCGGCACACCTGCTAGGACGCAGGCATCGTTTAGGAGATAGCGCGTAGCGAAGTTGTCAGTACCGTCGGCTACAACATCGTAGTCTTGCACGAGCGCTAACGCATTTGAAGCTGAGAATGGCCCGGCATGGGAAACGAGGGTGACATGTGGGTTCAACGCTCCGAGTCGCTCCGTCGCGGCGCGAAGTTTCGGCTGTCCGATGTCCTGTGTGTCGTAAAGAATTTGGCGCTGGAGATTGCTGGCCTCAACCTCGTCGAAGTCGACTAGGCCGATAGTCCCCACACCGGCTGCAGCAAGATAGAGAGCAATCGGAGATCCCAGGCCACCAGCCCCGACCACGAGAACACGCGCTTCTTTGAGACGAAGCTGACCAGTAACGCCTACGTTAGGCAGTGAGAGGTGGCGGGCGTACCGAAGCTGTTCGTTCTCGGTCATGAACGCAGGTCCAGTAGGCTGCGTACTCAATGCCTGGTTCTCTCCTGCCATATGGGACGTATCGTTCAGGACAGCATTCATTCCTGCTGCATGAGCTGGTAGAAGCGGACGGAGGCAAACACGGCGATCGCCAGTGAAAACAATGCACCAGACGTGTAGCCTGACTGGAAGCGGATGATGGCTAGCGCAAGCGCTAGCGCTCCAACAGCGCCATAGATGACGCGAGCGATTTGAGGGGTGAGGCCCATGTCACATTCCTCTAGATGTGAAAGGTTGAGAGCAAGCGGCGTTTGAATCGTCGGTAGAACGACGCAGTTTCAAGGTGGTGGCTATGCCGATGCTTTGGCAGGGGCAGGCGATGCAACCTGGTCTGTTTCTGACGTTGGCAAGAACAACAGCATCCCTTGCACGACCATCAGGTTGGTGACGAGGAAGAACACAGCTTCTTCGATGGGTAGGCCAAGCGGGTCGATATCGAAGCTCGTGTCGTTTGAGATATCCCAGATCTCCAGGGCAATCGCGGTGCGGTCGGCCCACCAAAGGTATAGGGTTGGGATTGCTACCGAGATAGCCCATGCTCGTCGTCGCTGCCAGAACCAATGGCCGCCAAGGCCCCACATACCGGCTAGTACGGGCCCTGCCCAAGACAGAATGAGCCCCATATATAGTGCGCGCTCGGATGATGCAAATAGAAAGACGAATCCTACAACGGATACAGCAATAAAAAAGCTCGCGCCGACCCATCGTGGCGTTGTACTGGATGTACCGAGAGGAGCTGGCGTGCCGGAGCGGGTCAATACCCGTAGGGTGAAAAGACCCGTCATCAGACTTTGGATCACGAAGAACATGTACTCCTCGACCGGCACGTATCCGATTCGAGCAATCACTCGGTCAGGCGGATAGCCCCACACCTCTCGATAGACGAGGTAGTTGTCCCAGGGCGTCGTGTAGACGAAGGCAATGAGTACGATGAGGCCAAGAGCCTGTGCTGCGGCGCGGTTGCCAGACAGCGGCCGGGGTGGCCAGAACGCCAACGCCAGCAGAAGCGGCAGTGTAAAAACGGCATGGAAGCCCAGATACGTCATCGGACGAGGAAGCAGCGTTTAGTGGGCCGCAGAGCTGTTGGCACGGCCATGGGATATGCTATGAAGCGACGTGCTTACGCTCCCTTAGGTTGTGGAAGTCCCGTGAACACGTTCCTCAGAATCCTGGGTCAGGATAGGTGCCGAAGCACAACACGCGCGGCATTCCGTCCGGAAGCGCCCATGATTCCACCTCCAGGGTGTGTGCTGGCCCCAGTGAGGAACAGCCCGTCGACTGGCGTGCTATAGTTAGAGAGGTCAAGCGCTGGCCTGAACATGAACATCTGGTCGAGGCTCATCTCTAGATGCATCACGTTGCCACGGAAGAGCCCGAGTTCGCGCTCCAGCCACAACGGATGCTGAAACAGTTGTCCAACCACCTTGTCTCTCGTTCCGGGTGCATACTCTTCAAACGTGTCGAGAATTCGGTCGGCGACTTGATTTTCTACCGCGTCCCACGTGGCGCCATTTGCCATTGCGTAGGGGTAATACTGCGCCCAGAGCCACAATACTTCGCCTCCTGGTGGGGCAAGGGTGTCGTCGACTGCTGAGAAGCTCATGCCCACCAGGGGTGGATCGGCCGCAGGACGGCCGCCCAGATAGTCAGCATACGCGTCCATAAGCTGCTGCCGGTCGCGGCAGAGCAACTGCAGTCCTACGCGTGCCTCGTCATCTGGGCACGCCGAATAGCGAATAGGCTCGGAGAGAGCGAGTCGGATAATCGCGCCGAACCCGTTACCAACTCGCATGCGTGACAGCGAATCAGGACGTAAGGCAGGCGCCAGCAGTTTTCCAAGCGACTCGAAGACGTGCGTACCGGCTAGAACCGTCCGGGCTGTGTACGCGTCGCCATGGACGCGTACTCCAACTGCGCGCTCACCGACCGTCAAGATCTCATCGACGGCAGCGTTCGTGTATACATCGCCCCCGTGTGCTTCAATGTGCCTCCGTAAGGCTTGGGTTAGCATTCCCGAACCGCCCCGTGGGCGCGCGATGCCTCCGTCATGGTAGAGTGGATGCCAAAGCAGAAAGGGGGCAGAGAGTGGTTCGGTGGGAGGCGGACCTGATTGGGCAGCCATCCATACCAATGCGGCTTTGACTTTCTCCTCGCTGAAGTAGCTGTCTACGACCTCCCCGTAGGGGCGAAGGATGTGACGTAGCGCTTCTTGCCAGTCCACCTCAGTGGAAGGCCCCATTGCCATGCTCTTTCCCAGCGCGAACGGGTGGGGGCTGCTCAAAAACATGTCCCGCACTGACTGGGAGAACGGCATCCAGTCTTCCATCATGCGCGCATAAGCGGCTCCTTCTCCAGGGAAGCGCTCATCAAGATGGGCCACGGTCCGCTCGATGTCCCGGTACAGGAAAAAGTGATCATCGTCTGGGAAGGGGGCGAAGAAGAGAGGATCGAGTTCCAAGTAGGTTAACCCGAAATCCTCCAAGCCTAGTTCGTCGATAATCGGTGTGAGACGAATCAGGATGTGCGCAGAGCCTCCCAGGTCAAACTGGTAGCCTGGTACGATTTCCTGTGTCGAGACTGCTCCACCAACGATTCCTCGGCGCTCGAAGACGGCAACGCGGTAGCCTGCCTGTGCCAGATAGGCCGCTGCGACGAGAGCGTTATGGCCGGCGCCGATGACGGCGACATCGTAATCGGTTTGTTGCGGTTGCGTTCGTCGGGCTAGCAATGAGCCGAGGGGCATAATCGTGGTGGTGGTGGAGGGTCAAGCGGGTGGATCGCTAACTTACTCGTTCCTATGACCACACGCAGTACGGCTTACTACCATGATAGATATATCAACCTATTTAGATAAAGACACAATTACGTGGCCAGGTGACCAGGCGTTTTGCAGTAATCAAACTCTGCAAATCAACGGGGGTGATTCAGTAAACCTTTGTTCAATTCATACCAGTACACACAACGGGACACACGCAGACGCTCCGTGGCATTATGATGACACGTCACCGAGGATCGATGAGGTAGCATTGGGACCATATATGGGTCCTTGCGTTGTGGTCGACGCGCTAGGGATCAGCACCGTCCGCCCAAGTGTGATGGAAGGGGCCGATGTGCGTCGAGGCGACCGAGTTCTGTTCCGCACACGGAGCGGTCCGGCGAGCACAGCTTGGGAAGGGAACAACCCACACCTAGCAGTAAATACTGTTATTGCATTAAGGCATTATAATTGCCCATTGGTAGGCATCGACTCGCCGAGCGTGGATCCATCGACAAGTACGTCTCTTCTTGCTCATCATGCCCTAGGCGATTCAAACATCATGATCCTGGAAAACCTGGAACTAGCTAACGCTGTACCAGGAAGGTATATCCTTGTCGCGTTCCCGCTCAAGCTCCGTGGGCTCGATGCATCGCCTGTGCGGGCAGTCTTGCTTACACCACATGAGGCAAGGGGAGTGTTGGCTGTCTAGACATCGAGACGAATGTGATCGGCAGCACTATCGCGAAGCTTGTCGCGTTGGTGGATGTACACCATGGTGGTCTCGATTCGCTTGTGCCGGGCGTGTGCCTGGACCTGCTGAAGCGAGGCCCCTTGTTCGATTGCGAGCGTACATCCGGTATGCCGCAGCGTGTGAGTCCCTACGGTGGCTGCTAGGCCAGAGCGTCCTGCGTGCTTTTTTACTATGGAATAAATAGATCTATCAGATAGGGCTCTGCCGTAGCTGTTATTGCTAAATGATTTCCAAAGAGGGCCGCTCTTGATCATGTATTCCTCAGTATGTATGGTGATCTCTTCTACTACATAATCGGGAACCTTGACGTACTGATCGGCGCCGCCTTTCGTCTGTGGTAGGTCAAGTACCCAGTATGGTCCAACTTGGCGAATATGCTCTATCCGCATGGCTGCCGCCTCGGACCGACGAAGAACACAGTGCAACATGGTTAGCATGAGCGTTCGGTCGCGACGACCCGTAGCCGTGCTTAAATCAACACAGTTAATCAGTCTAGTTGCTTGTTCACGGGTCAACACGGTAAGTGCGTTGTCGGAGTAGTGCCCGCCGCGAACCTTTCGCACAAGGTGACGGTCGGCGGGGTTGCGATCGAGTGCGCCGAGTGCAACAAGCCAGGCAAAGAACCCACGCAGTGTTGCGGTCCGCCGTCGCAGCGTCGCGGGTCTAAGCCCTGCCAGTTCACCGCGTCGAAGGTGTTCGTTCACATCGACGAAGGAAACAGCTCGTGCCAGGTCAAGACTGATCGTCTCCGTTCCGAAGAATGCGACCATGTCGTTCCGATAGGCACGCCTCGTTTGCACGCGATCAAAGCGTAGCAGGTACAGCTGGAGCAAATCATCGGTACCGCTACCAGAGGGCAACTGACCGGCAGGTCGAAGCAAGGCGCTGGACATGAGTACAATATGGAGTCGTGAGGATATACGTCTACTGCTGATAATAACAATTATCGGAAGTAAACTTCAACAAACAAAGGGGGACACCCGAGAGCGCCTGCCCCCGGGCGTGGTCTCTGTTACTGACCATCAGCAGCATCAGTCTCTGAATCAGCGGCGTCTCCGATGGCGCCTGCGGCGGCGTTCATAGTACCCTCTGTGGCTTCATCCTTAGCCTCACCGTGGGCAATGTTGTAAGCCGTTGAGGACAATATCTTCAACCCTGTCGCAAAATCCATGCGGCGGTCCGACTAAGACACTAAGCCTCTTTGCCTGCCAGCGATCTATGCCAGCGATACTGCACGCCCGGTCTCCGCATCAAAGAGGTGCATCTTGTTCAAATGAAACTGGTACGTTAGAACATCTCCCCGTGGGGGCATGGGTACCGGCTCGACCCTCCCTACAACGGTACTACCGTCGACGGTGGCGTACGTAAATATCTCGTTACCCATCGGCTCGGTAACGTCTAGGCGAGCCTTGACTGGTGCCGTGACACGGCCTTCGGGTACGAAGCCGTCGAGATAGATGTCTTCAGGTCGGATCCCAAGAGTGACATCTTGGCCCACAAGGCTTCGAGCTGCGTTCTGGTGCTCATCAGCAAGCGTGAATGAGACTGAACCACTCGAAAAAACTACGCCTGACGGTTTGCTCGAGAGTCGCCCATTCAGGAAGTTCATCGAGGGAGACCCGATAAAGCCCGCGACGAATTGATTGGCTGGGCGATCATACAACTCTAGCGGGGCTGCGATCTGTTGCACGTATCCATCTTTCAGGACAACGATGCGGTCCCCCATTGTCATCGCCTCAACTTGGTCATGCGTCACATAGAGCATCGTTGCCTTGAGCTGGCTGTGTAGCTTCGAGATCTCCGTGCGAGTCTGCACACGGAGTTTGGCGTCTAGATTCGAGAGGGGCTCGTCGAAGAGAAACACTTGCGGCTTGCGGACGATGGCGCGACCCAACGCGACGCGCTGACGCTGTCCACCTGAGAGTGCTTTGGGTTTGCGGTCGAGCGTGGCTTCGAGACCAAGGATCTTGGCAGCGTTTCGAACCCGCTGGTCGATTTCGTCTTTCGGAAACTTCCGCAGCTTCAGGCCGAAGGCCATGTTGTCGTAGATCGACATGTGTGGGTAGAGCGCGTAGTTCTGGAAGACCATGGCGATATCACGATCCTTTGGCGCGACATCGTTGACTACGCGATCTCCGATTTTGAGCGTGCCCTCCGAGATGTCCTCAAGTCCGGCTACCATTCTTAATGTGGTGCTCTTTCCACAGCCAGACGGGCCAACCAAGACGACGAACTCGCCGTCATTGATCTTGAACGAGGCGTCATGCACGGCAACGTAGCCGTTGTCATAAACTTTGCGAACGGATTCGAGGGTTACGCTGGCCATGCGTGCGCGGAGACTGGGGCGAATGCTTAGTGAAGATGGGGAAAGGTACCAACCAAGTAGCGTGGCGTGGTTCAAGATCCCGGTCCACCTCGCACCCATGATACTCCCCTACCTATGCCTACCAACCCCAGTGTTCTCGCCATCCATGCGCTGTACACCGGAAGCGACCGGGGTCTCGCCGCTGACTTACAAGCGGGACGTCGACTTGGCCTGCACGTTCAGCCGGTTTGTACGTCCATCGTAGTCGCATCACATGACACCGTAACGGATGTCACCGACGTACCAGCAGACACAGTCGGTGCCCAACTGGAACACCTACAGCGTGTGATTCGCTGGGAAGGTGTCAAAGTTGGCATCCTGGGCGACTTTCGTACCGTCCATGCCGTGTTTGATCACTTGGACGAGTACGACGGCCCTGTTGTGCTCGACTTCATTGCGAGCGGACCCACAGGGGAGACGGTTCTTACACAACGAGGCATTGATGCTCTCTCCGAGCGCATGAAGCGCGCTGACGTCGTCATGCTCAGACGAGTAGATGCAGAGCTAGTAACTGGTGGAGAGATCCGTTCTCTCGACGATGCTCAAGTTGCCGCTCAGCGCGCGCACCATCGTGGAGCACAGCGCGTCCTTATTAAATGCGGAGACCTTCCAGCTCGGTTCTACGATGCAGCGGATGACCCCGAAGCCACGAGTACGGGGTTCACGAGCGACCTCTATTACGACGGCGAGGACTTCGCGCTGTTCGAAGCACCAACGGTCGTGACGGACAGTCGCGGTGCATCGAGCGTCCATGGGATGGCGCTCCTCGGTGCCATGGTGCAAGGAAAGTCGCTGGAAGACGCCTTCCAGAACGCGAAGCGTGCAGTGACGGATGCTCTTCGCCACAGTAGTGAAAACGAGATGCCAAGCGTAGTAAGCTATGAACATGCATACCAGGGTAGCCCACTGTAAAGTATAGTTCTAGCTGCCTGTTCTCTTAATCTCCGTTTGTGAACGGGTTCAACGGATCTGTTTCTTCCGGAAGAAGCATACGCACCCGCGTACATGTTTTTCGAGAGCGCTTGCTTTCAAATTTGCTTCCGGTACTTCACTTTCGTTACTGCGCCTTTAGGTATTTCCCATGGCGAAGGCTTCGCTGACTTCAGATCGACCCAAGGTCACAATTTACGACGTCGCCGACGAGGCCGGGGTCGCAATCTCGACGGTGTCGCGTGTTCTCAACGATTCCAAAGAGGTATCTGATAAGACCAGGGCCAAGGTGGAGGCAGCCATCGAAAAGCTGCGATTTAAGCCACAACGGACAGCTAAGACTCTAGCACAACAGCAAACGCACTCGCTTGCCGTGGCGATGCCGTCCACGACATCGCTCTTTTACGTGGAGATCTTGAAGGGGGTGAAGGACACGCTCCGCGAGCATGACATAGACCTGCTGCTATGCAATCTGGGGTCTACCTCTCCATATCAAACGCTCCAGCGGTTTCTCGCTCGTGGTGCCGTCGATGCACTCTTGTTGGCCTCGTTGCCTATTGACGACAATTTGGAGAAGGAGCTCATGAAGCTGCACGCGCCCGTTGTCATCGTGGGCGTAAAGCATCCCAAGTTCGACTGTATCTATCTAAACGACCGAATCGGCGCTGGCAAAGCGGTCGAACATCTAATCAGTATCGGGCACAGACGCATCGGGATGATATCACCGCATCCGTGGAGCTACGTTACTGACGAACGCATTCAAGGCTACCGCTCAGCCCTGGAGGATGCGGGAATACCGTTCGACCCCTCCTTGATTGCTTCGGGTGACACGTTGAAACACGCGGGGTTCTCTGAGGAATCAGGAGCTGAGGCAATGAAGAAACTACTCGCCCTACCCGACCCGCCTACCGCAGTGTTCGTTGCATCAGACGTCCAGGCATTTGGTGCATGGAGCGAGATGCGCTCTCGTGATCGGCAGGTCCCTGATCATATGTCGCTAGTGGCCTATGATAACCTGAAGCTTAGTCGCTACCTACGCCTCACTACTGTCGACCAGAAGATGTACGAGGTAGGAAAGCTTGCCACAGACCGCCTTCTCCAACGCATCGAAAACGATACCGACGAGCGGATTAGTCGATACGTTCAGCCTGAATTGGTCGTGCGCAGCTCAACGGCACCGCTCCAAGGCTAACGGTAGGCTGTAGCGAACGAGAGCACTGAGTGGACAGGATTACCGATTTTGAGAGCATAGCGTCCCACATCGTGCATCCTGGCCTCAAATGACCACCGAACGTCGTGCTGAGCTTCGTGCTGCCATTGAGCGGCAGCTACCCCATGCGCTCGAAACAACGCAATTCGAGCACCTTGGCGAGCGCTACCAAGGAAAGGTGCGCGACACCTACGCGCAAGGCAATCGTCTCGTACTGATCACGACCGACCGAATCTCCGCGTTCGACCATGTATTGAGACAGACGATTCCCTTCAAGGGACAGGTTCTCAACCAAACTGCAGCCTATTTCCTCGAACACACAAGGGATACTGCGCCAAACCATCTGGTCGACGTCCCAGATCCTAACGTGACGGTCGCTAGGCGTTGTGAAGCATTACCTATTGAGTTTGTGGTACGTGGTTATCTAGCTGGTTATTCATGGCGATCATACAATAACGGTTTACGCTTGCTATGCGGGGAGCACCTACCTGAGGGACTTCGAGAAAGCGACAGGCTGCCAAAGCCGATCCTAACTCCAGCTACGAAAGCTGTAGAAGGCCACGATGAGGACATCTCTAAAGCCGAAATCTTGGAGCGCGGTCTCCTTGATCGTGCAAACTTAGAACACTGTGAGGCGATGGCGCTTGCTCTCTTTCAACGCGGCACCCAGATGGCCGCTGATCGCGGCCTGTTGCTCGTTGACACGAAGTACGAGTTTGGCCGTGATGAGGACGGTACCCTGTCGGTAATCGATGAGATACACACACCCGATTCGTCTCGCTATTACTACGCTGATGGCTACGACGAACGGTTAGAGCGGGGTGAGCCTCAGCGACAGCTATCCAAGGAGTTCGTGCGGGAGTGGCTTATGGATCACGGCTTCCAAGGCAAGGACGGGCAAGTCCTCCCTACCCTCACTGATGAGTTCCGTGTCGAGGTGTCGCTCCGATATATAGAACTTTACGAGGCCATAACGGGCAATACATTCGATGCAGCTGTGTCATTCGATGTTGATACCCGAATCAAATTAGCTTTGCAATAACAGCTTTGTGGGCGCTGCATGTAGGCTATGGTCGGTTGCCTAGATCTTGCTGTGTCGAGGAATGAGCGGCCGTGCCCGTGTTCGATTCACGAAGCACTCACTCCCGTCTGGTTGCAATCAGGGACACCTGGTGCGTCCTTGTAATTCGGCGTTCCGGAAGCGCTCCCAACAGCTCTCTTCTCCTGCCCTACGGCAATGCAGCAACACCTCGTTCGCGTTTACCCTTCGAGAGAACCACTCCCCCGCGAAGACCAACTGGCTTTCAAAATCGCACGTGTCGCGACGGACCCAGTCGCCGTTGATGACGATGTGACGGCGATGCTCATCAATCGCATCATCGACAACGCGGCGGTGGCCATTGCCTCCGTCAATCGTGGCCCAGTGATGACGGCGAGGGCCATGGCACTTGCACACCCACGAAATGGCGGCGCAACCGTCTTTGGTGTGAAGGAGACGCGCGTGTCGCCGGAGTGGGCGGCGTGGGCCAACGGTACCGCGGTGCGTGAGTTAGACTTTCACGACACCTTTCTCGCCGCCGACTACTCCCATCCTGCCGACAACATCCCAGCGGTTTTGGCCGTCGCACAGACCGTAGGCGCTGGCGGTGCTGCGTTGATTCGCGGCCTGGCCACCGGGTACGAAATTCAAATCGACCTAGTAAAGGCGATATGCCTACACAAGCACAAAATCGACCACATCGCGCACCTAGGTCCGTCTGCAGCCGCTGGATTGGGCACCCTACTCGGGCTTGACACCGACACCGTATATCAAGCTGTCCAGCAAGCCACGCACGTCACGTTCTCGACGCGCCAGAGCCGGAAAGGCGAGATTTCCTCGTGGAAAGCCTTTGCGCCAGCTCATGCTGGAAAGCTCGCGATTGAAGCGGTAGACCGCACGATGCGTGGTGAAGGCGCTCCGTCGCCAATCTACGAAGGCGAAGACAGCGTGATCGCCTGGATGCTCGACGGTCCCGATGCACGTTACACGGTGCCGCTGCCCAGCCTTGGCGAGCCCAAACGCGCCATTTTGGAGTCCTACACAAAAGAGCATTCCGCCGAGTACCAAAGCCAAGCCTTGATCGACCTCGCCTTTCGGATGGGCGACGCGGTTAAAGCGGCCGGTCGCCCCTGGGACGACGTCGAGCGCGTTGTCATCCACACTAGCCATCACACGCACTATGTGATTGGCACCGGCGCAGGCGACCCCCAGAAGATGGACCCGCAGGCGAGCCGCGAAACGCTCGACCACTCGATCATGTACATCTTCACCGTAGCGCTCCAAGACGGCGAGTGGCACCATGTACGGAGCTACGCCTCGGAACGCGCACAGCGCGAGGATACAGTGCGGCTCTGGCACAAAGTCGAAACGACTGAAGACCCTACATGGACGGAGCGCTACCACCACCCAGACCCTCAGCAGCGCACGTTTGGTGGACGTGTCGCCATTCACTTCGCAGACGGCGCTGTGATCGAGGACGAACTCGGCGTAGCGAACGCGCATCCGGCTGGAGCTCGTCCGTTTGAACGCCCCGACTACATTCGCAAGTTCGACACCCTGACGCACGGACTTATCTCACAGGGTGAGCGCAACCGCTTTATCGACCTGGTGCAACAGCTACCGGACTTATCACCATCACAGGTTGCGGAGCTCAACGTAGTCCACGACGCCGCGCCCCTGGAGTCGAACGGCCGCCCCGGCATTTTCTAACCACCGCTGCTCCGTCGATGGGGTCGCCCAGCTACAGGGCCTTCGCACCGACACGCAGCGAGCAAAACAACATAGACTGTGCTAAACGTCGACGTTTTGCCCCATGAGAAGCGCGCGGTGTTGCGCACCCGCCTCGATGCCGGAGAACTCGTGCGCTTTCCTGGCGCCTTCTCGCCGATCGTAGCGCAAGTGATCGAACGGATTGGCTACGATGGGGTCTATATCTCGGGCGGCGCGCTCGCCAATGATCTAGGGCTTCCAGACATTGGCCTGACGACGCTCACCGAGGTCGCGCTGCGCGGCCAGCAGATCAGTCGCGTCACAAACCTCCCCACGATCATCGATGCTGACACGGGCTTCGGTGAGGCAACCAACGTGGGTCGAACTGTCGTTGAGTTTGAGGCCGCTGGGCTATCGGGCTGCCACTTCGAGGACCAAGTCAACCCAAAGCGCTGTGGTCACCTCGGCGGTAAACAGCTCGTGGAGCCGGACGTAATGATCCAGAAGCTGCGCGCGGCGGTGCAGATGCGGCGCGATCCCAACTTTCTCTTAATCGCGCGTACCGACGCACGAGGAGTGCTCGGCTTCGACGCCGCTGTCGAGCGAGCCCAGGCCTATGTCGAGGCTGGCGCTGACCTGATTTTTCCCGAGGCCCTCAAGGATGCCGACGAGTTTCGCGCGTTCCGTGCCGCCGTCGACGCTCCGCTCCTCGCCAACATGACCGAGTTTGGCAAATCGCCCATCTTCACACTCGATGAGCTGCGCAACCTCGGCTACAACCTCGTGATCTACCCAGTCACGAGCCTCCGCTTCGCACTCAAGGCGATCGAGGACGGTCTCACCCGTATCTACCAGGATGGCACCCAGCGGCACTTGCTCGACGCCATGCTGACGCGCAAACGGCTCTACGACATCGTCGACTACGAAGCCTACAACGCTTTCGACAGCGACGTCTTCAACTTCGAACTGTAACGGACCCTCCCCCGATTGCCATGACCGACACCGCGACACCCACGATTCACAAGGGGCTTTTTGGAGTCACCGTCGACGAGACTGCTATCTCCAAGGTGATGGCCGAGACAAACTCCCTTACCTACCGAGGCTACCCCATCGAAGAACTCTGCGAACATGCCTCTTTCGAGGAAGTCGCCTACCTGATGTGGTACGGCGAACTCCCTAACAGCGAACAACTCGCACAGTTCGCTGATGCGGAACGCGGCCTACGGGGACTGACGAGCGACCAAGTAGCCCTGCTCGACACCTTTGCTGACGACGCCCATCCGATGGACGTGCTGCGCGCAGGAATTGCCGCCCTGGGCGCCGAGAAAAACCGGGGCTTTGCCGACGCAGAACAGGCGCAGCGCGACCATGCCATGAGCCTGCTCGGGAAAATACCGACGTTTGTTGCCGCTGACCACCGCCGCCGCAAAGGGCTGAGCGCAGTCAGCCCTCGCGCAGACCTCGGCTTCTCGGAGAACTTCCTCTACATGATGACCGGAGAAGTGCCCTCTCCCGAGGTGTCGAAGGCCTTCGATGTCTCGATGATCCTATATGCGGAGCACGGCTTCAATGCGAGCACTTTCACCTGCCGCGTTATCGCCTCGACGCTCTCAGATCTCAATAGTGCAATAACGGGTGGAATTGGGGCCCTCAAGGGCCCGATCCACGGAGGTGCGAACGAGGCCGTTATGTACATGCTCCTCGACATGGACGGACCGTCCTCGGGGAAAGCTTGGGTCGAGGAGGCACTGGCCAGCAAAAAGAAAATCATGGGCTTCGGCCACCGCGTCTACCGCTCCGGCGATTCGCGTGTCCCGACGATGAGAACCTACCTGCGCGGGCTGGCGATGATCAACGACCGTATGGACCTCATCGAGACGATGGATGCCGTGGAGGACGCGATGTTCAACGCCAAGAGCATCCATCCAAACGTCGACTTTATCACAGGCCCCGCGTACTACCTCATGGGCATCGAGATTGACTTCTACACGCCGCTCTTCGTGATGAGCCGCATCACCGGCTGGTGCGCGCATTATTTCGAACAGATCAGCAGCAACCGGCTCATCCGGCCGCTGGCAGCCTACACGGGCGCCGCGCAGCGTCGCGTTAAGCCGCTCGGGCTGCGCTAGGATCGAGATGGCATGATTGCCGTTTTGCAGCACGTTTCCTTCGAAGGGCCCGCGCACATTGCTGCGTGGGCCTCTTCTCGTGGCCTGACGCTCGATACCACGCGACTCTTCGCGGGCGAATCGACACCTGATGTCGCTGCCATAGACGGCCTCATTGTGATGGGCGGACCGATGAACATCTACGAAGAGGAAGACTACCCCTGGCTCGTCAGCGAGAAGGCACTTGTCCGCGATGCCATTGAGGCCGGGAAGCCAGTCGTTGGCGTCTGCCTCGGAGCGCAAATGATCGCGGACGTGCTAGGGAGCAAGGTTGTGCCCGTCGGTCAGAAAGAGATCGGTTGGTTCCCCCTGTCGCTGACCGAAGCTGGCCGGTCTCATCCGGTTTTCAGAGCCGCCCCCGCTTCGTTTCCGGTATTTCACTGGCATGGAGAGACGTTCGCGCTGCCAGACGGCGCGATACACCTCGCTCGAACTTCGGTCTGTGAGACGCAAGCGTTCCTCTGGAAGGACCGAGTACTGGGTCTCCAGTGCCACCTTGAGATGACGGCCAGGAGCATCGACGCCATCATCAACGGCTGCGCTCACGAGCTTGAGCTCGCGCAGGGCCAGCCGTGGGTTCAAAGCGCCGAGACCATGCAGGCGATCAGTGGCGACAAGCTTGCTTATGCACACGTGCTGTTGCAAAACGCACTGGACTACGTATTTAATTTGCAATAATGGGTGTTTGGTCGTGCGTGCGGGACCCGTTGCCTAAACACGTGCGTCGTGTTGCGAGTCGTTTCACCTTGTTAACCCGATAGCCCTATGTCTGCCGACGCCCCAGTTCTTACCTATTGGCACGTCTGGACTGACCAAGACGGCGTGAGTCGCCAGAGCCAGGCCACCCTTGAGGCCTACGAAAAATCGAGCATTAGCGAAGGTGCTGCGCCGCAGTTCAACAACTGGCTGATGCAGAGCGCAGCACAAATTCTCTTCACTATGCACCCTGTCGGCTGGGTCGGTGAATGGCACGAAAACCCCGAACCGCAGTGGATTGTGCCGCTCCGGGGACGCTGGTTCGTCGAGACCATGGACGGGCAACGCGTCGAGATGGGACCGGGCGAAGTGTCGTTCGGCGCGGATCAGAACACCGTGGCCAATGAGCACGGTCATCGAGGACACCGTTCCGGTACTGTCGGAGACGAGCCGTGCTACCTCATGGTAGTCCAGCTCAAAGACGACGCCTTCAAAGCGGCCTTACCCGGCAGCTTCGAGGACGAGTAGCCTTCCGCGTTGGTTGCTCGCGCAAGCAATCATGTTTGCCCCTCCTAGTACGCGAGCACGTTCCTGGCGGCCGCGATCACGTCGTCGTCCTGGGGGAGCACAGCCTTCTCAAGCGGGTCGGCATACGGGATCGAGCACCACGCGCCTGCAACACGGCGGATGGGCGCATCCAGATGGCCGAAGCTGCGATCAGCAATCTGGGCGGCGATCTCCGCGCCAAAACCCATGAACTCGTGATCTTCGTAGGCGACGAGGACGCGGTTGGTCTTTTTCACCGACGCCAGCACGGTATCCATGTCTAGCGGAAGAATGGTACGCAAGTCGATCACCTCTACGGAGACGCCGTCTTGCTTTTGCAAGGCTTTTGCTGCGTTGAGTGCCTTGTAGACGAGCGCACCCCACGTCACAATCGTCAAGTCTGTACCTGCGCGAGCAATCGCAGCCTTGCCAAACGGGACGAGGTAGTCCGCGTTAGGCTCCGGGCGGCGCGCCGGACCCTGACGATAGAGCGCTTTATGCTCTAGGAACAGCACGGGGTCCTCCATCCGGATCGCCGTCTTGAGCAGACCCTTGGCGTCCGCCGAGTTCGACGGGAACGCGATCTGGAAGCCAGGCATGTGGCCGAAGATAGCCTCGATGTTCTGGCTATGGCAGAGCCCGCCGTGAATGTAGCCGCCCACGGGTACGCGGATCACCATCGGGCACGCCCAGGTGTTGTTGGAGCGGTAGCGCAGCGGAGCAACCTGGTTGCGTAGCTGCTGCATGGCAGGCCAAATGTAGTCGCCAAACTGAATTTCGACGACGGGCTTGAACCCGGCGCACGAAAGGCCCACGGCGCTGCCCACGATCGAGTGCTCGGCGAGCGGACTGTTGAAGCAGCGATCGGCGCCGTGTTTCGAGGTGAGGCCCCGGGTCGCCGTAAATACGCCGCCCTTGCCGCCGGCTACGTCCTCACCGTAGACCAGCACACGCTCGTCGCGAGCCATCTCCTCATCGAGTGCATGGTTGATGGCGTCGACCATGACGATGAGTTCGCCGTCGGGATCACTCGACTCGTAATCAAGGCCGAGGTCGGCTTCGGACACCACGAACTGCGTGGCTGTACTCGGCTCGGCAAGGGGCTGGCTCTCTGCCCAGCGTGCGGCATCTTCGACGGCCTGCTTTACCTCCGCTCGTAGTTCCACAACGTCGTCCAGCGTGATCAAGCCTGCGTTTACGACCCGTCGCTCAAACCGGGCAATAGGGTCGCGCTGTTGATCCGCTTCGAGTTCATCGAGCGGTCGGTATTTCTTGTGGTCGTCCGATGAGGAGTGCGGAAGCAGGCGAACGACATCGGCATAGAGCGCCACAGGCCCACGACCTGCGCGGAGGTGTCCGGTGGCAGCTTTCGCTACGGCGAACGTGGTAAAGAAGTCTGTGCCATCGTAGCGGGCTCGTGTCAGGCCGGTGTAGCCCCCCAATAGCGGATAGATTGAGCCGCCAGCAGTCTGCTCATGGACCGGTACGGATATCGCGTAGCCGTTGTCCTGAACGTGGAAGAGCGCAGGGGCCTGTGCACGGCTGGCCCAGTTGAGGGCCTCGTGAAACGAGCCTTGGCTTGTAGACCCCTCGCCCCCCGAGATGTACGTCACCGCGTCGGTGCCTTGTCGCTGGCTAGCCAGGGCGAAGCCAACACCAGGCACCCACTGCGCGCCCACGGATGACGAAGTGCTAAAAATTTGCAGGTCGCGGTGGCTGAAATGCTCTGGCATCTGGCGCCCACCGCTGAACGGGTCGGCCGCACGCGCGTGGTGTGCCAGCATGACTTCCTGCGCCGTCACCCCGACGGAAAGCGCCGTTGCGAGATCTCGGTAGTACATCGCGAACCAGTCGTGCCCGCCGCGTAGATGCATGCCGAGTCCGATCTGTGCAGCCTCATGGCCCGAAGCACCGATGTGGAAGAAGCCTTTCCCCTGCTTCAGCAAGGTGAGCATTTTCTCGTCAAGGCGACGCGATGTCAGCATGGTGCGCAGAACGGCGCGGAGTTGCTCCGTCGAAAAGTCGTGCGGTCCGACAGGCTTGACCGTGAGGTCGCCTTCAAAACCTAGCAAAACGGCGCGGCCGTTTAGGTCGTGATCATCTAGTGTCGATCCCGTTGGAAGCGCTTTTTTCAGGGCGGGCGTTTGTTCAGACGCGGGGGGCTGCATAGCGGGGGGTGCAAGGCCAGGCGACTACCGGCCGGTGGGCAATTCCAGGAGCACGTCTTGCCCTACAAAGGACACACCGTGCAGAAGCGTGTTGAAGTCATGCTTCGATGGCGCCGGAAGGACGAGACGCCTGATAAAAGTATACGCGCCGTCGTCGTTCCCAAAATGAAAGGCCCAACGAGGGTTCGGTCAACATTTCGCAGAGGCCGCGTCAAACGACGGCCAGCGAAACCCGACCGTCACACACTGCGACGTCCCATCTGTTCGACCAGCCCCAGCAACAAGGACGCAGACTCGGAGGGGGGCAATGCTGCCTCAAGCGCCTCGCGGCCATCCGTCGTGTGTTTAGCAACGGTACGCTGTGCGTGCGCGAGCACCCCGATACGCTCCATTCGCCTTGCCGCCTCCACGACGTGCTCTTGAGGGAGCCCGCCCTCCGAAAGGATGCGACGGAAAAACGCGGCATCCTCCGGGTTCGCTTCCCCACGGTTCACCAAGTCATCGGACGTCCGTTCCAATGCGCAGAGCAGCAGATATGCCTTCTTGCCTTCGATGAGATCGCCGCCTATCGTCTTGCCCCACCCTGGGGAATTCGCCGTCAAGTCGAGCAGATCATCCTGGATCTGGAAAGCGCGGCCTAGCTCGCGACCTGCACGCACGAGAAGTGCACGTGTCTCCGCATCGGCGCCTGCAACGACGGCCCCGATTTCGAAGCAGCATTCAAGGAGAGCGGCCGTCTTGCCTTCGATCATGCGTAGGTAGTCCCCGACCGAAACGTCGTCGGTCTGCTCGAACGCCATATCGAGGGCTTGCCCTTCGCAAAGACGAGCCACCATGCCGTTGTAGACCCGGAGCATTGCACCCAAGTCACCTCCTGTCGCCTGAGAGAGCAGATCGTAGCTCAGACCCATCATCGCATCGCCAACGAGAATAGCGGTGGACTCGTCCCATACGCGGTGCACGGTCGCACGCCCCCGGCGCTGCGCGGCCTTATCCATGATGTCATCGTGGACGAGGGTGAAGTTGTGAAATACCTCCACTGCAAGTGCCGCTGGCATCGCTTCTTCCGGTTGCGCACCGAGGGCTTCAGCGGTGAGAAGCAGCAGAACCGGACGGAGGCGTTTGCCGCCACCCGACAGGATGTAGCGCACCGGCTCGTAGAGCTGGGGCGGCGACGCGGGAAGGTCTAGGCGAGACAGCCGCTCGTCAACATGGGCAACGAGCGTGGCAACGCGGGTGTGAGGCACAGCCGCAGCTGGCAGAGACGTAGCAGTGGGCAACAGCGAGACGGGGTCAGTACGAGTCATCGGGGCGAAGACGAGCAATGTGCCGGACTATATGCAGTGCTGTGCATGACCGGCGAGATTGGTCATCGGTGAGGGGTGACGAAAGATACTGTGCGGCTCCGTTCCTTCGGCGCGTTGTGCGACGAACGGTGGTTTGATCTGAGGCCGCGGCGCCTATTTATTCCGGCAGATCCGTCTCCAATGCGAGAAGGGGGCCTGGATGCCATAGCGAGATGTTCCACCCGTTACATGGCAGGGATTACATGGCGGGGAGCTTTGCCGGGTTCGCTCCGTAGACCTCGGGCACTTCTTTTCTGCCCTTCTGTTTTCGTTGGCCTATGACCACCATCGTCTGGTTCCACTCGGACCTGCGGCTCGCCGACAATCCGGCTCTCAACTACGCCGTCGAATCGAGCGATACCGTCATCCCGGTTTTCCTGTGGGACGTCAACGCGGAGCGCGACGCTTCGCAGCGCGACGCGGTGGGCGCTGCACACCTGGTGTGGCTTCGCCACGCACTTCCCGCACTTAGTGCGTCTCTTCGTAATCACGGTAGCCATCTCATCCTACGACGCGGCGATACGCTCGACCAACTCAACCACCTTGTCGAAGAGCTTGGAGCCGAGTCCGTCGTCTGGAACCAGAGGCATACCCCCTCGATGGCAGCACGCGACCTGGATATCGCAGAAGCGCTACGCGGGGACGGAGTGCAGGTGTCCACGTTTTCTGGTCAGCTGCTGCATGAACCGGAAGCGATCCAAACGGGTAGCGGCGGGCCCTATCGCGTCTACACACCGTTCTGGAAGAAATTCAGCAACCAGGTACATGTTGGCGCTCCCATCGATTGCCCTCGGATGGGGCCGTCGAAGGCACCGGACACCTGGCCAGATTCGGACGACATTGCCGACTGGAGCTTCGATGCAACCGTCCAGGACGGCGTAGACTGGTCGAAGGATATTCGCGGTACGTGGACCCCGACCGAGGATGCCGCGCACGACCTGCTCGACGCATTCCTGGAGACCGGCGCGACTGGCTATGCCGACGACCGGAACCGACCTGACATGCAGGGTACCTCCAGGCTGTCGCCCTACCTACATTTCGGACATATCTCGCCACGCCAAGTTTGGGATCGCGTGGAGAGCTGGGTCCAGAACGGCGTCATGCGCGACGGTGCCGACGTTTTTTTGAAGGAGATTGCCTGGCGCGAATTCTCCTACCACGTGCTGCATCACTACCCTGACACACCCACTGAACCGCTCAAAGAGAAGTATGCCCCGTTCCCCTGGGTCGACAACGAATCAGGACTTCGTCGCTGGCAGCGCGGCCTGACAGGGTACCCGATCGTGGATGCTGGCATGAGACAGCTGCGGGCGACTGGCTGGATGCACAACCGAGTCCGCATGATCGCAGCATCGTTCCTGACGAAGGATTTGCTCATCTCATGGCAAGAGGGCGCAGCGTGGTTTTGGGAGCATCTCGTCGATGCCGACTTGGCAAACAACACGATGGGCTGGCAGTGGGCCGCCGGGTGTGGCGCTGACGCCCAGCCCTTCTTTCGCATCTTCAACCCGGTAAGCCAAGGAACACGGTACGACCCCGACGGCCATTACGTGAAACGGTGGGTCCCCGAACTCGCTGATGTGCCGACCAAACACGTCCATGCCCCGTGGGATGCGCCCGCTTCGGTACTGCGCAGGGCCAACGTGCAGCTTGGCGCCGACTATCCACGACCGATGGTCGATCACAAGGCGGCTCGCCAGCGCGCCTTGGAGGCACTTGACACAATCAAGTGAGACGCGGCCACCACATTGTTCGACAGCGGTCTCGCTAGCTTTTTGCCCCTCCCCCACGTTCCTGTCACGCCGCTCCCTTGCCCACGTTTACCCGCTCAACCACGGTAGCTCAAGCGTCTCCCGCCCTCTTCGCGTGGCATGAGCGCCCGGGCGCATTTGAGCGTCTCTCGCCGCCCTGGCAGCCGGTGCGCCTACGCTCGTTTGAAGGCATACGCGAGGGCCAGCGCGCTGTGATTGCGATGCCGGTCGGCCCGCTGACCATGACCTGGATCGCAGAGCACAGGGACTACCATCCCGTCTCATCCATCGATGCAGCGGGGGCCTTCACCGATATCCAAGTCAAGGGGCCGTTCGCATCGTGGCGGCACACCCATCGCATGGTTCCCGGCGGACCTGCCGAGAGCACACTCCGTGACGAGATCGTGTACGATCTGCCGCTATCGCGCGTGGCGCAACCGCTAGGTGGTTGGCTGGCTGAAGGCGAACTTGACCGAGTCTTTGCCTTCCGGCACCGGGTTACGCGGAACGATCTCGCGGCACACGCCCGGGCTCAGCTTGATCCCCTCACCATAGCCGTAACCGGTGGCAGCGGGCATATTGGCTCGCAGCTCATACCGTTTCTCACCGCGGGGGGGCATCGCGTGGTACAGCTTGTCCGGAACGCCCGGTCTGTTCCACCCGCGTGGTATGGCGACAACCTCCGGTATGCCCGCTGGGACATCGACCAAGGCTACGTTGACCGAAGCGCTCTCGAAGGCGTGGATGCAGTTATCCATCTTGCTGGCGAAGGTGTGTTCGCGCCACGATGGTCGGTCCAGAAGAGGCGCGCTATCCTTGAGAGCCGAGCCAAAGGAACGCGCCTTCTTTCCCAGACACTCTCGGAGCTGGACCAGAAGCCGTCCGTGCTGCTGTCGAGTTCGGCGTCGGGCTTGTACGGAGACCGTGGCGACCAGCTCCTGACGGAAAACGACATCGCAGGATCCGGCTTTCTGGCTGACGTGTGTAAAGTATGGGAAGCGGCGACTCAGCCCGCCGAGGAGGCGGGCATCCGGACGGTTCATCTCCGGACTGGGGTCGTCCTCGATGCGAGGGGCGGCGCTTTGGGACTGATGAAAACGCCGTTCGCAGCAGGCCTCGGCGGGTGGATTGGGCGCGGCGACACGTACACGCCCTGGATTGCCCTTGACGACGTGCTCTACGCGATGCTGCACCTCCTCGGTGCTACGCCACTTGCGGGTCCGGTCAACTTCAGCGCCCCGCAGCCGCTCCCGTTCAAACAGTTCGCAAAGCGGCTCGGCCGCGTGCTCGGGCGTCCGGTGTTGCTGCGCGTCCCCCGCGTCGCCGCGTCGTCGCTCGGAGGAGAGGCCATCGAGAACATTGCGCTCACCAGCCAGCGCATGATCCCTCATCGCCTCCTCGAAAGCGGCTTCGAGTTCACTTTCCCGACCATCGATGCGGCCTTTTGTCACACGCTGGGAAAGACGATTGACGTTAAAGCTCTGATGCGGGCGTGAAGGATGCAGGCGTGAGGGTACCTCGTTTTCTTCGCCGCCTCGTTGAGCTAGCTCCGGCACCACAACCGCCGCTGCTCAAGCTTCGCCATCCGCTGGTGCTCATGCATGGCTTCGGCGCCATGGCCAACGTTGTGCAATGCGGCGTCTTGCACAACGAGGCGATGTACCTCCGTGGCCGAGGCGTTCTAGCCTATGCACCCCACGTCAACCCGTACGATACGATTCAAACACGGGCGGAGGCCTGGGCGGATCGGTTCGAGCTCATCTATCGGGAAACAGGGGCTGATCGGCTCAACTTGATCGCGTTCTCGTCTGCCGGCCTCGATGCGCGGTTCCTGGTCGAGTCACTTGGATACGCGTCCCGCGTCGCCTCCGTGGTCACAGTGGCCTGCCCGCACCGTGGCTCGCCGCTCGCCGAATGGGTGCTGGCAAAGCCACGATGGCTGAAAACCCCCGCGATTGCGGTCATGAGCAGCATGGGCGCTGCAGCCTACGGGCACGCCCCGCCCTCTACCGTCGACGGACTACGCCAGTTGACACCGCAGTCCGTTCTCCACCGGTTCGATCCCCTGCAAACGCTACCTGATCCTATCTACTGTGCTTCGGTGTCGAGCCGTGCTGGAATAGGCGCCCCTGTCGCCATCCAGTATGTACCGCTTATGGTGACCAACCGGCTGTTGTACCAGCTTGGGGGCATCAACGATGGCATCGTGCCCACGGCGAGTATGGTTTGGGGACACCACCTCGGAGCGGTCGATGCGGATCACGCTGCGTTGGTTGGGATGAAGCTTGTACCTGGAGGACTAGATTCTCGGGTGTTGTACCGCAGTCTCGTCGCCCACCTGGCTGCACGCGGATTGTAAACCGCTACAACGGCAACGCGACAGCGACCGCGCACCCGTGCACCTCTGCGGTATGGATACGCCAGCGGGTCCCTTCGACCTCAGCCGTGGCTGCGTAGGCGTCTCCTCCAACAAGTGCAAGGCGCACCTTTTTCGGTGACGTACGAAAGCCCGTCCGGATTGCCTTCAGTACCGCTTCCTTCACGGCCCAGCACCGAACGATGGTGGTTCGTGGATCTTCGTTGTTGTGCTTAGACCATTCTTGCAATAGCGGGTATTCATCGGGGTGGAGCAGAAATCTATACAGGTCTGCCCGACGCGGCTTCAGCGCTTCTACATCTACGCCAACGGCCGTGCCTGCGTACGCCGCGAACGCGAGCGGCAACGCATCCGGGGTCAGCGTGTGCGACAGGGACACGTCAAGAGAGTGGCCCGTGACCTCTGGTGCGCCATCGTCCGCGACGAACAATGGCACATCCGCGGGTTTGTACCCAAGATGATCGCCGAGCAAGGTCCGTACGACGGTTCTACCGAGGGTAAACAGGACGCGGCGTGTAGGATGTCCGAACGACTTAACCCGGACGCGTTCCTCAGCAGAAAGTACCGCTCCGTCAGCGTGACCTAGCGCCGCTCGCAGCCCCACACCGTCTGGGAGGGCAAGCGGTTTCTGCAAGTCATAATCAAACGACAACGAAAGTGGCAAAGCAGGAACCCATGTCGATAGTTGACCCTGTGGCGTGCGCGGATTCGAAGGTATGTGCGGGATGCTGACTAGCGCATCGCGGATGACGCTGTTAACATCGGGCATCGCGTGTCGTATTCACTGTCCGGACATTTCACAGGCCCATGTTTCTCCCACAATGCGGTGTGCTGTGAAACGAAACCGCGTTCTCAAGCGTGCCTGCGCTACGCCAACACCTTCCGCCACCTTTTTGCACAGCCCTACCTTGCCACAGCGACTGTGGTGCTGTGCAAAGCCTCGCCAAGTCCTATGCCGCTCACGACTACAACAACAGGCGACGGTGCCTCGTCTTCGATCCCGTCAGCAACCATCTCCCGCAAACGAGAGGAGCCTGCAGAGCGCCGTCTCCCCTTCTCGGACTTCATCGAACGCTACCGGGCCAAGCTGCGCGATCTATTCGAGCGCCGCAACGACGCTGACGCGCTGAACGCACAGCGAGGCCTACCGCCCTACATGATGCGTGAGATCCGGCAGCTTGACCCGCTGAGTGTCTATGTGCACAGCGAGCACGGTGGACGCGGCGGTCATATCCACGAAGGCCTCGCCATGCTCGAAACGACGGGCTACGAGTCGCTCGGACTGTGTCTAACCTTCGGCATCAACGGCGCGCTCTTCTTGCAGCCCGTCGGGAAGTATGGCTCCGATGACACGAAGGCCGACGTGCTCCAGCGGTTTCTCCGAGATCGACGCTTGGGCGGCCTCATGATCACGGAGCCGGACCACGGCACCGACGCGCTCAACATGAAAACCGTGTTCGAGGCTGATGGCGAACGGTACCGCATTAAGGGTACCAAGCATTGGGGTGGTCTCACCGGCTGGGCCGACTACTGGCTCCTCACTGCTCGACCGCAGACAGACAAGGGTCCAGGCCGTGACATCGGCTTTTTTGTCTGCGACGTCACGCAACCTGAGCAGCATATTGAAGTCGAGGAGGTCTACAACAACCTGGGACTGCGCATCATTCCCTATGGCCGCAACCAGATCGATATCACGGTACCGCAGGCTCAACGCTTGGAGGCGGAGTCGACCGGGATCAAAATGATGCTCGACTTGCTCCACCGGAGCCGCATGCAGTTTCCGGGCATGAGCACCGGGTTTCTCCGGCGCCTGCTGGACGACACCGTCGTCCACTGCCGCGAGCGCTTTGTAGGCGGCAAGCCTCTGGAGGCGTACGACAACGTGAAGGCGACACTCTCTAAAATGCAGGCCTACGTGACGTCAAGCCGTGCCATGAGCCTCTTCACTAGCGAACATGGCGGCACCGACCGCGACGTTTCGGGCATGAGTCTCGCTGCCAACGCGATCAAGACGAGCGTGACAGACTGGATGCAACAGGCCTCCCAGTCGTTCTTGCAGCTATGCGGTGCAACGGGCTATCGCACGGATCACCTCGCGGGCCGCGCCACCGTCGACAGTCGGCCCTTCCAGATTTTCGAGGGGGCCAACGATGTGCTCTATCAGCAGGTCGCAGAAGCGGTGTTGAAGCAGATGCGTCGCGCAAAGGAGTCGAACCTGTACCAGTTCCTACAGCAAGACGACCTCACGGCACGCGCGGCGGACTATTTCCGCGAGACGCTCTCCTTCGATGTGGACCTCAGCCTTCCTCAGCGCAAGCTGGTGGCGCTGGGCGAAGCTCTCAGCCGCGTCATGTCGATGGAGATGACCATTGAGCTCGGCGAACGCGGCTACCGACGCGACTTGATAGACCAGGCTCTCGCCGAACTCCGCGGTGACGTACAGGAGCTCGTGACCCGCTTCCGCACCGAGGGTGTCCAAGGCTTGATCGACGACTACCGTGCATCGAGCGACTGGCTCGGATACGTCCAGCCTGCCCCGACTCTTCGGTAGTGTGTCCACGGCCCGGCATGGTCGACTGCTAAGCGTGGTCAACACCTACCGGCAGTCTCCTACAACGACAGCACCTCGTGCAAGAACGCGCGTAGGTGCTGTTTCGTTTGAGGCAGGCAGGGCACTGCTCCAACGCCGAGCACTTCGATAGACTTCCTAAGCGGGCTACCCACTACCCGGTCTGTGTCGTCCGTTTCGAGTGGGTAGAGGGCTACTGCCTCGTCGACAATGCGTGCCCCGGCTGAATCACGGATCGCATCGCGGTACCGATGCAGATCAGCAAGAGCATCTGAAGGAGGCGCGGGGAGTCCGTATCGGCGCAGCGCCGCTGAGCCATCGTCTCGCCGGTATTTCGCGTCGAGCACGATTCGACGGTAGGGCACGCCGTCTCGTTCGAGCGAGAGCAGCATATCTGGTTGCTGGGTCAGCAGAGAGGGACGACCAAAGCGCGGCTGGTAAGCGAGCCGCCCAACAGCTCCATTCGCCAAGTCGAATCGAAGGGCCTGCCGTTGTCCACGCCTCAAGCGGACGTATAGCCCGGACGCGTCCGAAGCCATGAGTTGTCGAAGATCCACGGGAGTCGTACTAGCATCGGCGAGCATCGCTGCTACCGAGAGAAAGCACCACTGCTCGTAGAGCACAGCCAAGTCCGTCAAGCCTACACGGATCCGGCCTACCCCGAGGTCTAAGCCAAACTGGAACAAGCGGGCTGCGTGATAGGCAGAGCGATAGTGTTGCGCAGTGCGCAACCGGAGCGTAGGCGTCGCAGCCCGTTCAGAGCCAGCTTCAAGGAGCGGTGGAAGCCGCAGGAGTGCGTCTACTCTAGACATAGCCTGCTCCAGTGCAGCCAGGTAGTCAGCGTGGTCCCGTTGGCTGCGCGGACTTCCAATCGCCGTGACCATTGTGCGCAAACGTGCCTTCACCCGGTCAAGCTCGCGACGTAGCCACCGATGCTCGGGTGTATCGAGCGTCCTTGCTGAACGCCGGGCGAGAAGTCGGTCAGGAATCGGAATGTGCTGACCGGCTACTGTAAGCGTTGAAGTGGGCGGTTCTCCCCCATGCCGGCTAACCATACGGATCACGTTCGTATCGATCCGTCGAATCGATGAAGCGCAGATTAGCCGAGACCGACTGGTTCGATCCCGGCGCGGGTTCCTGGCTATGGAAGCCAATGCTGGCTCCAGTCGGTCGAGGGAAACCTCGATGAGCCTAAGCCAGCCTACGCCGTCGGCAAGACGAGTGCGGGTGGCATCAACTTGGGTCGAGGCCGCCTTCAGGTAGCGCAACGAAAGCCCGGCGATCTGCGAATCGACTTCGTCGCGCATCTGTTCTACCGTCGCGGGGCCGACTTTCGTCGGAAGCACCTGGGCCACTAGCTCCGCGTCGGCGCTTCCATCAACGGACAGTTGGAGGCGTAACTCTCCGACCTGGGAGCGCGTGGCGATGGTGCCGTGGCAGGTAGTCCCGTCCGCAGACACCTGCAGCCCGCGAGTCACTGTCGGGTCCTTGTGCCAAACCTCCACACGCCACGGCGCACCCCGAGCCCGAACGAAGAGTCCATAGGTCGTCTCCTCGTAGAGGGGCTCGGCGCCCGAGCCCGTGTCTGCCGCATCGGTCGATGAGCCCCGCGCGGTGACCGTGACGCTACACGGGTGAGGGGCACGCCACTCGATGCGAAGACGCTCCGTTTCGACAACCTGGAGGTAGTTCACGCCGAGGGTTCCGTTGCCACTTCGTCATCGTGCTGCACTCCGTTGGCCGGTGCCCCGTTGCCCAACGTCCATGCGCCTAGTTGCTTGCGGATGACCTCGTGGCGAACCGTTCCGGCGGGGACGCCGAGCGTACCGGCAAGGGCTTCCTGCGTCGCCGAGGCCAGCGCGGGCAGATCGTCGCCGGGCGCCGGGCGCACCTCAGGCAACGGCGTCACACGCACGCGGAGCGGTCCGGGGAACGAAGCAATGCGCCACATGACCCGCCATAGCGATGTCGGCTTTTCCCAGCGAGCAATCGCCAGCGGATCGTAGGCAATCGCGACAGGCCTGATCCCGAGGCCATGCTCAGCGGCTAGTCCGAAAGCTCCATGCCGCAACGGCAGCACCTGGTCGCCTGGGCCAATGCCGCCCTCGGCGAAGATGGCGAGCGGCGGGTAAGGCTCCCGCTTCAACGCCTCGCCAGCCTCCTGCCGTGCCTGCGCGCGACCACGGTCGCTGCCGCGGTTGACGTAGACCGTACCGATCATCGTCGCGAGCCAGCCAATCACGGGCAGCTTCGCCACACCCTGCGTCGCCATGAAGCGCACGGGAACGATGGACAACAGGATGGCAATGTCCACGAAGCTGAGGTGGTTCGGGAAGACCAAGCCTTCATGGGCGCGCAACGCTCTGCGGTCATCGCACCGGACCCACACGTTGCCCACGACGAGGGCTGAACGGGCCATCGCAACCTGCGGCCATGCGGCCAGCCGAATGCCCCTCAGCCGTATCGGGATCGGCGCCAACAGCACCATCGCCAAACCGCCGATGAGTACGATAGTCACGAGCAGTACGAGCCGGAGCACAGCCACGGGGGCCATGAGGATGTTCACGAGGTGTTTCATGCGTACGGTTTCGCTTTGGGGATTCAGCAACCGAAGTGCTGAGAACATAGCGGAAGAGCCAATGACTCCGTCGAGTTTGAGAGCGGGTGAGACACGGAGCCTATTCGGTCTCCTCTTTCAACATGCGCTCGGCACGCGCCTCGTTAATGCGGTGAATGAGCTTCTGGGCCTCGTGGTGGTCACGCATCGTCTTCGTCATCGTGACGGTGGAGCCGACGGTGAAGAGCGCGCCCATGGCGAGGTAGCCGCGGATCCACACGTCCACGGGCAGGAAGACGATTCCGGTGCCGAGGGCAAGAAGCGACAGCGCAAAAGACACCTTCACGAAGAAGATCCACGACGAGGAGTCTTGCTGGATGCTGGGCGCGGGGTGGGTCGAGGACGGGTACATGGCTGTGGGTAATCGATGGTTAAACTAGCAGTGTTGACACTGTCAACTTAGCCAATCTATGTATCACATGTCAACATGGTTCCGTGAGTCCGTACTTTTTCTCGACGCCCTGAACATCTCCGACCTATGCCCGACTCGTACCACCACGGCGACCTCCGCGCCGCCCTCCTCGACGCTGCTACTGCGCTGCTCGCCTCAGACGGCGTCGACGCCGTCACTATGCGCGCATTGGCTGAGCGTACCGGCGTATCGCGAACGGCGCCCTACCGCCACTTCGCCAACAAGGACGCGCTCCTGGAAGCCGTGGCAGCTGAGGGGTTTGCCACGCTACAGGCGCTCCTCCACCGATTTACATCGTCGGCACCCGCTGCCACGTCGCGGACCTCAGAGCGCGATCACTTTGCCGAAATGGGCGCAGCCTACGTGCGCTTTGCCGATGCGCACCCCGCCCACTATCGCTTGATGTATGGTCGGGATGCCCTTGCGCGTAGTGCCCACCCCGACCTCCATGACGCGGCTGAAGCAGCCTACGCAGAGCTCGTGCGCATGGTAGCGGACGCCCAGGCCCGGGGCACGGTCCGCTCTGACGCGCCGCCAGAACAGCACGCCTACATCGCCTGGGGCCTCGTCCACGGCCTGGCCTCGCTCCTCGTCGACGGACAGATGGAACGGCCCGACAACATCGAAGCACTCGCGAGGCACGCTGTGGCGACCTTATTGGACGGGTTGCTCGTTGCAGACTGACGGCTACCACCACCGTCGCTTCTATGCTCATACCGCCATTCCCGTCTCCGCACTTCCGCCTGACCCTGACGCTCGAATCGGGTCGCGAGGTGATCGCACGCCCTGTGCTTCCGACAGATCGGGAGCGGTTGCGCCGTGGCTTTGATGCGTTGTCGGACCGCTCGAAGCTCCTCCGCTTCTTCGCCCCTCACCCGACACTTACGGAAGCCGAGCTGCGCTACCTCACCGACGTTGACCATGTTCACCATGGTGCGTGGGGCCTTCTATCGTCCGAAGCCGAGAACAGCGACGCCATCCCCGGCATCGGTATTGGACGGTTCGTTCGCTTGCCCCAGACCCCCGATGCTGCTGAGTTTTCGTTGACGGTTGCCGACGAGGCCCAAGGCTCAGGTGCAGGGCGACTGTTGCTGGCGCTGCTTCTCGTCCACGCGCGTCGCGTAGACATTCGTTCACTGCTGGGACTGGTTGAGGATGGCAACACGAAGGTGCAGGGATGGATGCGTAGGCTTGGCTTGGGGCCGCGTAGAAGTCCTGACGGCCTTCTGTTTTCGCTTCCCACGGAGCACTCGGCATGGAAGACCTCGTCCGCATCCTCAGCTAAGGCACTGGCTCAAGCCGTGGCACAGGTCGAAGCCGCGTGGAACACGACGGGCGCGCACCAAGCGGTTTAGCCCCAAAACGACGTGTAACCATCGCGTTCTAATCGGTCGATTATGCCGGCCAACCGCGCCGCAGTGCATGGAAAGCGGGCTCTGGGATATCGACCGTGATGAGGCCACGCGGCCGTTGTGTCCCCCGCATCGCGGGGCGCGATATCTGCTTTCTCAGCGTCAGGGTCGATCGCCCAGGCCAAAAGCGTCTGGATCGCCTCGGCGAACGCCTGCGACCCTCCGGCGAGGCGGGGAAGCACTTTCGACACGAGTGCGACATCGAAGGGGTCCACGGGCGTCCCGTCGTCCGTGCGGAAAGCGTCAACCACCTCGGAAGCGTGCAACACGAAGAGCGCAACCTCATCTCGGGTGCGGTATCCCACCGTGAACCCTGATGGTCTCAGTATCGCGTCCACTTCCGCGAGGAACCGGGTTGCATGTGCGATGAGTGCTTGCTCTTCGTCCGCGAGATCGACGAGTTCTGCCAGGCGCAGGGCTCGTGGTTGCCACATTTCTACGGGCCACGGCATAACCTCGGCGGGCCTCAACGCTACGTCGTTTGACTCGTCGGGGACCCATGGGCGAAGGAGCTCTCCTCCGAACTCAAGTACAAATGCACGATCGAGCACCTTTCTGCTGAATGGGATGGTGGATTCGTCCACGTTGACCGTCCCGATCAGGCTCAGCGTTGCCGGAAACGGTGTGCTCGCCCAGGGCTCTGGAACGCCCTCCGAGTCGAGAAGCGGCTCAGTCACATAGCCAACGTCGCCTGCGTGCCGTGCTTCGAGGCGGCTGAGCACGGCCGCGAGGTACTGTTCCGGTCTGGCAACGTTCATCTCGTCGAGGACGGCTAGGTGCTGCCGTTCGGGCTGATCGGTGGCCTGCTGCGCCGCGCGCAAGAGAACGCCTGGGCGGAAGTGGCCCGCCAGGTCTACATAGCCCATGGTTTCGCCGTCGTCTGCCCAGTCCGGCTGTACGGGGATGAGGATGTGGCTGGACCCTGTCGCTTCGGCGACCAGCCTGGGCAGCGCTGATTTGCCCACGCCGGTGGGGCCAGCCAGCAAAACAAAGGGTTTGGTGCGGAGCGCGGTCAGGAACGCCGCGACTTCATAGGGAGCGTACTCGAATCTGTGGTAGCCGAGCTTTGCAATAACAGCTTCCACCACAGACGTGCGCTCGAACAAAGGACCTCCTTCGTAACACGGCACAACGGGCTCGCCCACCCGATCATGGGACGCGTCGGAGTCGCGGATGAAGCGTTCCACGAAGTCAAGAATAGGCCCAAGCGGTGCCGCCTGACGCGCGTGGATCGTGAACTCAAGCACCTTCCCGTCGACGGTCGGAAGTTCGTGAACGAGTTGGCGCAGGATGGCCGCAAGCCGCTCGGCCGACGAGTCGAACTGCGGGTACTCGCGAAGCACCGTCAGCTCGTCGAGGAGCGGTCCGGTAGGAATCCAATCGTCTTCCGGAAGCGCAGCAAGACGGCGAACTCGGACGCGGTGCGGAGTCGCCTTGTCGTGCAACAGTGAGGTTGCATCCTCAAAGGGCTCACCAACGACTTCGAACAGCCCTGCGACCCCTTTGCCTTTCGTCACAACTGCGATGATGCGGTCTCCGTTGCGCATGCGACGAAGCGCAGAGCGCCCCTGACGCCGGACCGCAAAGGTACCGGTCTGGGCGAACGTTGCGAAGTGGGTAGGCTGCGCGGCCCACAGCCAATAGCGCATAGGGTCTAGGGTGAACATCAAGGATATACGGCTGTCGAAAAACTACGCGACGCTCTGGGACGCGGTCGAACCCGGCACCATCTCCCCTACCCGAATTGATGACCGAACCGGCTGGAGGGCCTTGCGTTTCTGAATCATGCGTACCCATTCTTCGAAGCCTTCGCGTCGTGCGCCATCGAAAGCGCCGCCGTTGGAATCAAAACCGGACGAGGCAACCCCCGACGCTTCGAAAGTCCCGCTCCTCCCTGCGCTGGGTCGAATTCTGGCGCTCGCTCGGCCCTACGCCGGCCGCCTTGCTATCGCGCTCATCCTGACGGTGGGCGCTACCGTCGTCTCGCTGATCGTGCCGCTTGGGCTCCGCGAGTTGCTCGACGCCGTCTTCGAGGCAGGTAACAGCGGGCTTCTCGACACGCTCACCGTGCTCTTGCTCGGCCTGTTCGTGGCACGAGCCCTGTTGAGTCTCGCCGGTGAGTACCTCCTCGGCTGGACCGGCGAGCGTGTCGTCTCGGACTTGCGGCAGCGTCTCTACGCACACCTGCATCGGTTGGGGCTTCGCTTCTATGCCGAGAGCCGTACGGGCGAAATCACGTCGCGCCTCACCAACGACGTCTCGAAGATTCAGAGCGCGGCAACGAGTTCGCTTTCCAGCCTGCTCACCGAAACGATTTCCTTCATCGGTGCCGTCGGGCTGATGCTGTTTCTCAACTGGCGGCTGTCGCTGGTCATCTTTGCTACGGTCCCGGCCGTCTCATTCCTCACACGCTGGGCCGGCGTGAAGCTCCGGCAACTCGCCCGCTCGATTCAAGATCAGCTCGCCGACACGACGGCCATCGCCGAGGAAGCCATCCAGGGCATTCGTGTTGTGAAGGCCTTTGCACGAGAGCCCTACGAGGTGGCGCGCTACAGCGAGGGCGTCGAGGCGCTCTTCGAAACGTCGCGCCGCAAGATCCTTTTCTCGTCGGCCTTCTGGTCCAGCGTGGGGATGATCTTCATGATGGTGATCGTCGGCATTTTCTGGTTCGGGGGGCGCGAGGTGCTTGCGGGGCGGCTCACGGCGGGCGACCTCGTCGCGTTCATTTTCTACGCGCTCACGATTTCGAGGGCGGTCGGCTCGCTGTCCCGCCTCTACACGACCTACAGCAGCGCCGCCGGGGCGTCGGAGCGGTTGTTCGACCTACTCGACACCGTCCCGGAAATCCCTGAGGCTCAGAGGGCCCAACCACTCGCACGTCCCAGCGGCGCCGTTGCCTTCGATGCGGTGTCGTTTGCCTACGACGATGGGCACCCCGTGCTCACGGATGTATCGTTTGCAGTGGAGCCCGGAACGACGGTCGCGCTCGTCGGACCGAGTGGCGCCGGAAAGACGACGCTCCTCAACCTGGTTCCACGTTTCTACGACCCCGCCGCGGGTCGCGTCACGTTCGATGGGCACGACCTACGCGAACTGCAGATCGCCTCGTTGCGCAATCACATCTCGATCGTGGCACAGGACGTACAGCTCTTTGGGCGCTCCGTGCGTGAGAACATCCGCTATGGCCGCCTCGACGCCTGCGATGCCGACGTGGAGGCTGCAGCCCAGGCTGCCAACGCGCACGACTTTATCACCGCACTTCCGGGGGGCTACGATGCCGAGATCGGCGAGGACGGCGTCAAGCTGTCCGGCGGCCAGCGACAGCGCCTCGCCATCGCCCGCGCGCTGCTCCGGGACCCGGCCGTGCTGCTCTTAGACGAGGCCACGTCCGCGCTCGATGCGGAGAGCGAAGCGCTCGTGCAAGAGGCGCTCGCTCGGTTGATGGACGGCCGCACGACCTTCGTCATCGCCCATCGTCTCGCAACCGTTCGCGACGCCGACCGGATCCTCGTGCTGGACCACGGTCGCATCGTCGAGACGGGCACGCACGACGAACTCGTCGCGCTAGACGGCCTGTACGCTCGTCTCGCAGCGATGCAGTTCAACGGGGCCGATGTCGGTTTCACGGGGCCGTCGAGTGAAAACGGAGCGACGGAGCTGCTGATGTCGTGACGCATCCCTGAAGGGCGACCTGGGCAATTTGGATAGGGGCAAGCCGTTTGGTCGGCTCCAAGTTTCGGCCCGCCCTATCTTCGGGCTTTCCTACCTACTCGTCCTACCGATGTCAGACGACGCCCGCGATCCTGAGGAGCGCTTGACTTCCTCGCCCGAGGAGTTTTCCACCTCCCCCGACGACAGCCCCATCTCCACGAACGGTAGCCCGTCGTCCAACGGGAAAGGTGCTTCGTCCGAGGAGCCCAGCGGGTTCTTTGCGAAGTTCCTCGCTTTCGTCGAGTGGTTGGGCAACCTGCTTCCGCACCCGGTGACGCTGTTCGCGCTGTTTGCCTTTGGCGTGGTGCTCATCAGCGGAATCGCGGGGTGGCTGGAGTTGGCCGTCGAAGATCCGCGCCCTGACGGTGCACGCGGCCGCACCGACGACGGCATGATCCGCGCCGTGTCGCTCATGACCGGCGAGGGGCTGCGCTTCATCGTAACCACGCTCGTGACCAACTTCACGGGGTTCGTGCCGCTCGGAACGGTGCTCGTGGCGCTGTTGGGCGTGGGCGTGGCAGAGTACTCGGGCATGCTCTCGGCGCTGATTCGCGGCATCGTGCTCAAGGCGCCCAAAGGCCTCGTGACGATGGCGATCGTGTTCTCGGGCGTGCTCTCCAACACGGCGAGCGAGATGGGCTACGTCGTCCTAGTGCCGCTCGCGGGCGTGATTTTCCTGGCCCTCGGGAGGCACCCGCTGGCGGGGATGGCCGCAGCTTTCGCAGGCGTCTCGGGCGGCTACTCGGCGAACCTTCTCATCGGCACCGTAGACCCGCTCCTGGCGGGCATCACGCAGGAAGCCGCCCAGCTTATCGACCCGGAGTATGAGGTCCACGCGGCGGTGAACTGGTACTTCATGATGATCAGCACCTTTCTGATCACCGGCGTAGGGACCTACGTGACGGCGAAGATCGTGGAGCCGCGGCTGGGATCTTATGACGATTCGAACGCCGACCCCAGCATCCACGACGAGAACGCGATGGAGCCGCTCAGCGCGAAGGAGGTCAGCGGCCTCCGCTGGGCGGGCGTTGCCTCGCTGGTCGTCTTCGGCATCCTGGCCTTGCTCGTCGTTCCTGAGAGTGGCGTGCTGCGCAACCCGGAGACAGGTGCCGTGCTCAACTCGCCGTTCCTTCGCGGGATCGTCGCGTTCATCTTCGTGGCGTTCTTGATCCCTGGCGCCGTCTATGGCTGGGTCGTTGGCACTGTGCGTTCGGACCGCGACGTGGTCGAGGGCATGGCCAACGCCATGAGCACGCTCGGGCTCTACATCGTGCTCGTGTTCTTCGCGGCGCAGTTCGTGGCCTTCTTCCGCGAGACGCAGCTCGGCGCGATCCTCGCCGTGACCGGCTCCAACTTCCTCATCGAGGCGAACCTGACGGGGCCGCTCGTCTTCATCCCGTTCATCTTGATGTGCTGCTTCGTCAACCTCATGCTTGGTTCGGCGAGCGCGCAGTGGGCCGTCACCGCGCCCATCTTCGTGCCGATGCTCATGCTGATCGGCTACAGCCCGGAGGTCATCCAGGCCGCCTACCGCATCGGCGACTCGACGACCAACATCATCACGCCGATGATGAGCTACTTTGGGCTCATCCTCGCCTTCGCAGCGAAGTACGACCGCAAGATGGGGATCGGGACCATCATCGCCACGATGCTGCCCTACTCGATCTTCTTCCTCATCGGGTGGGTCATCTTGTTCTACCTCTGGGTTTTCGTGCTCGGTATGCCAGTCGGCCCAGAGGCGCCGACTTTCTACACACCGGGCAACTAAGCTTCATCCGTTTCGACCGCGCCTGACCGATGCCCGGTCCCCCGCTCCCCGACGTCGATGCCCGCGCCATCCGCGCCCTGCATGACCTCTGGGTGCGTGCCGAGATCGCGGGCGACGTCGAGACGCTCCTCGGCTGCTGCACGCCTGACGTTTGCTGGATCACCGATGACGGCGAGGAGGTCGAGATCGGCCACGACGCCGGGCGACGGCTCTTCACCTCGCCCCTGCGCCTGCTCGACCTCCAGACAGAGATCACCGACCTCTACGGCGCCGAGGGCATCGCCTACAAGTCGTGCCGCTATGAAGCGCGGCACCGCGCTCCGGATGGGAGCTTCACGGCCAGCCGAGGCACCCATCTGTGGATCTTGCACCGGCTCAGCGAAGGCTGGCGCGTCTCGCTCGTGACCTGGCATCGTTCGCGGCGTCGGTGAGCACGTCGGCGTGGTGCCACGGGTTGTTTGTCACAGGTTGTGCGTCTGAGCGATGCGGACGATCTTGCCGCGCACCCATCCCACTGCCCATGCGTCGCCTGCTCATTCTTTCGCTGCTCCTGAGTCCGTTCGTTGCCACCGCGCAACTCTCGGACGATTTCTCCGACGGCGACTTCACTGCAAACCCGACGTGGACGGGCGACACGGATCGGTTCTCAGTCGTCCCCTTCGAAGGCGATTTTGCGCTGCGCTCGGATGGCCTCGCCGCGAGCGACACCATCGCACTAGCGACCCCGAGCGCAACGACGGCAAGCACGTGGCGCTTCCGCTTTCGATTCGAGGACAACCTCACGACTGGCAAAGGCACGCGCGTCTATCTGCTCGCAGACACGGACGACCTCAAAGGCGAGGTGCGCGGCTACTACGTCCAGATCGGCACGAACAACAGCGACGAAATCCGGCTCTACCGGCAGGACGGGCCCCCTTCAGCTCGGGTCGAACTCGGCGACGGCATCCTTGACGTGGTGTCCGGTGATGCGGGCGATGTGATCGTCGAGGTGACGCGCGATGACGCAGGACTATGGACCGTCACCGCCAATCCAGACGCGAGCGGGCCGAGCCTCACCGCCTCGGACGACACGTACGCCTCCGGCACCCACGTTGGCATCTGGCTCAAACACACGTCGGCAGCAGGCCAAGCGTTTTTTTGGGACGACTTCGAAGTCGCTGGAAGCAGCAGCGATACGACGCCCCCTGTCGCCGAGTCCGTGATCGCCGGGCCGACACTGCTGACGGTTCAGTTTTCCGAACCAATCGACCGCGACACGATCGAACCCGATGACTTCGTGGTACCAGGCGTAGGCTCTCCGTTCGCGACCGAGCGTGACAATTTCGATGGCATCCGGTTGTTTTTCAGCAGTGCATTCGCACCAGGGTCCTATACGTTGGAAGTCCGTGGCCTCGCCGACGCCGCAGGCAACCTGCTCGTCCCGACCGTGCTCCCTTTCGAGATCGAGGGCGACCCGCCCGTGCTCGTCGAGGCAATCCCGCTCTCAGAAACCATAGTCGAGGTCCGCTTCAACGAGCCCATAGGCAACATCGATGACCGGCTTCTCTTCGAGATCACGCCGGGAATCGGTACGCCCATCGAGGCGGGCATCCCCCTCAATCCGCCGGTAGCCGTCAACCTACTCACGCTCGGATCGCCGCTCGTCGAAGGGACGCTCTACACCGTCACCGCGCGGGGTGCCATCGACGCGCTCGGCAACGTGCAGCCCGAAACCTCAGCCTCGTTCTTCTTCGGAACGCCCGCGGTCCCGACCCTCGGCGACTTGGTCGTGAATGAGATCATGTACGACCCGCCGACCGGTGGCTCCGATGAGTATGTGGAAGTCTTCAACCGGACCACGTCGGCGTTCGACCTCAGCGAGTTCTTGTTGGCTGACGCCACTGCTGCGTCCCGGATCGCCTCTGTGCCGACGGTGATTCAACCAGGCGGCTTCGGCGTGCTCGTGCGCGACTCGCTCGCCTTCGCTACGGCCTTTCCCGGCGTCCCGTTCGTGGAAGTGCCATCGTGGCGGGCCCTCAACAACGGCGGCGACGACGTGACGCTCCTGTATCAACCCGCCGACGAGGACCCACCCGTCGAGATCGACCAGGTGCCCTACCTCCCGAGTTGGGGCGGGACCGACGCTGCACTGGAGCGGATCGACCCCGAGGGGCCCTCTGCTTCTGCCTCGAATTTTGCCACCACGACCGATCCGAGCGGTGGTACTCCAGGCGCAGCCAACAGCGTGTTTGCCCCCGACGAAACGCCGCCAGCGCTCGCTGAGGTCGAAGCCCTCTCTGCAACCGAGTTGCTCGTGCGTTTCGACGAACCCGTCGACGCTGCCACAGCAGGCACCGCGTCAAATTACACGATCTCAGACGGCATCGGGGCGCCCAGCGCAGCCATGGTGGCGCCCGAAGGAGACCCGGCCGAGGTGGCACTAACCCTTGGCACGCCACTCACGGGTCCGCGGGCCTTCGAGTTGGTCGCACGCAACATCGCCGACCAACGCGGCAACGTCCTCGCAGAGGGACGCGTGTCGTTGTTCTTCGGTGAGGGCGACACCCCAGACCCGAACGACCTCGTCCTCAACGAGATCATGTACGACCCACCGAGCGGAGGCTCCAGCGAATACGTCGAGGTGTTCAACCGCACCACCGACCGCGTCTTCAACCTCCGTGACTTCACGCTCGATGATGCCTCTATCGTACCCACCGCCATCACCGATGCGGCGGCGTTCGTCAGTCCAGGCGACTACGCGGTCATTGTGCAGGACCTCGACGCGTTTCGGGCAGCCTTTCCCAACTTCGACGCCACGGGCGCGGTCGTCATAGAACAACGCGGTTGGGGCACGCTCAACAACAGCGGCGACACTGTCATACTCAGCTTCAGTGCCGACGACCCCGTCGTGATCGACTCCGTCGCCTACCTCGCCAGTTTCGGCGGCGATGGCGTTGCGCTGGAACGGAAAGATCCCGCAGGAGCCTCGTCGAGCCGCAGCAACTTCGCCACGTCGACGGACCCGGCTGGAGGCACGCCGGGCCGCCAGAACAGCGTGTTCGAACTGGATGAGACGCCGCCGATGCTCGTCGGTGCTGAGGCGCTCGATGCGACGCGCCTGTTGGTCCGCTTCGACGAGCCGCTCGCCCAGGACGGCGCTGAGAACCCTGCCAACTACACCATTTCGGGCGGCATCGGCGAGCCTAGCGCCGCCCTGCTTGCGCCGGAGGGCGATCCGACAGACGTGCTGCTTACGCTAGGCACTGCGCTGTCTGGACCACAGAGCTACACCCTCACCGTACGTGGCGCGTCAGACCTACGCGGTAACGCGATTGCCGAGACATCGACGCGATTCTTCTTCGGCGAAGGCGACATACCGATCCCCGGCGATCTCGTCCTCAATGAAATCCTCTACGACCCCCCCGCCAACGGTGCAGGCGAGTACGTCGAGGTCTTCAATAGCACGACCGACAAGGTCTTCGACCTACGCCAGTTCGCACTCGACGATGCCAGCGTAGTGCCTACGCCTGTGACGGACCAGCCGGTTTTCGTCGAGCCCGGCGGCTATGGCGTCATCGTGCAAAATGCTGACGCCTTCCGCGCTGTTTTCGGGGGGCGCGGCGAGGTTGAGCAGGCCGGCTGGGGCTCGCTCAACAACAGCGGCGACACGGCGGTCCTAAGCTTTCTCGGTGGCGTGGCTCCGGTGGTGCTCGACTCGGTCGCCTACACGCCCAGCTTTGGCGGCGACGGTGTGGCGCTTGAGCGCAAGGACCCTGCCGGGCCGTCGCAGAGCCGCGCCAACTTCGCTTCGTCCGTTGACCCGGCGGGCGGGACACCGGGCGCGCTGAACAGTGCCTTCGAGCCGGACACGTTCGGGCCGCTCCCTGTCGAAGCGGAGATTGCGGCCGACGAGCGCAGCCTCGTGGTATTCTTCGACGAGCCATTGGACGTCGCCAGCGTAGATGTTGCGGCGTTTACACTCGCAGCGGATGGCATCGCCGTGCCCGCAATCACGGAAGTCACCATCGCTGCGGGCTCGGAACCAACGGTGCAACTCACGCTCGACGGCCGCCTACCCACTGGCGATCTGACGCTGACCGTCACCGGCGTCCGCGACCTGCTCGGCAACGAGACAACCGGGGCTGCGCTGCTCATCCCGTTTGTCGCCGATGTCACGCCGCCTTCTGTGACGAGCGCCGTCGTGCTGTCGCCAACCAGCATCGCCGTGCTCTTCAGCGAGGTCGTGCCCGCGTCAACGGCGCTAGTGCCCGACAGCTATGCGGTGGACCAAGGCATCGGCGCTCCCCGCAGCGTCGTGTATGACACAGCGCTCATCGGCGAGGCGGTGCGGCTGACGTTCGAGACGCCTCTGGCCGAGCAGACGCTCTACACGCTCACGGTGTCTGGGCTTGCCGATCGCAGCGGTAACGTGAGCAGCGCTCAGTCTGTGCTCCTGTTCTTCGGCGAAACGGACACGCCGAACCCCGGTGACATCGTCGTCAACGAGTTCATGTTCGATCCGCTGGCCGGAGTAGATGGCGAATACGTCGAGCTGCGCAACCTGACGGACAAGACTTTCAACCTCCAGCAATTCCGACTCACGGACGACGGGGATCCCGACGCCTCCCCGATCAGCGATACGCCGCTCCTCCTCGCACCCGATGGGCTGCTCGTGCTCGCGCAGGCCCCTGACAGCGTCCGCGCCGTCTTCGGCGACGTTCCCAACCTCTTTGCCGCCGACGACTTCCCCGGGCTCAACAACACCGAAGATGCCGTGGTGCTCTCGACCCGCATCGACGGACGCGCGGTGACCATCGACTCGGTGGCGTACAGCAATGAGTGGCACCGCCCTGAACTGCGGGAGACGGACGGGGTCGCCCTCGAACGCATCGCGGGCGACGGCCCGCCGAGCGAAGCGTCAAACTGGTCGAGCAGCCTCGCCGCAAGTGGGGGCACGCCAGGGCTGGTCAACAGCGTATTTGTCGATCCGCAGGCCCCGCCCCCGGGCGACGCAGGCCTGACGATCGACTCACCGTTTGCGCCCGACGAAGGCCAATCGGCGCGGATCGCGTTCACGCTGGAGAGCGATGCCGCGCTCGTGCGCGTGCGCGTCTTCGACGGCGCCGGGCGGCTAGTCCGCAGTCTCGAATCGGGCGACCTTGTTGGGCGCAGCGGCTTCCTCGACTGGAACGGACGCGACGACGCCGGGCGGCAACTTCGGGTCGGGATCTACGTCGTCCTCCTCGAAGCACTCGACGCGCAGGGCGGCTCTACGGAAGCCTACAAGGATGTGGCCGTGCTAGCCCGGCGATTCTAGGCACAGTCGGGCATCCTTCTTCCTGCTGGTTAATAGGCTATAGTTTGATCGTTAGACTGGCACAGTCGTTGTCCGACGCTCATCGTCCTGAACGTTGCCTCACCTCGCTTGAGACGCTCCCGTCTTCGCTTTGGTCGATCGAAGAAGACCTCGACATATGGGGCAACAGCGCCCTCGTGTCACTGCAAGGGTTGCCCGATGGCTTTGAGCGGATCGGACGCTACCTCAACGTGCACGACAATCGCCGCCTGACTTCGCTGGAGGGGCTGCCGGCGACATTGACCTCCATTGGAAGCCTGGCGCTCGACGACTATGCCGAAGAATTGACGCTCGAAGGCCTACCGGAGTCGCTGTCGTTGCTGGGTCAGTTCACTTGCTGGGCTTCCGCCCACCGTAGCCATTGAAACCCTCTGGCTGGACGGCAACGATAGTGGCTTCTTCCTCGGGCGAGAGCACGGCCGAGCACGGGTGCTTCGGCCCCATCGGCACGTTCTCAACCGTCTAGCGCTTGCGCCACTTGGCGACGATCTTGCGGTTGAGGGCGTGGCGCTCAGCAAGAGCACTCACGGTCTGCTGGCTGCGCTGGAGGGATCGGCGGACGGCCTGAGTTGTGCGGGCGCTGCCGTGTAGAACTTGTCCCATAGGTCTTGGGGGTTGAGGTGGTCGAAAGGTAGACCATCACACTCTGGGACTAAACACCTAGTGTGGCGACCAGCCGACTCGCTCCCATCCGGTAGCCCTTTGTGTTTGCGGTTCTAGGAAGGCAGGGTTATCGTGGGGTCCCTCCGTTCCTCTCCGCGTGCTCCAGCCCCCGATGCGTAGCCTTCTCGTTTTCCTCGCAGGCCTGACCCTCGTTGCCTGTTCGTCGCCGATCACCCCCGAAGCCGAACCTGTCGGCCTTTTCGACGACGCACCGTACCTCCCTACGCTCGCTTCAGCGCAAGCGTCGGACTGGCAGTTTCTCCAACCCAACGGCATGCAGTGCCGTGACGGCTCGCGCACCGGCTTCGGGCTGCGCCGCGAGTCCGGCTCGCCGAACTTGCTGATCCTGCTCCAGGGCGGCGGTGCGTGCTACGACTTTTTCTCGTGCCTTACCAACCCCTCCCGATTCAGCAAAGGCGACTTCGACGCCTTCATCGCAGAGTTCGGCCAGACGGGCGTCTTCGACAGCGATAACCAGGACAACCCCTTCGCGGGCTGGAACGTCGTCTTCGTTCCCTACTGCACCGGCGACGTGCACAGCGGTAGTAGCCCCAATACGGACGTACCGGGCATCCTTGGCCGACAAGACTTCGTGGGCTACGGCAACATGGAAGCCATGCTCGGCCGCATCCAGGGACAAGCGAAGCGTGCGCGCCAGGTGGTACTTGCCGGTACGAGTGCTGGCGGGTTTGGGGTGGTCGGTACTTATGGGTTGGTGGGTGACGAGTTGTCGCCTGCGCCCGTCGACTTTCTGAACGACTCCGGGCCAGTCCCGTCGCTGGACAACGTGCTTTCGCCCAGTCTACAGTCACAGTGGCGTGACCTCTGGAACCTGGATGCGGCGCTGCCCTCTGGATGTGATGACTGCTCGCTGCCCAATGGGGATGGCCTCGAAAACGTGACGCCGTTCTACGCTGAGAACAACCCCGACCGCTCCTTCGGCCTGCTGTCCTACAACCGGGACTTCGTCATCCGAACCTTCTTTGGGTTCCCAGGCGCGACTGCGTTTGAAGACGGCCTCTACGACGTCCGGTCCTCATTACCGCCTTCCAACAGCGGGACGTTTTTCCCGACGGGCGAAGGACACACCTTCCTCCTCAGCCCTGAGTTCTACTCGGTCCGAGTGAACGGGACGACGGCTGCCGACTGGACGACGTCGTTTGTCGCGGGGGCGCCGACGGACCTCCCCGCGTCTCGCCCTGCGGTCTCGGTTCCCTTGGCCGCGGCTGACTAGGCGCTACGCGCCGCTCCAGGCCTGTGGAAGGGCTTCCGAGACGGTTTGCCTAACTCCAAGCGCTCCCGTTTCTTAGAGATGCTCCTGGCCGCCCACCTCTCCAGGTTGGGCGGCTTTTCTCTTCACCTCTCTCTTTCCCCCTATGCTATTACGTGGCTTCCAAGTGGGCGTCTGTGCGCTTTCCGTGTGTGTACTTGCTGCGTGCGACACGTCTGTCGACGCGCCCATCGTCGAGACAGTGTCGTCCAGCGTTGGCGTCTTTGACGACGCGCCGTACGTCCCGACCGCCTACGCTCGCAGCAGCGAATGGACGTGGCTCGACGCGCCCGAGTCGATGTGCCGCGACGGCTCGGCCTCGGGCGTCGGCGTCCGGGCTGTGCCTGGTTCCACCAAGCTGCTCTTCCTGATGCAGGGCGGCGGCGCGTGCCTCGACCCAGGCTCGTGCGAAACCAACCCCTCAAAGTTCGACGAGACTGACTTCAACAACCTGTTTGCCTTCATCGGCAATGCCGGGGTCTTCGACCAGAGCCGCACCAACAACCCGTTCGCCGACTGGAACATCGTCTTCATCCCCTACTGCACCGGCGACGTGCACTCCGGGAGCAACCCGAACGGCTTCGTGCCAGGCGTCGAAGGCGTCCAGCGTTTTGTGGGCTACCAGAACCTCCAGACCTACCTGGGACGCCTCGGCGATCGACTGGAACGCGCTGACCGAGTCGTCCTCTCGGGCGTGAGCGCTGGGGGCTTCGGCACCATCGGTACCTACGGCCTTTTCGCCGAGGCCTTCGCGCCGACACCCGTAGACGTGCTCGACGACTCTGGCCCGCTCCTCCGCGACGACGCGGCGTACTCGCCAGAGCTACAGTCCTTCCAGCGCTTCCTGTGGAACCTCGGCCCCTCGATCCCGGACGCTTGCCCGGAGTGCACGCAGCTGAACGGCGATGGCATCGAGAACGTGCTGCCCTACTATGCCCGCACGTACCCCGACGCCAACTTCGGGCTGATCTCATATGAGCAGGACGCCACGATCCGCTTCTTCAACGGCTCGGTCCTACCGACGTGTACGCCCGAGAACCCGCTCGGCTGCCTGATTCCCGGCGAGACCTTCCGCGACGCGCTCTACGACCTCCGCGAGATCCTGCCAGAGAACGTCGGCACGTACTACGTGCCTGGCGAGGCCCACACGTTCCTCCTCGGCGAGCAGTTTTATACCACGCGTGTGAACGGGCTCCCGCTGTCGCGCGCGGTTCAACGCTTCCTCGAAGGCAAAACGCTCGGCGTGCCGCCCACGCCGTAGCTCGAACACGCGATTCGCTCATGCGCGCCGCCTCAGCTTTGGTTGGGGCGGCGTGTTGTGTCTGGGTCGAGGGTCGAGGGTGCCACGTTTCATCAGAGGGGAGTGCTGGGACAGAGTATCACGTGCGACCTCTCCACCTTCGCATACAAACCCCGAACGTCCCTGAACCCGCCCCTCTGCCATACCGTTGACACCCGATCCCGCTAGCTTCCTTCGTTTCGGCCCGCCCCATCAAACCTCCTTGCCACGATGGCGAACATCACCCGCATCGACACGCCGTTTCGTCTCGACGCTCCGTTCAAGCCAACCGGCGACCAACCGCGCGCCATCGGTGAATTGACCGAAGGCTTGCTGCGCGGCGATCGCTACCAAACGCTTCTCGGGGCGACGGGCACGGGCAAGACGTTCGCCATCGCCAACGTCGTCAAGAACATCGGCAAACCGACGCTGGTGCTCTCGCACAACAAGACGCTCGCGGCGCAGCTCTACGCCGAGTTCAAGGAGTTCTTTCCCAACAACGCGGTCGAGTACTTCATCTCGTACTACGACTACTACCAGCCCGAGGCCTATATCGTCTCGTCCGACACGTACATCGAGAAGGACATGGCGATCAACGAGCAGATCGACCGGCTGAGGCTCTCAGCAACGAGTTCGCTCGTTTCAGGCCGGGACGATGTCATCGTGGTGGCGTCGGTATCGTGCATCTACGGCCTCGGCAATCCGGAGGAGTACAAGAAGCAGATCGTCCAGATCAAGCAGGGCATGGAGATCGAGCGCAACGAGCTACTGCGGCGCTTCATCCACGTCTTCTACGAGCGCAACGACATCGAATTTGCGCCCGGCGCTTTCCGCGTCCGCGGCGATACGGTCGACCTCTTCCCCGCCTACTACGAGAACGAAGCCTACCGCTTCAGCTTCTGGGGCGACGAGATCGAGCGCATCGTGCGGATCGACCCGCTCACCGGCGCCGAGCTCGCCGCGCCGGAGGAGATCGTGACGATCTACCCTGCCAAGCACTTCGTCACGCCGGAGGACCAGATTGACCGCGCCATCAAATTGATCGAGGATGAGCTACGCTGGCGGCTCGAAGTGCTCCGCGTCGAGGACAAGCTCGTCGAGGCACAGCGACTGGAACAGCGCACGCTCTTCGATCTGGAGATGATCAAAGAAGTCGGCTACTGCTCGGGCATCGAGAACTACAGCCGCCACATGGACGGCCGTGAGCCCGGCACCCGCCCGAGTTGCCTCCTCGACTACTTCCCCGATGACTTCCTCCTCGTCATGGACGAGAGCCATGTCACCGTACCGCAAGTGCGGGGGATGTACAACGGCGACCGCGCCCGCAAGCTCAACCTCGTCGAGCACGGCTTCCGGCTGCCGTCGGCGCTCGACAACCGGCCGCTGACCTACGAGGAGTTCGAGCGCTTCCACAAGAACGTGATCTTCGTGAGCGCCACGCCCGCCGACTACGAGATCGACGAGTCAGAGGGCGTGATCGTGGAGCAAATCATCCGACCAACGGGCATCCTCGACCCAGTGGTAGAGGTGCGCCCCGTCGATGGCCAGATCGACGACCTCCTCGAAGAGATCCGCCAGCGCGTACGTCGGCAAGAGCGCGTGCTTGTGACGACGCTCACAAAGCGTATGAGCGAGGACCTCACCGAGTACCTCGATGCCTTCGGTATCCGCGTGCGGTGGCTTCACTCCGAGATCGACGCCCTCCAGCGCGTCGACATTCTCCGTGACCTGCGCCTGGGCGAGTTCGACGTGCTCGTGGGCGTGAACCTCCTTCGCGAAGGGCTCGACCTTCCTGAAGTCTCCCTTGTTGCGATCCTCGACGCCGACAAAGAAGGGTTTCTGCGCTCTGAGCGGTCGCTCATCCAGACGGCGGGCCGCGCGGCGCGCAACGCGGGCGGCAAAGTCATCATGTACGCTAACCGCGTCACCGACTCCATGCGGCGCATGATGGACGAGACGGAGCGCCGCCGCGAGTTGCAGGAAGCCTACAACGAGGAGCACGGCATCACGCCGATGACCGTCACGAAATCCGCCGACCAGATCAAGCGCGGCACCGCCATCGCCGATCACAAGGCCGAGGACGAAGACGGACCGCGCAGTTTCTACAGCGGACCGGAGCAACTTCCGAAGGTGGCCGACCCGGTGATGCAGTACCTCACCGACGACCAGAAGCGCGACCTCGTGGCGCAGCTCTCACGCGAAATGGAAGAGGCCTCGGAGCGCCTAGAGTTCGAGCGCGCCGCTGAACTCCGCGACGAGATCACCGCGCTGGAAAACTCGCTCAAAGGGGCGGCCTAGTAATCAGTAGGCTCCGCCGTCCTCGTACAGTTCATCGATGCGGTTGTCGAGATCGTCCAGATCCTTGGGGTCGGGACCGTACGCGTTCGGTCCATAGTCGCCCTCAACTACGAAGAAATAGAGCAGCAGCAGCGTGCCGAAGGGGACGAACGACAGCAGATACCACCAGCCACTTCGCCCGGTGTCGTGCAATCGCCGCACGGTTACCGCGAGCGACGGGATAAGCATCGCCAGCGAGTAGAGGATCACGAACCCGTAGATCGCCCAGAAGATGGGCATCCCGATGCCGTCACCGTAGAACCCCACCGTCCCTCCACCGATGGCTATGGCAGCGATGACCACTAGCAGGTTGAAGAGGGTGAAATACCAGTACTCGCTGCGGCGTGCGCGCCCCGTGAAGTCGGCATACTTCGAGAGTACCTCGCGGTACCAGAACTTCATCTCAGACATCGATGAGGGTGTTGGCGAAAAAGGTCAGGGAGCACTGAACGATACGATGGCCGCTGCAATCGAGCTAGATCGCTCGCGAACGGGCGCTTTGTGCGTAGATATTCTCCGAATAGACTGATGCCTGGGCCAGATCGTCTACACGCGCGCTCAGGTCGGCAAAGCCCTTCGGGTCCGCTCCGTACGCGTTGTCCCTGTCATCGCCCTCTTGCACGAAGAAAAACAGCAGCACCCAGGACCCCAACGGCACCATCGCGAGGAGCATCCACCAGCCGCTCTTACCGGTGTCGTGCAGCCTGCGCACCGACACGGCGAGTTGGGGGATCAGCGTCGCGAGGATATACAACCCGTAGAAGACGTACATCCCCGAAAACACATATGCTGCATGAACCTCTGTGAGCAAGGCCGACAAGATCACCCCGGCAACGAGCAGCGGTAGCACGATTGCCACGTTTGCTAGCGTGAACATCCAGTACTCGCGGCGGCGCGCTCGTCCCGAGAAATCGGCATACTTGAAGAGGACTTCGCGATACCAGAAGAACATCGATAGGGGGTGCTTTTGTGAACCGGCGTTGTGTCCAGGTAATCCCGTTTGCTCAAATGCGCCGCAAGGTTGGCACTAGAGAGCCGCGGTACGACGAGCAGGAGGATGGTCAAAGACTAGACCAAAGCACGTGGTCGGTCGCTTCCTTCAACGCGCGACGGGCCCACAGCGTCGTTGCCGCGAGCCCGTCGTCGTGTCAGCATTGCGAACAGCTAGGCTATCTCGTGTACGACAGGAGCAGCGCGAAGGATGGCGTCACTGGATCCGTTTCGGAACTGCTCGAAGTTGTCGATGAAGAGCTGCGCGAGCTGCGCAGCCTGGTGATCGTAGGCGTCTTTGTCGGCCCAGGTGTTGCGCGGAACGAGGATATCGTCGGGCACACCGGCGCATACAGTGGGGACTGCAACGCCGAAGATCGGGTCGGTGGCCGTCGGGGCTGCTGCCAGAGAGCCGTCGTGTATGGCGTCGATGATGGCCCGAGTGTGGGCCAACTTAATGCGGTGCCCAGTCCCGTAGGCGCCACCTGTCCATCCCGTGTTGACGAGCCACACGTCAGAGTCATGGCGCTCGATCTTGTCAGCGAGCAGCTCAGCATATTTCGACGGGTGCCAGACCATGAAGGGTGCACCAAAGCACGCCGAAAACGTGGCCTGCGGCTCGGTGACGCCCATCTCTGTGCCTGCGACCTTGGCCGTGTAGCCACTGATGAAGTGGTACATCGCCTGCGCAGGCGTGAGCTTGGCGACAGGCGGCAGTACGCCGAAGGCATCGGCCGTGAGAAAAATCACGTTTGATGGATGCGTTGCCACGCACGGGATCTTGGCGTTGTCGATGTACTCGATGGGGTAGGACGCACGCGTGTTCTGAGTGATTGACACGTCCGAGTAGTCCACTTCACGGGTTTCTTGGTCGTAGACGACGTTTTCTAAGACGGTGCCGTACTGGATCGCCCGGTAGATCTCCGGCTCGGATTCCTCCGAGAGGTCGATGGCCTTGGCATAGCAGCCCCCTTCGATGTTGAACACGCCGTCATCGTCCCAGCAATGCTCGTCGTCGCCGATCAAGGCGCGGTTGGGGTCCGCAGACAGCGTTGTTTTTCCGGTACCGGAGAGCCCGAAGAACAGCGACACGTCGCCTATAGCCTCACCCGCTTCGTACCCCTGGTTGCAGGAGCAGTGCATGGACAAGACTCCTTTCTTGGGCATGAGATAGTTCATGACTGTGAAGACGCCTTTCTTCATCTCGCCGGCGTACATCGTGCCGAGGATGACCATCTGGTTCCGCTCGAAGCACACATCCACACTCGTCGTGGACGTCATGCCCGAGGTGTAGCGGTTCGCAGGGAACGAGCCTGCGTTGAAGACCACGAAGTCTGGGTCTTCGAAAGAATCGAGCTCAGCCTGCGAGGGACGGATGAGCATGTTGTGCATGAAGAGCGCGTGGTATGGCCGGGAACAGACGATGCGGACTTTGAGGCGGTGATCGGGGTCCCAGCCAGCAAACCCGTCGACCACGTAGAGCCGGTCCTGGGTGTTGAGGTAGTCGATCGCACGCTCGTGGTTGATCAGGAAGACTCGCTCGTCGAGTTTGATGTTGACGTCGCCCCACCAGACGTCGCCTTCGCTCTTCGGATGCGCTACGACGCGCTTGTCGGACGGGCTCCGGCCGGTCTTCTTACCGGACCGCAGCGCCAAAGCCCCCGTCGACATGATGGCGGCGCCTTCGTCGAAGCGGAGGGCTTCCTCATAGAGCCGCGCCGGGGCAGCGTTGCGGACGATCTGCTTTACGTCGATGCCGTAAACATTCAGGGAGATTGGGGTTGCCATGGGTCGGCGTAAGTCGATGAACGAGACGATGTCGGTGCTGCAACCAAAGTAGGGTGACGGATGACGTGTCACGGTCCTGCCTCGTCGGGTCTGACAAGCCTGTGAGCGTAAGGAGAACCCTGATACGCGTGCCATGCCTTCACCCTCGGACTGCGCCCGGCTCGTCCTTCTAAGCCCCTTGTGCTGTACCAGAGGGTACCCTGACGGCTAGGAACCGCCCCCTTTTGCCCCCGGTACATCGGCTTCGTTTGTTTTATTCCTCTGCCTCTCCATGCCCACCTACGAATACCGCCGCGAAGACGGCTCTACGTTTGAAGTGTTTCAGCGGATGTCGGATGATCCGCTTACGGTTGATCCTGAGACGGGGCAAAAGGTGACGCGCGTGATCGGCGGCGGTGCTGGCCTCATTTTCAAGGGCGACGGATTCTACCTGACAGACTATGCCCGCAAAGGCAACGGGTCAGACACAAAACCGGCTAACGCGAAAGCCGACTCCACCGCAGAGACGAAGGGGGGCTCCGAGACCTCATCTTCCGAAGCCAGCGCTTCGACCAGTTCGTCTACGGAAGGCGAATCGAAGTGAGCATGCCACGCGGCATCCCAAAAAGATCGGGGCTCCTCAACAGTGTGAGAAGCCCCGTCTCTAGATGGAAGCACGTGCCGGTCAACTCTGTACGAAGCTGCTCGCAGCCGCCTCGACGGACTCATAGTCTTTGAATACGGGACCGAGGAGGCGCGTCATCACGAAAAGGTTCTTGACACGCTCCTCGAGATTCGCGAGCACAATGTCTCCGCCCGCATCGCGGATGTCGGCTGCACTCTTGATCAGCACGCCAATGCCGGACGAGTCCATCAGGTTGGTCTTGGCGAAATCGATGACGATGTTCGTCTTGCCCTGACTCTTGAAGTCGTTAATCGTCTGTTTGTACTCGTCACCGTCGCGGCTGCCGAAGAACTTGCCCTTGATGGCAATGACGGCGGCGTGATACTGTTCGCTTACGCTGAGAGGCATGGTCGTACTGGCTGTGTCGTGCGGAGGTGAGCGCCGCGAAGGCGCAGATTGAAAGGTACGGAGAAGGAGCGTGAGGTGCAGTCCTGGCATTCACTATACGACCTGCCGCCGATTTCGCCAAGTGAGCGGCACTTGCCCAGCATGCCGTCGTATTCTGGCGTTCAATGTGAGCCGTTCCGCCCAATTGCATCGCTTCTGATGGACTTCTTCTTTGAAAACCTTGGGCTCCTAATCTTTCTCTTCTTTCTGTTTCTTCAGTTCATTGGCTCACTCATCGGCCAGCGGACGAAAGGAAAGCGCGCGCCCAATCCAGGAGACGAAGCTCCCGCGTCGGACGGAGGCCCGTCTACGTTTGAGGAAGCCCTTCGTCAGATCCAAGAAGCGCTTCAGCAAGCGAGCCAGCCGTCCTCGTCTCGCAGCGAAGCAAATGAACCGCTACCACCGTCGGCAGAGGACGAGGCGTTTCCGACCGTCGCAGACGAGGAAAATGCCTCCGCCTTCCAGCACTTCGACGATTTCGAGCAGCATGGCGATGCACACTTTTCATCTGGGGCCCACGAACAGTACGAAGCGGCTGAAGCCCGACGGGAAGCTCTATTCGAGCGTCCGCTTAAAACGGATCGCCCCACCTTGATGGAGCGCGTTGTACCCAACGAAGACCTTCGAGGGCATCTGTCGTTGTCGCGTGTGGAGGCGCCAACCACACCAACGGCACGGTCCGCTGGCACTGCGAGTGAAGCGGCATCGGTTGCTCGACTCCGCTCGAAGCTGCGCTCGCCGGAAGACGTACAGGATGCGTATCGGCTGCACGTTATTCTCTCCAAGCCGCGCTCAATGCCGCGGCGCTGAAACACTGGTCACGCTTAAGCGCGGTCTGGCTCACCTTTCTTGAAGATGGCTGCACCGATGGCGCCGCCAGCTGCGCCCAGCACCATGCCTACGGCAGCACCGATCACGATCCCGATGGGGCCACTGGCTGCTTCCGCCCAGCCCCCCATCTGTTCGATCTGCTCTTCGGACAGCCCTTGGGTGCGCCACTGCTCTCGGGCGATATCCATCGGATCAGGCAAGACGCCGAGCTGAATCAGTAACAGCGAGAGCGACCCTGCAATGACAGCGCCGACAAGCCCGACTACTACACCCATCCCGGCTCCCTGACCGCCCGAAATCGTCAGCGCATTCGTGCTCGTGTAGTGCCAGACTGCCGTGGCAGCAGCGAGTAGGACAGTCACACAGCTGAGTATCCCGGCAAACATGCCTGCTGCGGACCCCATCGAGCTGAGAACGCTAGCCAGGAGGCCGAGAAGTACGTACACAGCAGCGCCGATCAGGATGGAAGGAAGTTTACTGCTCATGGATCTGCGAGGCGTGTGTCGTGACCGTCTTACTTGAGCAACCTACGGCAGGCGCCTAGATTTGTGTCGGACGTTGGTTGAAGGGAGACTCGAAGGCCCACGACCGGACCACGACCGTCCCGAGCAGCCGAAGAGGTACCCCGTACGACCGGCGTAACCTACATCACTGTGTGTTACAACGAGTGCTTGCTCTTTCATACTGGATACACTCTACACACGTTGAGTAGGTCTACTTCCAGTGTTTCTGAAAACAGACATGGAATGACACCCGCGTAGCGTCCATAGCACACTCAGCACCAAGGTGGAAGAGAAAAGGTTGATGAAGTATATTTCCCTACCCTACCACGGTTTGTTCGCAATCCTCTCACCAGTCAGACCCCCACCATGCCCAGAGCCAAAGGCGTCATCAGGATCGACTCCGATTCAACCCACGGATGGCAAGTGCGCGTATATCGCCACGGCAAGACCTACTCCAAACTGTTCAGCGACCGCAAATGCGGAGGCCGCGAGGAAGCATTCGAGGAAGCGGTCGAGTTCCGCAAGGAACTTGAAGCGGAGGTCGCAGCCATGCCTGAAGCTGAACCTCGCCGTCGCCTCATCACGCGTAACAAGAACAACTCGACCGGCGTCGTAGGCATCTCTCGTACCTACAAGAAAGACCGGCGCGGCGTCAAGCACGAGGTCTACGCCGTCTCCTGGAATCCAGAACCTGGCACCGCACGTGGCACGTCGTTCTCCATCAAGAAGTATGGGGAGGATACCGCGTTCAAGATGGCTTGCCGGCTCCGCTTCCAGAAGATGAAGGAGATCTACGGGGACCGCTACCCTGTGTCTTCCTACATGGAGCTCTACCGGCAGAAAGCCGATGTAGACGCGAAAGCCCAGGAGCGCGCCGCGAAGAAGAAAGCACGCGCCTAGGCCTAGCCTCGCTCCCCCCGCCCTACTCTGTTGCGGCAGGCTCGATCAGAGCTTGCCGCTTTTTTGTGCGCGTACTTTCCGTGCCCGGCTCATCCCCTTTCTACTATGCCACCCGACACCACCGCGGTCTCCGTACGCCCTGTCGCAAGCGCTGGCGATGCCCGCCGCTTTCTTGATTTCGCGTACGAGGTCCCCTACTACCAGGACAATCACAACTGGGTGCCGCCGCTCCGCCTCGACCAGCGTACCATCCAGAACCCGAAGAAGAACGCGTTCTTCGAGCATGGACGGTGGCAGCGGTTTCTCGCGGAGGATGGCGCAGGGAATGTCCTCGGCCGCATCGCGGGCATTGTCAACGGGATGCACCTAGAGACGTACGACGACCACGTTGGCTTCTTTGGTTTCTTCGAGTGCATCGACCGCTACGACGTTGCGGAGGCGCTTCTCGACGCGGCAGCGGCCTGGCTGCGCGAGCAGGGCCTCCAGGCGATGCGGGGACCCGCGAATCCGTCTCTCAACGATGTCGCGGGGCTGCTGATGGCTGGGTTTGATAAGGAGCCCATGCTTCTCATGCCTTACAATCCACCCTACTACGCGGTCTTTCTGGAGCGCTACGGGTTCGAGCGATCCATGACGATGTGGGCGTACTACGTCCACCGGCACTACCTCGATCTCAACCGCATGAAACGCGGCGCTGCCCTTGTCCAACGCCGCTACCCCGATGTGACCGTCCGTGCGCTCGACATGAACCGCTACGACGAAGACGTGGCGCACGTGCTCCGGATTTACAACGATGCCTGGGTAGGCAACTGGGGCTTCGTCCCAATCACCCCCTCGGAGCTAAAGCAGCTTGAGAAAGAGCTCAAGCCTGTCATTGTCCCTGACCTCGTCTACTTCATCGAGGTGGGCGGAGAGCCCGTGGCTTTCTCGGTGACGCTGCCCAACCTCAACCAGGTACTTAAGAAGCTCCCCGACGGTAAGTTGCTCTCGACAGGGCTGCCCAAGATGCTGCTCGCAATGAAGCTCGGCGCCGTCCAGGAAGTACGCATGCCGCTGATGGGTGTGTTGCCCGCCTACCAAGGTAGAGGGCTCGACGTACTGCTGGTGATGGCCACGATTGAGGCGGGTATTCCCCTTGGCTACCGCGCCTGCGAGATGAGTTGGGTCCTCGATACGAACAAGAAGTTGACCAACCTGCTGGACTCGTTCGGGTCGATCCGGGACAAAGAGTACGCGCTATTCGAGAAGCCACTTTAGCCCTTCATTTTTCCTGTGCCTCCTTCGTTATGCGCCTAGCTCTTCTGTTCTGCCTCCTCCTGCCCACCTCGCTGATGGCCCAGCCCAACCCGCCCGACACACTTCCAGCATCGGTCGAACCTCGCGCTGTGCTCGTCATCCATGGTGGCGCTGGCACCATTCGCCGAGACCTGCTCGACGAGGCGAGCGAGGCATCGATCCGAGCGGCACTTACCACAGCCCTCGAAGCAGGCTATGCCGAGATCCAGGGTGGCGCGTCTGCCATGGACGCGGTCACGGCTGCAATCACGGTACTGGAAGACAGCCCGCGCTTCAATGCGGGCAGAGGCGCTGTCTTCACCGCCGACGGCTACGCTGAACTCGACGCCTCGATCATGGACGGGGCGACGGGCGAAGCTGGGGCTATCTCAGGCGTGCGGCACGTCAAGAACCCGATCCTGCTCGCCCGGGAGGTAATGACCAGCTCGCCCCACGTGCTTCTCTCGGGCGACGGTGCAGAAGAGTTTGCGCTCTTGCGCGGGCTCGACCTGGTGCCCAACCGGCACTTTCATACCGACGCCCGCCGCGAGGCCCTCCGGCGGGTGCTTGATCAACAGCGCGCGCAGCAGCAGTCGGAAAGCGGCGCTGCCGATCACGAGGCGATCCCTGAACGAGCAGTGCCCGAGTGGCAACTCGAGCACCCGGCGCCCTGGCGGATGACGGGAACCGTCGGAGCCGTGGCGCTCGACAACGACGGCCACCTAGCGGCAGGAACCTCAACAGGTGGCATGACGGCCAAGCGCTACGGCCGCATTGGCGACTCGCCGATCATTGGGGCTGGCACGTTTGCCAACGAGGCCGTCGGCGTCTCCTCGACAGGCCACGGCGAGTACTTCATCCGCAACGTCACTGCCTACGACATCGCTGCGCGCATGCGCTACCTCGGCGAATCGCTCACTCAGGCCGCTGAGGCCGTCATCCACGAGACGCTGACCGAGTCTGGGGGCACAGGCGGCGTGATCGCCCTCGGTGCAGACGGCACGGTGACGATGCCGTTCAACACGCCTGGCATGTATCGTGGCTATATCGATGAGGACGGCACGGTGACCGTGTTGCTCTACCGCGACGAATGAGCCATCGTGACCGTTCGTCACGCGCGCCGTTTGGGAACTACGGTGTGTTTGTCTCCTATCTGCGAGCCCGCACTATCCGACTATCCTATGCGTATTGCTCTACCTCTTCTCGCCGCAGTCGTCCTGGCCGGCTGCGCCGCTACCGAGTCGCTCACTCCTGCGCTGGAAGCCTCGTCGAACAACCTCCAGGAACAGCTAGCTGAGCCAAGCCGCCTGATGGCCGCTGCTGCCCTGCTTCACGCTGAGACGGGAGTCTTTCCCACCTCCGCATTTGAGTTGCTCGGCTCGATGCCGGGCGCGGAAACCGGGTCGCGCGAGGTGCGCCTGAGCACGCTTGGCGTATCCGCTAGCGGCGAAACGCTGCAGGTCGTGTACGTCCTCGCCCCGTCGCAAGCGGATCCGACAGAGCGGGTCGGCGGTTTCTCTTTGACCAAAACCGAACCGAGCCGCTATGCCGCGCAGTTCCGACTGGATCGGCGCGAGGACCAGACCGAGAAGCCACTGCCTGTGGCCGTGAGTGGATCGGTCGAAGTCCGGCAGGCTCGCGGTACGCTGCGGCTGGACACCACCCAACTCCGGCAAGCTATCACGGACGACGTGCGCGTGGAGGCCCCCTACGTCCCGGGCGCTGGGATCACATACACCTTTACTAAGGCTGCCACCGATCTCGAAGTCGGCGTGGTCACCCTCGAACCGATTCCGTCGGAATGAGCGCACTGTCTGACGTAGTCATCGTTGGAGGCGGGCTAGCCGGGCTGACCGCAGCGCGGACGCTCGCCGCGCATGGCATCGCCTTCACCTTGCTCGAAGCGTCGGACGGACTCGGCGGTCGCGTTCGGACCGACGAGTTTGACGAGTACCTCCTGGATCGAGGCTTTCAAGTGCTACTGACGGCCTACCCGGAGGCACAACGCTGGCTTGACTACGATGCGCTCGACCTCCAACCGTTCGACAACGGCGCGCTCGTCTATTTCAGTGGCATGCTCCATCGGCTTGCCGATCCGACCCGAGACTTCTTCGGCGCGCTGCCGTCGGTATTCTCTCCCATCGGCTCGCTCGCGGACAAGGTGAAGGTACTCGGCCTCCGCCAAAACGTCCGCTCACCGTCGCTGGATAAGCTTTGGGCACGCGACGAGGTCACGACACGCGAGGCGCTGACGAAGCGCTATGGCTTCTCAGCGTCGATGATGACACGGTTCTTCGAGCCCTTCCTCGGGGGCATCCTCCTCGACAAGGACTTGAAGGCATCGAGCCGCGCGTTCGAGTTCTACTTCCGGATGTTTTCGGAAGGCATGACCGCCGTACCTGCGATGGGTATGGGCGCGATCCCAGAGCAACTCGCCGCACCGCTGCCTGGTGACGCGGTGCGGCTGAACACGCCCGTCGAGTCGGTTTCGTCTGGCAGTGTGAGCCTGAAACACGAGGAGTCGATTCTTGCAAAAACGGTTATCATCGCGACCGACGGCCCGACTGGGGCCCGGTTACTCAATGGGGCCATTGAATCACCCGCGTCGCGCAGCGTGACGTGCGCCTACTACGCCGCCCCTGTGCCGCCCATTGACGACCCAATCCTTGTCCTCGACGGAGAGAACGCCGGCCCTGTGAACAATCTCGCCGTGATGTCAAATGCGGCGCCGAGCTATGCCCCTGATGGCCAGGCACTCGTAGCGGCGACCGTTCTCGGCATCCCTGATGCCGGCGACAGCTTGCTCGACCTCCGTGTGCGCGATCATTGCCGGACGTGGTTTGGTGAGCAGGTGGACGAATGGACGCCGCTTCGGACGTATCGCATCGAGCACGCCCAACCCGCGCAGGTCCCCCCCGCTCTATCGCCCCCGACCCGTCCCATTCGCCTTGGTGACGGGCTCTATGTTGCTGGCGACCACCGCACGAACGCGTCCATCAACGGGGCCATGCGCTCGGGTCGCCTCGCGGCCGAGGCCGTCCTCGCTGATCTCGGTGTACCGCTCTTGGACGAGGCCGTGCGCGCTTAGCTCAGCGGCAGCACGAGCGCGAGCAGGCACGTGATGAGGAAGCTCGTAACGCCGAGAACCACGAGGAGTGGCGTCCACGACTTCAGCGTCTCGGCTTCGGTGAGCACGCCCATCTTGGCGAAGATCCAGAAGCCACTGTCGTTCATCCATGACCCGACCAGAGACCCGCCGCCAATCGCCATCGCGAGGTAGACGGGATGAAACGGGAGCGCATGGGGGTCGATCATCGCGCCTAGCATCCCTGCCGTGATAATCATTGCCGACGTGCTGGAGCCCTGGGCAAACTTGAGGAGACTCGCAATCCCGAACGCGAGGAGCAGCACGCCTAGCCCTGCTGCAGACACGTCGCCAAAGAGCGCTTGGATCGCGCCGCCGAGTTCAGCAGCGCGCAGCATCGCACCGAAGGCGCCGCCTGCGGCTGTGATTAGGATAATGACGCCCCCGCTCATCAGCGCGCTCTCGATCACCTTGCCGAGTTGCTCGGCCGACGGTTGTTGCTGGCGCTGATAGGTCCACACCGCGAGCGCCGCGCTGAGGAGCAAGGCGAAGTTGGGATTCCCGAGCAGGTTTGTCCACTGGAACACCTGCGCAATGCCGAGCCCATTCGCGGCGGCGGCGAGGATCGCCGTCGTGAGTTCGGGATCGCGGAGCGGCGCTTCAGGGATCGCAAGCTGCGCGAGCACCTTGACCACAGAGTTGACGGTGATGAGCAGGATCGGCAGGGCAATCGGTGCGAGCGATAGCGCCATGCCTGGCAAGGCAGCCTCGTCGGGCGCGTCTACAACAGCCTCGTCGCCTTCGTAGGGCCGCAGCGGAATCGGCATGCGTCGGTCGAGCCAGGTCGCGAAGACCAACCCGGCGGTAGCGCTAGGCAGCCCCACCGCAAGCCCGACGAGGATCATCACGCCGAGGTCGACGCCAAAGCGGTTGGCCATGAACAGCGGTCCGGGCGTCGGCGGGACGAGCGTGTGCGTGATGGCCGCGCCCGCTGCGATTGCGACGAGGTAGCGCAGGTAGTGCCGGCCGGTCGTCCGTGCCAACGAGCGGGCGAGCGGGACGAGCAAGTAAAACGCCGTGTCGAAGAACACAGGGATCGAGAGCGTGAAGCCGCTGCCTGCCATGGCGACGTTGGAGCGCTTCTCGCCGAGCGCGCCGAGGAAGCCGTTGGCGATGCGGTCCGCCGCCCCGCTTCGCATCATCGCCGCGCCGATGATGGCCGCGAGCGCGATCACGATGCCAATGCTCGCCGCGGTGCCCCCGAACGCGGCAGCCACGCGCTCCACCTTGAGCGCCATCGGACCGGGCGCCAGGAGACTCACGACCAGCGCCGCGGTGATGAGCGCGAGGAAGGCGTTGAGCCGCAGCCCGATGATGAGGCCCAACACGACCACAAGGCCGATCAGAAGGATGAGGAAGGGCGACATCGGGGACCTGGCTGGTAGGGGCGCGTTGCTTCACGATACGCCGCTCGCCCCACTTCCCCGCGATCTGCCCTCATGAAGGCCCTTCTTCTCCTGCACCTCCTAGCCACGTTGACGATGTTTGGCGCAATATTGATTGTGCAAGTCGTCCACTATCCCCTGTTCTCAGGTGTCGGTGCGGAGCGCTGGGCGGCGTATGAGGCGGCGCACCAGACGCGGATCACCTGGGTCGTCGGCCCTGCCATGCTGCTCGAACTGGGGACGGCCGTCGCGCTCGTGTGGATGCGCCCGACCGGGCTGCCGCTATGGATGCTCTGGAGCGGCCTCGCTCTCGTTGGCGTAATCTGGGCATCGACGGCGTTTGTGCAGGTACCACTGCATAACACTCTCATGGTCGGCTTCGACGGAGACGCGCACGCCCGGCTCGTAGGCACCAACTGGATCCGCACGGCGGCCTGGACGCTCCGCACAGGCCTCGTGCTTTGGATGACAGCGCTGCTGCTTGACGTCGGCTAGTTGCCGAGTGCCATGTCGTAGAATTCGGCGAGCGCGCTGTGGAATGCATCATAGGCTTCTAGCCCGTTGTGACCACCGCCCTCGACCTCGACAAGCCGCTTCGGCTGACCTACGGATGCTTCGTGTACGTCTTCGGCGAGCTTTGGTGGGGTAATGTTGTCCTCGCTTCCAACGATCACGAGCGTCGGCATGGCGAGCCCCGCCACGCGCCCGGGATTGTCTTCACGCTGGAGCGCATCGTCGATGTCGAACGAGACGAGCGGCTTTAGAAGCGCTGGGACGAGCGCAGACGTGAGCTCTTCGACCGTTGTGACAGGACTTTCAAGGAGCAAGCCACGGGGCGGTAGCGCGGCCTCCTGCGCCACATAGGTCGCCATGAACGTCCCCATCGAGTGCCCGTGGAGAACGAGACGGTCGGGTTCGACACCATCGAGCGCCTGCACGTAGTCGTAGACGGCAAGCCCGTCAGCTTTCAGGCCGGCCACGCTCGGCTCGCCGTCGCTCATGCCGTAGCCCCGGTAGTCGACCATGAACAGGTTGACTCGGTGCTGCGCCATCGCCTCGATGAAATCAGCAAAGGTGACCATCAGGAACCCCTGCCCGCCGAAGTAGAGCACCGTCCCCCGCGCTGGTTCTCCGTTGAACCCGGTATGCCGCATGAACCACGCGTCGAGCGCCAGACTGTCGGCGTCGAGCGAGTCGGGAAGCGCTTCATCGGCGAGGGGAACACGATGCTGCGACAGGGTAAAGCCCGGCACGTCGAACGTCGCAGGCGTGACGGTCCGCTTGTTTTGAAAGGCTTCGGCCTCGGTGATCGGGATTTCGGTGCAGGCGGCGAAGAATACGGCGAGGAGCAGCGTGGCGAGGACGCGGAGCATAGGTCGAGAGGCGAGTCGAAGAAGTGCGCCCGTCTAACGCCCGCCCTGTGCTCCGGTGCCCCCCACGTCCGTATCGCTGCTGTCGGCTTGCAACTCGGCGTCCGCCTCGGGTGCGCCGAAGAAGGTGGCTTCGCGAAGGGCACGGATGCGGTTCTGTGCGTAGGCTACCATCACGAGAGTGTCGCTGCGCTCGGCAACCGGGCTTGCCATGGCTTGTTGAATGAACGCCTCGAATTGTCGTATCGCCGGGGCCGAATCAGCGTAGTACTCGTCGAAGAGCACAGCGAGGTGAAACGTCGTAGAGAGGCGACCTGGGCTCAAGTAGAGCACGACCTGGTCGGTTTCTATGGCGGCGCGGTACTCGTCCTGGAAGCGCTGGGCATCGGCGAGGTGTTCGAGGATGTCAGCGAGCGGCTGGCGGCCGGTGAGGGTCGCGGCGAGCGTCAGCCAGCGCTCGGCCTCGTCGAAGGCTTCGAGCTGCTTGTGCGCGAGGCCCAAGTAAAACGCTGTTCGTGCGTTGGTCGAGTCTACCGCGTACGATGCGTCGAGCGCAGTACGCGCGGGGCGCGGCGCACCGTCGAGGTATCGGTTCATGCCGAGCCCGCGCCATGTCGATGCTGACGAGTCACCGAGTGCTAGCGCAGTCCCGTACGCATCAATTGCGCCGTCATGTACTTCGAGTTGGTGCCGAACCGCGCCCAGCCGTGCCCACAGCCTTGGATCCTCGTCGACGACATCAAGGCCACGTTCCAGCACGCGTGCCGCACTCGTGGGCAATTCGGCTGTGAGGTAGACCTGGCTGAGCAGCAACGGAATAGTCGCGCTCGCCGGAGCCTGACGATGTGCGAGTTCAAGCTGGACGATGGCCCCGTCTAGCGAGTCGAGCGCCACGAGCGTTCTTGCGTACTCGACACGGATGGAAGGCGTCTCGGGCTTCGCTGCGGAAACCGCTGCGAGCAGTTGGCGGGCGGATTCGAAATCGCGTACCAGGTTGAGGAGCCGGGCGAGCGCCATCGTCAACCCGATACTCTCGGGTTGAACGTCGAGTGCTCGGCGGTACGTTGCGATGGCTTCGTGGTGGCGACCGAGGCGCTCCAGGCTGACGGCTCTCGCGCGGAGCACTCGAACGGATGTGGTGTCTGCCCCAGCGAACGCCTCAAGGGCATTCTGGTGCTGGAATTCTTCCTGGTAGGCACGGCCCAGTATGTAGGACTCTGCCTCCGAACGCACGGCCATGGCCCCGAGTTGAGCGATCACGTTGGCATTGTCCTGCGCTGAAAACTGCTCTTGAACACTCAACGCCTCAGTTTCGAGGACCTGCCCCTGAACTGGTAGGGAGAGCATGACGACGAGGAAAAGCGGGGCACGCATAGGTCGAGCGGAGAACAACTGTGAGCAGGAGACGCATCTGGACACAGAACTAACTGCAAGGTTGCCTAAACCTCACGTGTGCAGCACAAAAAACGGCGGCCCCCGAGGTGGGAACCGCCGCTTTAGCCTTGAGGCTAGATGCAGGCCTAGGCGTACGACCTATTCGTCGTCGAAGTCCTCCATGGCCTCCTCCTCCTCGGCCGCGAGTTGGTCGCGGAGGGCGGCGAGGCCTGAGAGCTCGCCCAGCGTGGCTGGACCGCTCGACGACTTTTGGTAGTCGCGGACGGCGCGCTGCTCATCCTGGCGAGCCTTCGACTTCTCGCTGCGCTCGGCGTGACGCTCGGCGCGCTGGGCGGCCATGCGCTTGGCCGTCTCCGAAAGGATGATCTGACGATCATTCCGGTCGAGACGGATCACGCGAAGGTCCATCTCATCGCCGATGGCGTACGTCTGCGTGGGATCGCCTTGGCGCTCCAAGTGGCTGGCAGGCACGAAGCCCTCGGCCTCCAGCGGAAGCTCCACGACGACGCCCGAGCCATTCACGTCCGTCACCTTAGCAGGCGTGTCCGTGTCCACGGCGTAGGCCGTCGCGTACTGCTGCCATGGGTCGGTCTGCACCTGCTTGTGGCCCAGCGAAATGCGTCGCTTGGCGACGTCGATGTCGAGGATCTGTACCTCGATCTGGTCGCCCTTGTTGACGACCTCCGACGGGTGCTTGACCCGCTTGGTCCACGAGAGGTCGGAGACGTGCACGAGGCCGTCGATGCCCGGCTCGATCTCGACGAAGGCGCCGAAGTTGGTGAGGTTGCGCACCTCGCCACGGGTGACCGAGCCGACCGGCATGCGGTCGAGGATGCCCTCCCACGGATCGGGCTCGAGCTGCTTCATGCCCAGCGAGATCTTTTTGTCCTCGGTGTCGATCCGGAGGATCTTGACCGGCACGATCTGGCCAAGCTGCACCTTCTGGGTGGGGTGTTTGATGTGCTCCGTCCAGGACATCTCGGAGATGTGGACGAGGCCCTCAATGCCCTTCTCGAGCTCGACGAAGGCGCCGTAGTCGGTGATCGAGACCACACGGCCTTCTACCTCCTGGCCCTCAGCGAACTTCTCTTCGATGTTCTCCCAGGGGTGCGGCAGGAGCTGCTTGTAGCCCAGCGAGATGCGCTGGCGCTCCTTGTCGTAGTCGAGGACGACCACGTTCATCTTGGTGTCGAGCTCCACGACCTCGCTCGGGTGGCCGACTCGGCCCCATGAGAGGTCGGTGATGTGGAGCAGGCCGTCCACGCCACCGAGGTCGATGAAGACGCCAAAGTTGGTGATGTTCTTGACGATGCCTTCGAGCACCTGGCCCGGCTCCATCGTGTCGAGGATCTGCTTGCGTTGTTCGAGCAGGTCCTTCTCGATGAGCGCCTTGTGGCTCACGACGACGTTGCCGTTGGCGGGGTTGGTCTTGACGACCTTGAACTCCATCGTCTTGCCGAGATAGACGTCGAAGTCGCGCACGGGGCGGACGTCGATCTGGCTGCCTGGGAGGAAGGCCTCCGCGCCGAGGAGGTTCACGATCATGCCGCCCTTGATGCGGCGGATGATGGTGCCTTCGAGCACGCCCCCATTCTCGAACGCCTCGTCGATGGTCTGCCAGCGGCGGAGGTCGTCGGCCTTCGTCTTCGAGAGGATGAGCTGGCCGCGGCGGTCTTCGAGGCGGTCCACGTAGACGTCGACCTCGGTGCCGATCTCCAGCTCTTCGTCGAACTCGTTCTTGCCGATGACGCCGTCCGACTTGAAGCCGATATCGACGACGTACTCTTTGTCGCTCATCGCGACGATGCGGCCGGTAACGATCTCGTTCTCGCTCACGGACGAGAGCGAGGACTCGTAGAGCGCGAGCAGTTGCGCGTCCTTGTCTTCGGCGTCGTCGGGCGTGCGCTGGTTCTCTAGCGCTTCGAGTTCGGCGAGGGTGATCGAGCGGCCCTGGATCTCACCCGTGTAGCCGAGCAGGCCACCGGTGTGCACGAGGGCCTCGGCGTCGTCCACGGCGGTGAGCGAGGCGGTCTCTACAGCGGGCGCGACATCCTCGCGTTCCGTGTTGATTTCGCCAAACTCTTCCTTGACGGCCTCGATGGCATCGTCCACCTTATCGTCCAGAAGGCGGGTATCGTCGCCAGGCTCTTCCGGGGGAACGACGGCGGCCACAGCCTCAGAGATCGCCTCGGGCGCGTCTTCGCCTTTGGCTTCGAGGGCAGCTTCCACTTCCGTCTTTGCTGCGCCGTCGCTAGTCACGGCGTCGGCTGCAGTTTCGACGGCAGCCGCAGCGGTCTCCACGACGGCCTCTGCTGCAGTGCTTGCTGCGTCGGCGACCGTCTCGGCGGCGGAAGACACGGCCTCCTGAGCTTGTTCGACGAGGCTACCGTCTCCACCTGCATTGGCGGCGTCGGTTTCCTCAGGGTTGGGGGTATTGGTCTCGTTGGACATTAGCATGTTCCTAGCACGAGTCGGTCCCCGAGAAGCGGGGCGAGAGGAGCCGACCGGCCTGTATGGGTCTAGGTTCAGATGCGCGCAGCTATCCCTCCTCTCTTTCGGGGCGGCCACGAATGAGTCCCCAGTTGCGTGCGCGTCCCGCAGGGGCGCCACGAAAGGGGGAAACGGCTAAATGACCGAGGGCCCGCCACGTTCCGCTATCAAGTGAAGAACGTGTTCGACTTGCTCCACAATGGAGTGTGTCGTGGTGTCCAGCGCAACGGCGTCATCAGCCTGGCGGAGCGGCGCATGAGCGCGCTGTGTATCGCGGCGGTCTCGCGCCACAATCTCAGCACGGACGGCCTCCAAATCGGGAGGGACGGTGCCTTTGGCTGTACACTTCCGAACCAGTTCCTCATGCCGCCGCTCGGCCCGCTCGTCCAGATCCGCCTTCATAAACACCTTGAGGTCCGCGTCAGGGAAAACGACGGTGCCGATATCTCGCCCGTCGAGCACTACCCCGCCCCCTTCAGTCACAAGCCGGTGCGCCGTTTGCCGCTGCACGTCGAGTAGGGCAGCGCGCACGGCCGGCAGCGAGGAGACGCGGCTTGCGGCCTCGCCCACCTCAGGCGTCCGGATCTGCCCGGTCACGTCCTCGCCACGTAGCAATACCCGCATCCCATCGGACTGCGGTTCCACACGGAGTGCCAGCCTTGCCGCGAGGGACTCCGCCGCTTCATTCGTAAACGCAGCACCGGCACGCAGGAACGCCAAGGCTACGGTCCGATACATCGCCCCAGTGTCGAGGTAGAGCCAGCCCAGACGCTTCGCGACCAGACGTGCCGTGGTACTCTTTCCAGACCCCGCGGGGCCGTCAATGGCTACGATCATCCTCCGACGTCGGCTTTGAGGACGGTGATGGCTCCTGGATAGCGGATAGGCCCTAGCGCCGTGTTGATGCTCGGTGTTGCCTGCAATCGCACTTCTTTGCTGCTGCCGCCAAGATCTGCTACGGCGAGCGCGACCTCAACGAGATCGGGCAGATTGCTCCCGAAGAACTGCACGAGGTCAAGGCGAATATCGAGCGGGATGCCTACGGTCTGACCGATAGGCAGGAGCGTTTCGTTGTTGTAGGACCCGCTCACCGTTTCCGCATCGTCCAAAAACAGCGTCCAGTCGAAGTTGACTAGGCGCGCGGACGTCGCGTTGCCCTCCGGGTTGGTCGCATCGACCATCAGGGTAAACTCAAGGGGCAATTCGCCTCGGGTAATCGCCGAGCCCAATTGGAGAAGCTGGACTGCGTTGAGGTCGCTATAGTTCTGCAGGCTTGTCAGCGGAACTCCGCCAATCTCAGTGCCCGTCGTGCTGTTGAGCGCAAAGTCGACGCGCTGAAGTGCCGTCAGCTGTTCGAGGGCGGTGCAACTGCTGACAGTCACGACAAGGGCGAGCAAAAACGGGAGGCGTATGCAGGCGGACCGAAGAGTCATGGGACGGGGTATGTGTGAAGAGGCCACGCGGCGGCGGTGAACCTGGTGCGGTGGAACGTGGAAACGAACGCGAAGAAGGTACGCTGACCACGCGAGCGGGCAGAAACTTGGAACGGACCCACCAGGCGCCGAATTTGGGGGCGCTCTGCCAACCTACTGTGCTCGCTTTGCTTGCGAACCAGAGGCCCTTCAGGTTGGACCCTGCCGACGCACCCTGAACCGGATGCTCACCTCGTTGCCCTACCGCCGCTATCGGACGGCCTGCGTACTCCTCACGCTGTTCAGCGTGGCCCTGCTCGCGCTGCTTTTTCGCAAGCCTATCACGGTGGTCTCGAACGATGAGATTCTCTCAAGCGTCCCGTCCCGCCTGGTGATATCGCCGCTGCCTCAGGCGCCTACCTCGTCATCGCAGCCAACTCTCCGGCTTCTCGGCGAGGGCCGGGCGAGCTTCTATGGGCCCGGTCTGGAAGGCAACCGCACGGCCAATGGGGATACCTTTCGCATGAAGCGGCTCACCGCAGCACACCGCACGCTCCCCTTCGGCTCGCGGGTGCGCGTGACCAACCTGCGCAACGGTGCGTCGGTCGTCGTCCGCATCAACGACCGCGGGCCTTTCGTGGGCAACCGTGTGATCGGCCTCTCCCGTGGCGCAGCTGAGGAAATCGGTATGATCCGCAGCGGCACCGCGTCGGTTCGTCTCGAGCTCTTCATAGATGAGAGCGAGGCGTGAGCGGACCAGGCGAATCCTCAAGCTTGCGCAAGCTGCGTCTCGACGAGATCGAGCGGCCTTCGCTGACGGAGCTCGAATCCTTGCCGCGGCACCCGATCATCGTCGTCCTCGACAATATTCGATCGGCACATAACGTCGGCTCGATCTTGCGCACCTCGGACGCGGCGCGCGTGCTGCACGTTTATCTAACAGGGATCACGCCTAGTCCCGCGCATCGTGCTGTCACAAAAGCGAGCCTCGGCGCAGAAGACAGTGTACCGTGGAGCACCCAGCCAGCGCTCCTGCCCCTTTTGACGCAGCTACGCTCCGAGGGCATGCTGCTTTTGGCTCTAGAGCAAACGACCATGCCGACGACGCTGGACGAGATTGTCCCTAAGCACGCTCCGGTTGCCCTGATCGTCGGCAATGAAGTGGAGGGCGTGCAGCAGGCCGTCTTGGATGCCTGCGACGCTGCGCTGGAATTGCCCCAGTTTGGAGCTAAGCACTCGCTCAACGTGAGTGTGGCGTTTGGCATTGCGGCCTACGGCCTCCTAGAGCGGTTGGGCCTCACCGTCTGAACTCGTAGGCTGCCCCCCCTACGGGACAGCCCGGGAAAAACTGCCGTCTATGCCAGCGAGGTGCTGTCGTGGCCGCCCAGCGTTGGCCCCGAGGTTGCCAGGGTACCAACCAACGCCTCCTGCTTAGAAGCCGGTAGTCCCCATGCAAGCGCCGATTTCGACGTCGCCCGCTCCTATATGACCCGTGAAGTCCACACCGTCCCGCTCGATTTGCCCATCGACGCCCTGGCAGAGTTTTTCGTCGAGCACCAGATCTCCGGTGCCCCTGTGGTGGCAGACGACGACACGCTCGTCGGGGTCGTCACGCTTCGCGATGTGGTGCGCACGCTCCGCTATCCAGACCGCGAGCCCCACCGACATACCGCCAACGATTACTACCTGCGCCCTCTTGACGGCGCTTGTGCGCAAGAGGAACTCGATGGCTTTCGCGTAGGCGGCGGCTATCAGCATACCGTGCGCCACATCATGACGCCCGCCGCCTACAGCGTTGACGAAGGGCTACCGGTTCAGGACGTTGCCGATGTGATGATCCGCGCCCGTCTTCACAGGCTGCTTGTCACAAAGGAAGGCAAGCTCTCCGGGATTCTGTCCGCGCTCGACCTTCTGCACCTCGTCCGTTCGCTGTGAGCAGCCCGATGAGCACAGGCGGCGGCGCCCACCCTATTCGCCACGAAGCACCAGATCGCCATAGTAGGCGGTCACCGACTCGCCCGTGTTGTCGGCGTCCGTCATGAGTGCGATCCCAGTGATGGCTGGCGGGTCTTCGCCAAACGCGCGGCGGTAGTCTTCGACAATGTTACGGCGCTCGCGAACCCACGTACCAAGGTTGGGCGTGCCGCCTTCGACAGGCACCATCATCACCCAGTCGGTGTATGGATTGGGCACGGGTGTATCGGAAAGCACTTCGTTAGACCAGATGTAACTCAGTGCCCGCAGCGGAATATCCTGCGAGGTGAGCGCCTGCGCCGCCCGATATTTGACGCGCTCTGAAAAGGACAAGTTGGTCTCGTCATAGTCGAACGTGATGTAGATCCGGGCTGCGTAATCGTCTCCGCTCTTTCGGGCGACGTTGCCGCCACGGAGGACGCTTTCTGCCTTCCACTGCCATTCGAGCACGGGGAAATCGCGAGGGTTGATGGTGATCTCGCGGATGAAGCCCGAAGCGGAGTCATCGGCGTGGGCACGCACCACCGTTCGGCCATCAACATCGACCGTCTCGTAGGTGCTGTGACGCAGGTCGCCGAGCGGCATCGCTGACCAGTGTGACGGGAGTTGCCCGGGATCGACCTGTGAAAACGCGCCCACTGTAAACGCACGGGGAGGGTCGCCGAACGCGCTCACGAGCAACGCGAGCACTACAACGCCGGCGAGCGCACTGTGCTGGAGAATACGAGAATGTCTGTGGTTTGGGCGGGACATGACCGGACAACAAGCTGGCGGAAACGGTGTACCCTCAAGTTGTCCCACATACCCGGTGTACACCGTACGCAGTCAAAGCGCCGATGCGTAATACATCCCGAGTTGTCCTGTAGTCAGGGGACCGCGGCACTGTCCGTGCCCTTCTGACACGCGAGACAAAGGGCGAGATATCGAACGAGACGTTTTCTGCTCGGTATCAATGGTCCGTTCCGCCCTCCGTGCCGCCGAATGCAGTCGTTCCAAAGTCGCCACCATCCGGGTACGTCGCCGTTGCCTCTCGTCTATGCGCAGACCCTGGCTCGTGGGTTCGGCGCAATGATGGTCGCCGTGATGGTTGTGACGGTAGCCGCGATGCTCCAGCAGCAGCCCGTTGGCGCCACACTGACCTGGACCGTTCCAGTTGTGTGGCTGGTCGCTACGGGTTGGACGGTCTATGATCTTCGCCGAACCCCCGCTGAAGTGCAACTTGAAGGGGCCTTCGGGCAAGTCATGAGCGTGTGGGACGTTGCAGTAGGCTGGCATCACCCGCCGCTTCAGGCCGTTCACACGCCGCGCCGCATCGGCGGTGTCCTGCACGTAGGCGTTGGTCACACTGTGCACCGTTTCGAGCAAACTGACTGGCCGCAGTTCCGTGAGTTGGCCGCGGCCTTGACGCGGGCTTCCAAGTCGGCTGAAGATGCACGCTACCACCACGCGACCGTCGTCTGATAATCATCGCTGTGCACTGTCGCATACGACCAATGACGACCGCGTGACAGCAAACTGGCGCGCACACTTTTGCCGACGGATTGCTGACCACTACTCCGACGGTTGCACGCGGATGGCACGGCAGAGGAGCATATGGAGTGGCAGAAGTGGACTTCTGATGTCCCTATCGACATGTCAGCCATGCGCAAGGTGCGTCATGCGAACTCACACGTGTGCCATCTGAGCACGATCTGAGAGCATACTCCGATCGAACGACCCAGCAGCAGCGCGTCTGAAGCGCGCTAAGCCGGAACGGACCAGCTCGTACGGGAGGCATGCCTCAGTGGAAGTAGTTCGCGTTCCTGAAACGACCGTTCGCGGTTTCGCGCATGGCCCTGGCCCCCGAATGCGAATCGCTGTCTTAATCAGGGATAGGCCTCGCCAACCCAAGAGTGCGGAATCGAGGCAATTGATGAGCACAGACCTTGACATATAGGGTACTCCCTGATCACATTATGGGGTATACCCTGATCACCTCGTATATAATGGGCCATACTTTCGCTGGCACTGGTGCCCTCCCCTGACGAGGCAGTAGCGTTCCCAACGTAAAGGCCTATCGAAATAGTGGGCAATCTCCATCTACATGGCCTCACTCACGACGACCGCCATAGTCCCGCCCCAGAAACCCCCGCAGGCTCCATCCGATGACTGATGACACCGCACGCACGATCGCGCACGCTGTCGCGCAGGTCAGAGAAGGCATACACCAGGCTTCTGCCCCTATCCCTGCCATGATCACCCGAGAGCAGGTCCGCGCCGCTGCGCAGGCCTGCGACGTGCGAGCGCTTCTAGACCTGTGGAGCGTGCTCGCACCAGAGGAGTGCATCAACTGCGACCCCGACGAGCGCTATCCGCCGTTCAGACTGTTGTCTGGCCGGGTCATATGTCCTCATCCATGGGTGGGCAAGCTGGTAGAGAAGAGCTTGGCAAGCATATCTGATGCGGTCTTTGGTGCTGTCATAGACGCTTGCCAGCGCCGCGGGTGGGAGTGGCGAGCTAGCACCCGCCTTTCTAAGATGAGGCTGAGCGCGTCCGGCGCCGTCTGCGTTGCGTGTGTGATGCAGGAGATAGAACTGCCCTACGTCGAGGACGTCCCCGCCAAGAACACCCCTGCTGTTGCCCTCGTGGGGGCGTACTTGCTCGGGATTCTAGCCACGCGCGACACGGTCCACGGAACGCTATAGCAGAACAGGCGAGGCGTGTTTTTGGCGGCGCTGAGAAAAGAGCGACTCGGGGTCCTCCAGCTGAGACGCGAGGATCATCCTGTGCCCCGCATGGACCATCCTGGCACGCGCACACCCAAGCCTAGGCCGCTGTAGTAGCGTCTTGTTGCGGGAGAAGCTGCTTTCGGAGCGAGGCGCCCGTCAGGCCACCAAGCGTGCCTAGGACTAAGGCGCTGACCAGCGTGAGTAGCGGCACGACAAAGCTGGGGAGCCCTCCAAGCAAGCTCCCGACGGCCTCAGTCATGCGCGCCATCTCGGGTCCAAAGAACGCGAGATTCCATAGCACAAGGGCGGACCAGGGCAAGACGAGCCCCAGCGCTCCCACAACGCTACCACCGCGTCCCATCACGAAGCCTCCAAGGACGGCCCCGAGCACGGACCAGGCCCAGCCGAGGATAACGTGCAGCGCCAGGGCTACCGTAGCCGTGAAGAGGACAAGGATCGTTCTGCGGGCGCCTTGCGACATGAGGAGTGCGGTCGAGGTGAAAACGTAGAGGCAAGCTACACGCGAGGCTCGTCAGACACCATAGGATGTCAGATACCACAGGATGTGGCCCACGGGCTCAGTTGAACGTGATGTGGGGGGGCAAACGCTCGTCAACAGGCTCGATGTCTTGCTCGGCAAACCACCCTTCCTCAACAGGCTCCGTGGAGTCCGGCAGGTCCTCGTGCGGGCGCTCGTAGCCCTCGATTTCTTTCACCCAATAGAGAGTCTTGAACTGTGGGGAGCCTTCCGGGTCGCGGGCCACGTTGACTTTAGGCTCGCGCGCGGCGAGAGTACCCAGGATTGTGCCGAGGAGAAATCCCTCGCGCGAGTAGAGGTGGATGCGCACGCGCTGCCCGTAGTCAAACGGGCTGCCTTCGAAGTCTGCGGGACTGTAGGTAGCCATAGGTTAAGTGTCGGGTTGCTAAAAGGTGGGCCAAGACAGCAGCGCCATCAATCGAAGTACTACCAGAGCACAGCGATCAGTCGTCGATGCGCTCAACACGGATGCTCGTGCCCTCACGGCGCGGGTCCACACCGGGATAAAGCGTAGCAGTCCCGTCTGGAGCGTAGCGCACCTCAATGGCATGGACGGCCGTATGGCTCCCAAACTCGCGAATCCGCCATCCCCATGCCTCCAACGCCGCCACCGTCGCGGCCGGCGTCCGATCAAGTTCGAGGAGCAGACGGTCGTTCGGCTTCCACTGGTGATGGAAGCGCGGCGCGGCGACAGCGGCTTGCACGTCCATCCCATAGTCGATCACGCCTAGGGCCGTCTCGAACACGGCCGTGATGATGCGTGAGCCGCCCGGCGAACCGAGCACGAGCCTGAGCCGTCCTTCCTCGTCTTCGATGATCGTCGGCGTCATCGAGGAGAGCATCCGTTTGCCTGGCTCGATCTTGTTCGCCTCGGCACCGACGAGGCCGTATCGGTTCGGCGAACCCGGCTTAGCAGCGAAGTCGTCCATCTCATCGTTGAGCAAAAACCCCGCACCGGCGACGGCCACCTTCGCGCCGAAACTGTCGTTCACAGTGGTCGTGAGGCTAACGGCGAAGCCGTCGGCATCAACGACGGAGTAGTGGGTCGTTTCAGGCGATTCGTCAACAGGCACACGCTGCATTACGGGAGCGACGCCCGCAGGGGTGCCGTGCGAGAGCGTCGTACTCGGCGTGATGCGGTCAGGGCTGAACCCAGCCATTCGTCCTCGGATGTAGCGTCGCCGCATGAGCGCGTCCGTTGGCACGTCAGCAAAAGCGGGGTCGCCGAGCCAGGTCGCCCGGTCGGCGTAAGCGCGACGCATGGCTTCCGCGCATAAATGGATCATCGCAGGCGAGAGCCAGCCCATCGCTCGAAGGTTGTAAGGTTCGACGCTGCCGAAGAGTTGCGCAAGCGCCACGCCGCCCGACGAGGGCGGTGCCATGGAGATGATGCGGTGCCTGCGGTAGGTGAACGTGACGGGCTCACGCCACACAGGCCCGTACGCGGCTAGGTCTTCGTGTGCGATGAGGCCTCCATTCGCCACCATCGATGCAACGATGAGGTCGGCGGTCCGCCCCTCGTAAAAGCCACCACGTCCGTGGTCACGGATGCGTTCGAGCGTTGCTGCAAGGTCGCGCTGCACGAAGCGGTCGCCCTCCGACCACAGCGTCCCGTCAGCCTTCGTGAAATAGGCTGTGGCGGCCGCGTCGGGCGCGAAATCGTCGCGGAAGAGATTGAACCGCCGCGCTTGCCGTCGGCCCAGGCTGAAGCCGTCGGTAGCCAGACTGATAGCGGGCTGCAACAGTTCGGAAAGCGAGAGGCGACCGTGTCGCTGGTGCAGTTCGAGTAGGCCTGCCACGCTACCAGGCACGCCCACGGCAAGGTGCCCCACCTTGCTGCGGTCGGAGACATAGGCTCCCTCCTCGTCGAGGTAGAGGTCTTCCGTCGCGGCGAGCGGAGCGACCTCCCGGAAATCGAGCGAGGACACGGCGCCGTCGGGTGCCCGTAGCACGGCAAAGCCTCCGCCTCCCACATTGCCAGCACGTGGCAGCACGACCGCCAGGGCAAACCCTATTGCCACGGCAGCATCGGCTGCGTTCCCCCCCTGTCGCAACATCGAGGCTCCAGCCTCGGTCGCCAGCGGGTGCCCGCTCACAACCATGCCCGCTGGGTGCGCCACTTCGCCGCGCGGTGGCTCGGTGGTCTGTGCCCAACACACCAAGCCACTGGGCACAGCGACAGCTATCACGAGCACGGTCATCAGCGTGCACATGCGTTCCAAACGCCACGAGCGCATGCGAACGCGGGCGAGCGTTGTAGACAAGCTCAAAGGTGACGGCACTTGGAAGGGCTGCTCGTGGGACTTGCTGATGCAAAAGCTACCATTCTCGCTGGAATCGGCGTTTTTCAGTGGCTACAGCCCTGACTCCTCTAGCGTTGCCCACGTTTGTCAACTACTTTATCCACACCACCCTGGCCGAGACCATTGGCTCTCACCCCCCACCAACCCCACTCGTCATGAACAATATCGACCGCATGGTGCGCGCCATGCTGATCGGTGCTGGAGTGCTGGGTGTCGGCGTCTTCCTGCTCTTCCAGTTCTAGGCGTCGCCTCGCCCTGGCGCATCCCTGTCGATTTCGACTGCACTTCGCCCCTCGGGTTTCGACTCGGGGGGCGTCGCTTTTGTGCGCGAGGCGGTAAGATCACGTGAGGATGAGCGTCGCATCGCCGTAGCTGTAGAAGCGATAACCCGCCTCGATCGCGTGCCGGTAGGCGTCAAGGACGCGCGTTCGTCCTGCGAGCGTACTCACGAGCACGAGCAGCGAGGACCGAGGCAGGTGGAAGTTGGTCACGAGCCCGTCGATGGCTCGGAAGCGATAGCCCGGTGTGATAGTCAGGCTTGTCTCTCGCGTCCCTGGGACGAGCTTGCCCGCCTCATCGACTGCGGATTCCAGCGCACGGGTGGTCGTCGTACCCACCGCAATGACGCGTCCGCCGTTGGCACGCCCCTGATCGATGCGTGCGGCATCGGCATCCGCGAGCGTGAAACGCTCGGCAGCGACGCGATGCTCGCGCAGATCCTCGACACGGACCGGCTCGAACGTACCGTAGCCCACGTGATGTGTCACGCGGGCAAGTTCGACGCCTCTCGCCTCGCAGGCGTCCAGCAACGAGGGCGTGAAATGCAGGCCGGCTGTCGGGGCCGCCACCGAGCCGCGATGCTGTGCGTAGACCGTTTGATAGCGCTCCCGGTCGGCCGAGCGCGGTTCGGGGCGGCGGATGTAGGGCGGCAACGGCATCCGCCCCACCGCATCAATCGCCGCGTCGAGCGTCTCGAAGTCGTGTTTGAACGCCACGCGGCGACGACCCTCGGGGCGCACCTCGACAACCGTTGCGGTGAGCAACGGTGCCACGTCCGGCCCGAAGGCAATCGTAGCCCCGACATCGAGCTTCTTGGCTGGCCGTGCGAGCGCTGTCCAGGACCCATCGACCTGGGCCTCGACTAGGAGCAGTTCCCCGCGCCCGCCCGTGGCCCTACGCCCCACAAGCCGGGCTGGAAACACGCGGGTGTCGTTGAGCACGAGCACGTCGCCCTCGCGCAGGTAGGTCGGGAGTGCAGCGAAGACGGTATCGGCGAGCGCAAGGGGGGCTCCGCTACTTTCCGAAGTGTCGACGACAAGCAAGCGACTCTGATCGCGCTGCCGTGCAGGCTCTTGCGCGATGAGGCCGTCGGGCAAGTCGAAGTCGTAGGCGTCGAGGTCGTAGTCGGTGATCACGGGCGGACTCGGACGAGAGCGTTGAGATACGGCACGAACGAACGGGTGGGGATTGCACGGAGGCGGTCGGCGACGGCATCGCGCTCTGCGCGCTGGGCTTGCGCCTTCGCTTCGATACGTCGAAGTTCGCCCTCGGCGTCCGCGCGCGCCCGTTCGACACGACGGCGCAGCCGATGTTCTTCGGCCGGCGAGAGCGACTGCGGCACGTCGTCAGCGTACTGCCGAGCCAAGGCAGCCCGCCACTGTGCGATGCGGACTTTGGTCGGTCCGGACACGCGTGTCACCGCGGCGATCGCGTCGGAAGTGACCATCGCTGCATCGCGGATGCCCGCGGCCTTGAGGCGGACCACAGCGCGGTGCCCGACGCCGTCGAAGTGATCGAGTTCACTCACAAAGTGGTGGCGGAGTTGCCGATGCAAGGCCTCGACTTGGAGTTCGGCGAGCCGCTGCTGCCGTTGAGCATCGCGGTCTTCAAAGGCCGCATGGAGTTGGAGACGCATCCGCTCCGCTTCAGCGTCGAGGTCAGCCACCCACTGAGAAAGCACACGCAGCTCGCGCCCGAGCCGCCGCCGCCTGCGCCGGTCGGGATCACGCTGCCACCCAAGACCGCCGACGAGCAGCCCAACCGCTGCGAACACGCAGGCCGGTACCAGTGCCAACGGCTGCCATACCGCGACGATAGCACACGCGGAGGCCGCGAACACCTGAATGATCGGGTGGCGTTTTGCACCGAGCCGCTGCGGAGTCCTGTTGCTCGGTTCAGCACCATGAGGGCGACGATGGGACACGTCGTGAGGAATGCTACCCGCGAGCGCATCATCGAGGGACGGCGTCGCGCTCGGTGGCAACAAACATGCGGTCACGAGAGCGCGAGCGAGACGTGACACGTCCTCGCCGGGTACCTCTGTAAGGTGCTCGAAGAGGGGCGAGTTCACCGGATCGTAGAAGTCGTCGGCGCGGAAGAGCATGTTTTCGCCGGTTGCGTAGCGGTCCCACAAGCTGGGGTCGTGGACCAGCGCCGAGAGTGCCGTCGCGACCACGAGCCCCGCGAAGCGGTCGAGGCGCGGACCCGCGTCCTGCTCCGTGCGGTCGGGGTGCTGGTAGTGTCGGTGCCCAACTTCCTGCGCATGCTGGCGCTTCTGGCCTGGAAACTGTACCCCGTCATAGTCCACGAGCCGGAGCCGAGGACGCCCCGCCTCGTCTTCCTCGACCAGAACATTCCCGTGCTGCAGGTCGCCATGCGCAATCTGTGCAACGTCCAACGCCTGAAGCATGCAGCGCCACGCGCTCGACAACGCGGCAAGTCGCTGTGCGTCGGTCCGATGCGTCTCCACGTACTGACTGAGCGTTACGCCCTCCACCCATTCCATCACCAGCAACGGATAAGCCTTGCCGTGGACCTGGATTCCCTGCTCGTACCACGCCAGATCGACGAAGTAAGGCAGATCCAGGTCTTCAAGTTTTGCTTGAAGGGGGCTATAGTGGCGACCGCGGTCCGGCTGGTCTCGAAGAAAGCAGCGCACGGCTTTGGATCCGACGGACGTGTCAATGCGGAAGACGACCGCGAATGCTCCAGACATCCCCCGGGGCAGCCCAAGCGCGTTCTTTTCGACCACCCCCTGCGCGAGATGCGGGACAGTCAACGCGAGGTCAGCCAGTTGCAGCGCCTCCTGATAGTCACTGGGCGATGGGTAACTCACGGGCCGTGCAGGTCGATGCGCACGAGCGCGACGTCGTCATTTCGCATGCCGTCGGCTCGGGCGTGGTCGATGAAGTCGCTCCAGGCGTCCTGGCTCCAGTGTTCGAGTCGCTGCAACGCTGCATCTCCGGCGAGCAGATAAACCGCAAGCGCGTCGGTGGCGACGAGCAGCACGTCGCCTGGTCGCCAGGTAGCGGCAAATCGTTCGACGGTGTTGGGATCGAGATCGCTGTTGCTGGCGACCAGTGCAGGGCGTGAGCCGAAGCTGTTGGGATCGTCGTTGGGCCAGATCCGAATCGGATCGTCCGCTCGGAGATGAAAGAGCGTCACGTCACCCACTGCCTCGCCCTCCCACGTACCGCCAATGCCTAGGCTTCGGTCGATCATCGGCCGGACGCAAAGGCGCAGCAAGGTGGCGAACGCGCCTTCCTGGGCCTTCTGCTCAGCGTACCAGGGCAGCCCTGCCTTTTGCTCCGCAGTACTGGCCTCGAACGACGCACGCGCCCGATCCACCGCCTCGGCGAGCCTGGCTTTCGGCTCGAGCGCGACTCCAGCCTCCACCAGTGCTTGAGCCCATCGCCGCGAAAACGCAGCTTCCGTCGCGCCGTCAGCCATCGCCATCTGGAGCGCCGTGCCGGTCTCACGCACCGCCACGGCGTCCTCGCACTCGGCATCGGTATGTCCCTGCTTCGGCAGCATGAGGGACGTGATGGTCGCCCAGTCGCTCATCGGAGGGTGCTCGGGCGGGTCCCGATTTCGAGGAAGCGCACGAGGGCCGTCGGGTCGGCGTTGAACACGAACCCACGCGTGTCCAGCGTCACGCGAATGCCCTCAGCTTCAGCGGCAGCGCGCATGGAGAACGGCAGCGTGCTCGACATTTGGTAGAGCGTGCGCGCAAACTCGTCGGGCAGCCCGCCAAGGCCATCCGGGAAGGAGACGGCGGGCTCCGTGGAGTCCGAAAGGTGCACGTTCAGGAGCAGCACCTCGCCATCGTCCGAGCCGAAGCTGCGGAGTTGCTGCGCATATCGGAGCGGATCGCCGTCGGTAGCCTCGCCGTCCGTGATGTTGAGCACCACGGGTGGAAAGGCGCGGGGGTACGCGTCGATCCAGGTACGCGCGACCTGCGTGGCATAGTCAAGCGCTTGACACATCGGCGTCCCGTTTTTCGCGTAAGGATCCAACCAGACTGGGGTTTGCACCACCCGATCGACGGTCCCGCCTCGTCCGTCGGGCATCGTCTTGGTGCGCGGTTCGAGGCGCAGCGGACGGTCCGCCAGCGCCGACACCGGCACCATGGCCGGGTCTACGTCAGCGGAAGCGTCCGACCGAATCAAGGCCTCCACCCGTTCGCCATAGCCGATGGCGGCCACGTGGAAATAGTCGCGAACCCCGTCTTCTTTTGCACAGCGCAAGATGAGATTCTGCAAGAGACGGTTGACCGTGTCGGCCAGCACTCGCGCCTTCGACGGAGCGGCGTCGCCCTGCTGCTCGGCTCCGCCGAACGGGTCCTGCATCGACGCAGACTGGTCGAGCAGCAGCAGGAAGGCAACAGGTTGGGTGCGACTGATTTCGGCAGAGTACGGCACAGCGGGCGCAGAGGGTGGACGCGCATGACAGGATCGGCCGTGCTACGTCACGCTCATCGATCATGAGCCGGAGGCGCTTCAGATTGTGCCCACTTTCATCCGTCCTTGAAACCCGCTGCCTTACCCAGCGGCGCGTACCTCGGTCAGCGGCGCAAACAGCGAGACGCGCGCTCCCCCATGCATGGCCTCCCGAAGGGCTGCTGCCAGCACGTTGAGGACGAGCGACAGCGCCACATTGCGGCCAGCGAGATCTTCGGCTTGCTCGACGAGCGTCGTCATGGCACCAAGCTGTGCGTTCGGAACGAATGCAACGAACTTTTCGATGGCCTCGCGCTGGTCGACGTTTACGATCGGCGCGTGCGTCCCAACAGCTTGCACGAGCACGAGGTCACGGACCCAGGTGAGCAGCAACGACAGCCAGCCCTTCACGCGTTCGCGGCCAAGCCGGCCCACCTCCTCAGCGATGGAAAGCACCTCGGCGGGGTTGTTGGTGTAGGCCTTACGCATGAACTGCACGACGAGTGCCCGTTGGGCGCCCAGCTCGGTGCTCTCGTTCAGCGTCAACGCACGGGTGTAGGAGCCGTCGGCGAGGCGGGCAAGAAACGAGGCGCGCTGCGCGTCGAGGCGCTCCTTGGTACACAGCGCGTGTTCGATGGACGCGGCCGGCAGCGGATCGAAGCGAAGCCGCTGGCATCGTGATAGAATCGTGGGCAGCAGTCGATCGGGGCGCTGGCACGTCCCGACGAACACGGTGCGCGGGGGCGGCTCTTCGAGGAGCTTCAAGAAGGCATTCGCCGATTCCTGGTTCATTGCGTCGACATCGATGAGGAGCGCGACCTTGTAGTTGCCCTCGGCGGGCGTGTAGCGCTGCTGGCGCATGATCTCTCGCGTGAAATCGACGTTGTAGAGCGCCTGCTTGTTGGACGTCGACTCGGGGTCGTCGAGGCTGGGGCGGCGGCGGTAGTCGACCTCTGCATAGGGATTCTCGGCCAACCGCTGGAGCCGGGCCGTCACGTCTTCGGTAGACGCATCTTTCGGACGCGGGAAGTACACCTTGACGTCCGGGTGCAGGAGCCGTGCGACTTTGGTGCAGGGGAGGCACTGCCCGCACGCCTGGTCGGCGGGCACCGTCTGGCCTCGGTTCTCGCACTCGAGGGCTTGGGCGAGCATCAGCGCAGCCGCCCGCTTTCCGGTGCCGTCGGGCCCATGAAAGAGGTAGGCATGCGGCACGCGGTCCGCCGCAAGGGCGCGACGGAGGACCCCGAGGGCACGATCTTGGGCGAGGACGGTAGGCACAGTGGGTAGGCGGTGGTGAGCAAGATCCACCGAAGGTACGCGGCTATGGAACGTACTGGAAAGCGAGCAGGGAGACGGATCGGGACGGGGTCCCCGCCCGTTCGTAATCGCCCGCGCTTGTCTCACTTCGATCTGTCTAACGTTTGCCTATGCCGCTACCGGCGCTTCCGATCGATGCCGTGCTACCGGAGCTGCTCCGTGCGCTTCGCGGGCACCCCTGCGCCGTACTACAGGCGCCCCCCGGTGCAGGCAAGACGACGCGCGTGCCGCTCGCGATCCTCAGGGAGTCTTGGCTCGGCGAACAGCGGATCGTGATGCTTGAGCCCCGTCGTCTGGCGGCACGGGCCGCTGCACGGCGGATGGCGAAGACATTGGGCGAGCGAGTGGGGACGACCGTCGGCTACCGCGTCCGCCGCGACGTGCGGGTGTCAGGCTCCACACGTATCGAAGTCGTTACCGAGGGCATTTTGACACGCATGCTCCAGTCCGACCCAGGGCTGGAAGGCGTAGGCTGTGTCATCTTCGACGAGTACCACGAGCGCAGCTTGGCGGCTGACCTTGGCCTTGCCTTCGCGCTCGAAGCGCAGGCGGCGCTACGGGACGACCTCCGCCTTCTCGTCATGTCCGCCACGCTCGACGGGGAGCGCATCGCGGCGATGCTCACCGAGGCTGGCGAGACGCCTGTGCCGGTCGTGTCTAGCCACGGACGTGCGTTCCCCATCGAGACACGCTACCTCGACGCTGGGGACATACGGGACCGCCGGCCGGCCTGGCTCACCCTGCCCGATCGGATCGCTGACGCCGTCCGCCTCGCCCTCTCTGAGGAATCGGGGAGCGTACTCGCCTTTCTGCCAGGCGTCGGTGAAATCCGACGCACGGAGTCGTTGCTTCGAGCAAGTGCCCTACCGCCGGACGTGCGGCTCGCTCCCCTTTACGGCACACTCGACCAGCGGGCGCAGGACGCGGCACTAGCACCTGCGCCTGTCGGAGCCCGCAAAGTCGTCCTCGCTACGCCTATCGCCGAGTCGAGCTTGACAATTGAAGGCGTACGGGTCGTGATCGACGGGGGCTACGCACGGGCGCCGCGTTTTTCGCCTCGGACGGGCATGACAAGTTTGGAGACGGTGCGCGTCTCACGGGCGTCTGCCGATCAGCGTCGAGGCCGCGCGGGTCGCACCGAGCCTGGCGTGTGCTACCGCCTGTGGGGCGTGCTCGACGATCAGCACCTTGCCCCGTTTGCGCCGCCGGAGATCGTGGAGGCAGACCTCGCTCCGCTCGCCCTAGAACTGGCCGTATGGGGCGTACCCGATGCCGACTCACTACACTGGCTCGACGCGCCTCCCCGAGCTGCGCTGTCTCAAGCGCGTGACCTCCTCCGTCAGCTCGGCGCGCTCGACGCCCAGGGCGTCGCGACCGCGCATGGCCGCGCGATCAGCCGGCTTGGGCTCCACCCACGCCTGGGTCATCTCCTGCTTCGCGGTCGTGAGCTCGGCATCGGGCGGACAGCCTGCAACGTCGCGGCACTCTTGAGTCAGCGCGACCCCATGCGTGCCCGTGATGGCGCCACTGCCGATGCCGACGTCAGGCTTCGCCTAGACGCCCTCCAACGAAGGCGCAGCGCCTCTGCTTCGCTCGGACTCTCCGTGGACCGGGGGGCTGACCAGCGCATCCGCGAAGAGGCGGATCACCTGGTTCGCCTCATCGGCCTGGTAGGAACTCATCGGTCTGACACCGACGACAGCATCGGGGCTGCGGGTCTTCTGACGGCCCTCGCCTACCCGGATCGTATCGCCCAGCGCGCTTCCAATAACAGATACAAACTGCGGACGGGACACGCGGCGGCCCTCTCGCACGACCAGTTGCTCTCCGAGTCGGCCTATCTCGCCATTGCCGCCCTCGATGACCGGCGGGGGGCGGCGAAGATCTTCTCGGCAGCCCCGCTGACCGCAGCTGACCTCGAGACACACTTCGCCGATCACATTGAGGCCGTGGACCTCGTCGAGTGGAGTGCGGATGCCGGGCGGGTCGTCGCGCGACGGCAGCGGCGGCTGGGTGCGCTCGTGCTCTCCGACGGCCCGCTCGTCTCACCCGATCCCGACGCTGTGGCCGACGCCTTGTTGGACGGCATCCGCGAAGCCGGGCCCCAAGCGCTCCCATGGTCGAAGTCGGCGCGGGGGCTGCAAGATCGCTTGCGTTTCCTCCACGTCCACCGCCCCGATCAGTGGCCAGACGTGTCAGACTCGACGCTACTGGAGACCCTCGACGCCTGGCTTCGGCCCCACCTGATTGGACGCCGTCGGCTCGACGAGGTGCGCGCCCTCGACCTGTCGGCGTTGCTCCTGACGCCGTTCGACTGGCAGCAGCGAACCGCCTTGGATCGCCTCGCGCCGAGTCACCTCACCGTACCCAGCGGCTCTACCCGCCCGCTCGATTACAGCACGCCGGAGACCCCCGTGTTGGCTGTACGGCTCCAGGAAGTCTTCGGCCTCACAGAGACGCCGAGGCTCCTCGACGGAACGGTGCCCGTGACGATGCACCTCCTTTCGCCGGCACAGCGTCCTGTCCAGGTCACCCAAGACCTCGCAGGATTCTGGGCTTCGAGCTACTTCGACGTGCGCAAAGATCTGCGGGGACGGTATCCCAAGCATCACTGGCCGGAGAACCCCTTGGAGGCAACCCCGACGGCTCGGGCCAAGCGACGCCGCTCGTAGTTGCACCGAATGTCATCGCCTGGAAGCGGAGGAGACCTTAACCTGTCGATTTCAGGAGGAAGCTTTTCGTCTGCCGTCGATGCCCAGGGCGTGGTCGCGGGTCCCCTTCGGCGTCGTTCGAGGCCTTTGTGTCGGTGTCGTGATCCCCAATGCAACGTGATCACGCATTCGCCTATAACCGCCACCATTCGCCCTATCGACTCGATTTCCCTCCACAATGGACCCGGATATTTTCAATCAGTTTGGCATGTTTGCCGATCTCAACGTATTCAACGACCAGATCCTTTGGGGCGTGAGCACGTGGCGGGTCGTGGCTGCATTCTTCATCATCTTTCTCGGCTTTTTGAGCCGGAAGGTGATCGCGAGCACGTTCTCGATCCTCGCGAAGCGTTCGCGCGGCAACCATTGGAAGTGGGACGACGAGGCCATCAACCTGCTTCCGGCCCCTTTGGCACTGGTAGCCCAGGTTCTCCTGTGGCGCGTTGCGGCCGCCGTCATCCAGTTGCCGACGGAGCCGGTCAACGTCAGCGAGTTAGTAGGCAAGGGCCTCGAAGTGGCGCTCATTGTCGGCATCGTGTGGACGCTCTTTCGGGTGATCGATGTCGTTGCGTTGATCGCTGAGCGGGCGTCGGACACGACCAAGACACGCGTGGACGACCAGATTGTCCCGCTCATGCGGAAGACGCTGAAGGTATTTGTGGCGGTCACGGCCTCCGTGATGGCCGTCCAGCACCTTGGCTTCTCCGTCACGAGCCTCATCGCCAGCCTCGGCATCGGCGGCCTTGCCCTTGCCCTCGCAGCGCAGGACACGGTCGCCAACTTCTTCGGATCGGTCGTCATCTTCGCCGACCAACCCTTCCAGCTCGGCGACTGGGTAGCCATTGGAGATCAGGAGGGCGAAATCGAGGAGGTAGGGTTCCGCACGACGCGCCTCCGCCGCGACGACCATGCCCTGATCTCGATCCCGAACAACACCTTCACCAGCGCCCAAGTCATCAACTTCTCGACCCGGGACCGCCGGCGCATGAAGGTCGAGGTCAAGCTCCCGCTCGACGCCGCCCCGGCGCAGGTTCAGCGTGTGATCAGCGGCATCCGTGCCACGATGGAAAGCCAAGAGGCACTGCGCACAGAGACGCTAGCCGTCTACCTCGCCGAGATCGGCGACGACGGCATCGTGGTTGAAGGCAAAGCTTACTCACAGACGGCGTCGATCCGACCTTACCGGGCAGCGCGTCAAGCGATCCTCCTCGAAGCGATGCGTCTTGTACGTGCCGAAGGCCTTCACTTAGCCTCGACGGGGCGCACCATCTACGTCCACGAAACCACCCCCAGCGGCGATGGTCAGCCGCTCAATGGCAGTACAGTCGTCGCCCCCCAACTCGTCCCTGTAGGCCCTATGATCGAAGACGAACGAGGCGACGGTGACGACGACGACCATTCCGAAGACGGGTTTTCGGAGGAGGACATCGATTCCTAGCACGGGAATTGCTCCATCTTGGCGGGACGAGAAACACGGCATCGTTCTGGCTGTGCAACGGAGTCCCGTCTGCCACTGCCTCTCATCGTTCATGGAGCCGGTCTTGACCCGCCGTCCCCCGCACGTTCGTGCGTTCTGGAAGCCCAACGTCTCGCACCGCGAACCGCCGCCGACCTACGCTGCGGAAGTGCGAGCGCTCCCCGACCGCTCTGCCCCGCCGTTGTGGGACACGCTCCAGATTGCCACCTACAACGTCCACCGTTGGACGGGACCGCGCGGGGGCGATGCCTGGCTTCCGGAGCGCGCGGTCGCCCTGATCGCCTCGTTGGACGCCGACGTGATCGGGCTACAGGAAGTCCTCCGCCCAACCCACCACGAAGACCCTCTCCCGCATTTGGCCGATGCGCTGGGCTACCATGTCGCCTTTGTTGCCTCGCGCCAGCACCGCAACGGGGTCTTAGGCAACGCACTACTCTCCCGGTGGGCCTTCGACGATGCGCTCGCCGTAGACCTCTCGTTTAGCCGCTTCGAGCAGCGCGTCGCCGTGGCCGTCGAGTTGGACGCTCCGACTCCCTTGGCCTTCGCCGCGACCCACCTCGCGCTCATCGATCGCACACGCAAGCGTCAGGTCGAGGCTCTGCTCTCGCACCCGAGTCTGCAAGGGCCGACGGTGCTGATGGGCGACCTCAATGCTTGGCGGCGGCGCGGTGCAGCGTCGCGCAGACTCGCGGCGGCCTTCGAGACCCGCCATCACAACCTGCGCTGGCCGCCGAGCTACCCCTCGTCCGGCCCGATGCTCGCGCTCGACCGGATCTATGCCCGAGGCGCTCAGCTTCTCAACCTGCGTACCGTGAGTACGGCCGCCGCAAAGATGGCCTCGGATCACCTGCCCGTCGTGGGTGACCTTGTCCTGTAAGCTGGCGAGCGCACCCTGCTAAGCTGGCGAGCGCGCCCCGCAAACGCTCTGCAGAATCGGCGCGAACACGCGCGGGCGCAGCGCATGTGGATGTAGCTTTCGACCCAACCCGACGCCTCCGATGCTCAAGCGCAACGCCCCCCTGCTCCGCTTCTTCGCGATCCTGCTTGGCGTCTTCGCCGTGTGGTTCGTTGTCTACGACCTGTGGTTGCTGCCCGACGGTCGGCTCGATGCGTGGCTCTCTTACCGGGTTGCCGCTGCTTCGGCCGGCATCCTCGATCTCTTCGGCGCTGCCGTGGTGCAGGCCGGGCGCGTGGTCCGGCTCGAAGGCGGTGTCGGCGTCGAGGTAGCCGATGGCTGCAACGGGCTTACCACCATCGGGCTCTTCGTCGGCTTCGTGCTGGCGTTCCCGGGATCGTGGAAGCGGCGCCTCTGGTTTATCCCGCTCGGCATCGGGGTGGTACTGCTCGCCAACATCCTGCGTGTTGCCGCGCTCGCGCTCGTGCAGGTACACTGGCCCGCTGCGTTCGATGTGCTGCACAGCTTCGGCATCTCGACGTTCTTCTACGCCGTCGTCTTCGTGCTCTGGGTCGTATGGGCGCGTCTTGGCGACGAGTTGCCCACCTCGAAGCCCCCGCAACCTCCACCTGCGGCCTTGACTCCGGCATCGAGTTGAACGTACCAGAACGCACAACGACTCGCTCGTGGCTGCGACACTGGCTCCCCCGCCTTGCGCTGGCCGCAGGCTTCGTAGTAGCCTACTTCCTGGTCGGGCGCCCCATCCGAGTGGGCCTCATCCACGGAATCATTGGCCCGCTGCTATCGCTGATTGACACGCCCCGCGCGCTTGAGTTTGCACTTACGCTGGTTCCTGAGAAGCCTGTCGTGCGCCTACCGTCGTTGCACAACGTGCAGTACTATGCCCCCGGGGGCCTCTATTTCTGGGCTCCCGCGGCGCTCCTGATCGCGCACGCGCCGCGGCGGCCGTACTGGCTCGTACACGGCGGGCTCGTGGTCGCGCTCAGCCTTGTGGGGCTCGCCGGCTTCACGATCGGCTACGGCTGGGCCAACTGGGGCTTCGATGCGCAGCGTTTCGTAGAAGCCTACGTGCTCCGGACCGTGAGCATCGGCTTCCCGCTCCTCGTGCTGACCGGCCATGTAGGCCAGCCCCCCTCGCCAGAGCCGGCCCCTCAGGATGTAACGGAGAGCGATACCGGCTCCGCAGCACCGTCGCCACCGAAGCCCTCGTCCACAGCGAGCGATACCTGAAAGTCTGGGTGCGCGTCCGCGTAGACCTTGAGCGTCTCGCGGAGGACTTGGCGTTCTGAAAACTGCGCTTCGACCAGCTCTCGGCCCGCCGCTCCGAACTGAAGCCGCTGCTGGGCATGGGTCACCAGCGTTTCGATGGCGTCCGCGAGCGCTTCGGGGTCTTCCGGAGGCACGACTAAGCCGTTGGTCCCGTGATGGACGATCTCCCGGCAGCCAGGACGGTTGGTGCTGATGAGTGGTCGACCGGAGGCCGCCGCCTCGATCAGGATGCGCGGCACGCCCTCGCCATACTGCGACGGCAGGCAGACGATATGGCTCTGGCGAAGCAGGTCGTCCATGTCCTCGCGGAAGCCGAGCCACTCAACGGCCCCTTCCTCATTCCATGCACGGAGCGTAGCCTCAGGAACCGCCGCGTGATTGTCGGGGTCGGCTGGGCCAACGAGCCGCATCCGAACCGCGACATTGCGGTCGCGGAGCAGCCGCCCGGCCTCGACGAAGTCGCCGACGCCTTTGCCCCAGAGCATGCGCGAGGCCAGCATCACGGTAGGCGTCCCCGCCTCCTCAGGCTGGGTGACAAAGCGCTCGGTGTCAACCCCAGAGCCATAGATCAAGTGGCACTGGTCCTCGGGCACGAGGCCCGCCTCGACGAAAATGCCAGCGTCGTCGGGGTTTTGGAAAATGACTTCCGTCCCTTTCAGAGCCGCGCGGCACAGGTTAGTCAGCACGACCCGGATCGCGCGCGCCTTCACGCTGTCATCGGTGTAGACGTAACCGAGCCCGGTCACCGCATTGACAACACCGGGCACGCCAGACCGACGCGCCGCGAGCGACCCGTAAACGACGCTCTTGAGCGTGAAGTGATGGACGAGGTCCGGCTTGATCTCGGCGTAGAGTTGCCGGAGTTGCCGCACTGTGCGGACTTCCTCGATCGGGTTGAGGCCGCGGCGGCACATCTCAACGGCGTGCCACGCATACCCTTCGGTCTCGAACCGCTCCGCGAACTCGCCCGGGGGCGAAAGCAGGACCACCTCGTGACCAAGCGACCTGAGGTGGTGCGCCAAGGGAAGACGAAAGTTGTAGAGATACCAATCCGAGTTGGCAAACAGAACAATGCGCATACCGACGTGTGTGCGAAGGAGGGGGTTGGCGGCTGAAGGGGCGGCTAGGCCGTTGCGGCTGGGCGAGCGTGGGTCCAGTGAGGAAGCGGGCGACCGGTGAGCCGCTCGACGTACTCGACATCGGGGGCAAATTGGTCTTGGACGCGCTCCGTCTCCTGGGTGGTGAGTTGGGGCAGCGCGTCGTTGCCTTGGTACACCCGGTTGAGGCCGAGTGCCTTGCCCCACTCCACGAGGCGGTGGAATCGGCGGCTTCGGAGCGCGGTGACCGCACGAGCGGCTTGCGCAGCGAGCCAGGGGAAGCGAGGCATCGACGCTGCGTTGGTTTTCGCGAACGCCTGCTCCGTAGGCGCGAGTACCGGTATGCCCAAGAAGTCGCAAACGCCCGAGAGGGCTTCGACCGGTGTCTGTCGGATATCATCCAACAGAACGATGTGGAGGTGGTCGCGGCCGAACAACGAGATCCAACGCTCGACGTGTTCGGCGTAATGGCCGGCTGTCAATATCCGAGGCATCTGCTCAACAGCATCGGAGAAGCTGCCCGACACCCGGCCTTTGCGTAGATGGTGCTGGTAGAGCGACCGTGCACGAGCCACCGGCTCTCTGAGCGTCACGATGATCCGGCAATCGGGGTTGGCCTCATAGACGCGCTCCGGAACGGCCTCGTCGTCGAAATAGGTGGGCCCGATTTCCACGGGCACCTGCTCCGCGGCTGCGTGACCGAAGTGCCAGGCATACCAGTCGAAACCGCGACCATAGTAGCGGTCGAAGAAGAACGTCTCCTTGACGTTGTGCGGGAAGCACAACGCGGGATGCTGGCTCAATTGCTCATGCAACCAGGTCGAGCCGGTGCGTTGGGGCCCAACTCCGAGCACGGAAGGGAATGCGTGCACGCTCATGCGCGGGATGCTACGTCTGGACGGGCAATGGGATAGCCGAAGTACCGAAGCACCGGGAAGGCAAGCAGCGTGCCGACCCACCACTTCCATCGGGGAAGCTGCTCGATGTACTTCGTATCTGGGCGGATGCCGTCGGCGTTCTGGAGCCGCATCCGGTTGCCCGAGAAGGCGTGCTGCTCGGCCTTGCCGAAGTCCATCTGCGAGTCCTCGAACGGGACGCCGACGTGGGCCATCAGCGCGCGGACGTGCTTTTCGGGGTCAGCGACGAGGTCTTCGTAGCGGACGCGCAGGTAGCGCGGGTGGCGGCGGTAGCGCAGCGTGATCCAGCTGTTGAGCCACGCCCACCGCGCGATGTTCTTGAGGAAGTTGTACCGCAATTCATCGGTGCGGTCCTTGCGCTCGCCCCGCTGCTGGAAGCTGTACGCCACGGCGCGCACATCTCGTACTACGTGCACGATGGTGATGTCGAGCTTCTTGGACGTAAGCAGCCGATCCAGCCGCCCCGGTTTCTTCGACTTGTCCAGAAGGATGCTCGTCGGTGCCGTGTCCTGGATCGACGCGAAGAACGCCTCGTTATTCCGCAGGAACGTAGCATCGTCGTCTACACGAAACTTTGGGACTCTTTCCCCAAGTCTAGCTTCAAGTCCCTCCTGTACGTCAGCCCAAAACGGGCACGCATCGAGCGCTTCGCCGCAAGTGCACCGCCGGTGGCCCGGCTTGGAGAACCGTTTGTGAAACGACTCGACCTCACCAGCACCGATGATCCGGGAGTTTGCCGACATCAAAAGAGCTGTGAGCGTGCTTCCACTACGCCCTTTGCACACGACGTAGATCAGCGGAATCACGCGCTCGTCCGCGGACGGTGCGGGGGTGGCTGCAGGCTGGACGTCGGGGGAGGAAACGAGGTCGTGCATGAAGGCTGGCACGTTCGAAGAGAGATGGAGCAGAAGGCTGGGCGCTCTGGGCTTCGCCTTTAGACGGTCGGTCGACTGTTCTCGTACCCGAAAAGCGGACGCGCAGGGGCGGTCAGCCAACTCCCGACCCGCCACTGGAGCGGGGTCAGGTGCTCAAGGTAACGTGTGTCTTTCCGCACCTTCTTGTGGGGGCGATCTCGTGTTCGTTGGTTGCCAGAAAAGTCGTGATAGATAGAAGCCGTCACGTCATCGCTTGCCTTTTCTGTGGTAAGACCCGCTTTTGCCAAAATGCGACAACGTTGCTCTTCAGGGTTCTCGGCAAGGTCCTCGTAGCGCACTTGGACGTACCGTGGATGCTGGCGATAGCGCAAGTGAACGCCGAGGTTCTTCGCCGTCCAACGGGTCAACTTCGAATAATACCGGCTTGATGGTACCTCGCCTCGCTTAGGAGAGTTGAGTACGCTGTAACCGTAGGCTCTCGGATCGCGGGTGAGATGCACGATTGTAACCTGAAAGCGCTCCGATGCTGCAAGCAACCTCAAGCGGTAGTCTCGTTTCGAGCTATCCATCACGACACCCGTGCTGCTCTCCGCAAGCAGCGCCGAAAAGAGCGCGTAGTTGTGGGCCTCGAAGCGGTCGCGGTCCTTGAGGTCGATATACGGATCGAAGCCGCCATCGGTGAGCCGAGCGCGGATGGCCTTCCAAAAGGGGCAGTCCCGGAGCGGCTCCCCGCAGGCGCACAGGCGCGTCGGGTCTTCAGCGCCGCGTAGGAAGAACGGACGGTAGTTGTAGACCTCGCCCGCGTTGAAGATGCTAGGGTGGTTACCGAGCAGTTGGCCGAGCAGCGTACTCCCGCTCCGCCCGTTGGCAATCGTGTAGATCACCGGGATGGGCGCGGGCTGCGCGGAGGACGAGGATTCGAGAGAAGCCATAGGAGGCGGCACGGTCGACCGCAGATTTGCGAGGGGTCGATGCTGGACGGACCAGAGATCGAGATGCTCTATATTCGGGCCCTTATGTACGGATACCCGATGAGTTACGGCGAATTCCAGCCGTAGTCCTCACCAAGGAGGGCAAACAGTTTCTCGTTCGGTGCCCGGTAGTATTCCGCGAGCGCCTGCCGCACCTCAGGGTCCATCCGGTCAGTTGCCGCCTTGCCCCATACGGTGTATTTCGGAGGCTCCCACGCGTCGAGCCCAAGGAACGCGATCACGTCTCGGAAGCGTCCAGGCGTATCCTGGTAGAAGGAATCACTAGACATGATGTATAGCTGCTCGCGGTCGAACTGCTCCAGCCAAGGCGCAAGTTGCTCGGCGTATAGCCCGCGAGCCAGGTAAAATTTCTTGCGCGCATTGCGCCCCCACTTTTCGATAGGCTGTGAGGCGATAAACGCACGGTGCTCGTCGATGTGGGCGAACTCATCTTCGATGACTTCGCCGAACGAGCGTGGCTCTTCTTCGCGCCGCACCATCATCTTGTAATGCGAATACGCGCGATCGACGGGGTTGCGCAGCATGAGCACGAGCCGCGCGTTGGGGAGCGTCTTGGCCAGCAAGTCCGCGCTCCACGGATGGAACACATAGCCTGGCGTAGCCTCGATGACAAGGTGCCGCTGTCCTGTCGTTACCTCGCGGATGCGTTGCCAGGCTCGCGTTGGAAAATGCGCACGGTACCAGTCCAAGCCCTCAGCATATCGCCGGTCAAAGAAGTGCATCTCTTTCTTCTTTGGCCACATCACATGAGGGTGCCGAATGAGATACCGATAAAGCGAAGTCGTTCCGCCCTTCTGAACGCCAATCACAACGGCGCCTGGCAGTGTTCTTAGCGGCGCTGAAGCCCTGCGGAACCAGCCTAACCGAACCCCAGGCGGCTTTTTCCCTTGGGCTTTGACCACCACATCGGGTTCCTCGGACTGATTCAGACGTCGAGCTATTTTGTGAAGGACCGATGCCATACAAAGACCACCACTCGGAGCGAGAGTCGAAATGATTAGCTGTTCGAGAGTGATAGGGTAGACGGGAGTTGGGCCACCGGCGCTTCGTTCTGCAACCGCAGCCCTGTGGCTGACATGGCAAAGGCGAGCACTTCGTCGCTCGTGCGGGCCCAGGAGAACCGTTTCGCGTTTTGCCGCCCCCCCTCGGCGAGGGTAGCACGGAATGAGGCGTCGGTCAGCACGCGCTCCAGCCCAGCCGCGAGCGCCACGTGGTCGCCCGGCTCGACCATGAGCGCGCACGACTCGTCGACGGTGTGTAGCCCAGCGATCTCGTAGCCGATGACCGGCAGACCGTAGGAATTCGCTTCCACCCAGGTGATGCCAAACCCTTCCTGCAGCGAGGGGGACGCGAACACCCACGCTTGCTCGTAGAGGCGAGCCTTCTCTTCTTCGGAGACGAAGCCGAAGAAGGTGACGCCGGGCCCTGCTTCAGCCTCTAGCCTCGTCCGGTCGGGGCCGTCTCCCGCGATCCAGAGCTGCGCCTCAGGCACAGCTTCGCGGACGGCGTTGAACGCACCGAGCAAGTGGTCCACGCGCTTGCGGGCCAGGTGCAGGCCACCGACGTAGAGAATGGTTGGCGCGCTTGCTCTTGTAGGGGTGGTGCTGGCTGGCTGCGGGATACCTGGTGGAATGACCTCCAGCGGAGCCCGATGGCGAACCCACTGGTTCTCGATGTGCGTGGCGGTCATGGTGCTCGGGACGACCATCGGCACGCGGCGGTAGACCAAAGGCTGAGCGACGTCTTCGAGCGTGCGCCCAACCAAGCCGCGAAGTCGGCCCTGGCTTCGGAAAAAGGTGGCCCCCTGGAAATGGTGTTTGATGGCCACCAGCGGCGTGTCGGAAGGCCAGCCCCACGGCAAGAGGAGCGGGAACCCCATGATGTTTTCGATGACGAGGTCGGCAGTGCGTGCCGCCTCTCGCACGGCGTTCCGCAGCGCGCGGACGTTGCGCCCTCCCGTTCCAACACGCTCGACCTCGATCCCGTCGACGTGCTCCGTCTTGGGGAGCGGCGTGCCGTCGGAGAGGCGCTCGAATCCACACAGGACGCGCACGCGATGCCCAGCCTTCGCCCACGGGCCCGCGACGAACCGCAGATAGTCCTGGGCTCCGCCGCGACGCGCCTCGTGCGTAGGACCGCGCAATGATGCGAACAGAATGACCATGTCAGTGCAGCAGACTGGAATCTCCGTCGAGCTAAACCTGTCAGCTAGCCCTCTGATTCAGAGGTGGCGTAGTGGTACGAATCGTAGCTCTCGTGAAGCGTCTCACGAATCAGTTGCTCTAGGTAGGCCAGATCCTCGGCATTGAGGTAGTCCACATAGCCACCAACTACGCCTCGGCGGGTCTTGTAGGTCGCTTTGTCCTGCTGGTCTTTCGGCGTAAGCATCCCACTGCTGAACACACCGCCCGACTCCATTTTCCGCATGTTGTCAAACGACGAGAACTCTACAGCCGACCGGACGATGCCAGGAGAGGTGCTTTCAACCCCGATGAAGTCGAGAAGGCTTTCCACGACGCTCTCGGTGTCAGCTTGGAGTTCTTCATAGCTGACAAAGCGGACACGCTCCATAAAGCCTCGCTGCTCAGCCCACACATTCAAATACTCGATGTGGTTGCGCGGGCCGAAATCCTGGTCCCTTACAAAATCGGAGATAGACCCCTTGTACCCTTCCTCGCTTCGCTTTGTGAGCGAGAAGTATTGGGAAACCGCCACATCACGAGGGTCCCGGTACAGGAAAACAGTCCCGCCTTCGTAAAAGGCTCGCTTGTCACGCTCAATCTCTGCAGTCGGCTTTGCGTGCGGCTTGTCGTCATGCGAAAAGTAGACACTCGGGATCGCGTCATTGCGTTCGCTCAGCTTGTAGACACGAAGCATGAGGTCTGGATCCGCCGCTGCCGCCTCTTCAAGTCCGTATTGCGTGACGAGAACACGCCCGAGCAGCAGCCGAAGCCACGTGCGTCCGGATTTGGGATACGACACCACCGTAGTATCTGCCCGATGGCGTCGAAAGCGCTCGTATAACGAGCCGACGAGACGTTTCGCTGGATTCATTTGCGGCTGACTGAGGTGTAGAGTTCTGCTGTGCGACTCGCGCACGTGCTCCAATCGAAGAGAGCGACACGCTCACGACCTCTCCGGACGAGATCGCTCTGAAGAGTCGGTTGCGTGGCGATGGAGTGTGCTGCCTCCGCGATGTCCTGAACGCTGTAGGGGTCTACCAGTAAAGCGGCGTCACCAGCGACTTCTGGCATCGACGAGCAATTCGAGGTGACGACGGGGCAACCTGAGGCCATAGCTTCCAAAATAGGCAGCCCAAAACCCTCCATAAGTGAAACGTAGAGAAAAGCCTCGGCGGCGTGGTAGAGCGCTCTCAGTTGCTCATCTGAGACATACCCAGTCCGGACGATACGCGCGGCTTTGGGCGACGCTTCAACACGCTTGAGCAAGTCTTCCGAGTCCCACCCTACACCACCAGCGATGACGAGGTAGTGAGGGAGCGCGTCAAGTTGTTCGAACGCTTCGATCACCCGCAGAAGATTTTTACGCGGGTTCAGCTTCGAACCAGTCCATAGGAAGAAAGGCGCGTCCACGCCCTTCATTGCCTCGATTCCAGCATCAGTGATCGCTGGTGCTTGGGCGAAGTCTCTGGCGTTTACGCCTTCTGGGATGACGCGCAGTCGGTCGCCGACTGCACCGTCCGTATAGCTGTGAATGGCATCAGCCGTCGCTTCCGAGACGGCAATGATCACGTCTGCCCTCTTTGCGGCAAAAGCTAGCGCTTTCTTTTTCAGCCCCAATCGACTTGCCCCGAACCACCCTGGGTGCGTCAGCGGGCCAATGTCGTGCACGGTTGTGATCCAGGGTCGATTCGTCGGTACCACGTAGCTCAACTCCACATTATGGAGCACATCGAACTCGCTTGTAAAACGCTCCAAGGCTGGCCAGCCTAGATAGCTCCACGCGCCTGCCACAAGCCGTCGTGTTCCTGGAATGCGCTCCAGATCATAGCGCTCCTCTACGGCCCTAAGGTCTCCTGGTGCTAGCTCACTCTGCGCTGCGACAGGGAAAATGTCTGAACCAAGCGCCCGGAGTTCATACAGCAACGACCACGCGTATCGGCTGAGTCCGTACTGTTTCCGCTTGAGCAGTGCGTCGCTGAAATATGCAATTCGAGCACTCATAAACGTACCTCCGCTCGGACCCGGCGACCAACACTCATAAGGGCGTCTCGGGCTCGCTCGTAGACGCGCTGCCAATCATGGCTTCGCGCAAACGCGCGCTGTGCCTCTCGGCGGTCTGATGTCGGCGCGAGGAGCGGCTGGAGCGCCGCACCGATCTGGTCGGCCCGTTCTACCGTGACAACAGGCGGCTGCAACGTAGCGAACTCATCGTGTGGCGTCGAGACGATGCCGAGGCCCGCCGCCGCGTACTCGTACAACTTGAGCGGGTGCTGCCCACGGTAGATGGCCTGGCGGTTTTGGTCGTACAGCATCAACCCAATGTCGCAGCGGACGAGCAGCGCGGGCGTTTCTTCAGGGGGGCGAGGCCCCAGCAAGCGTACGTGAGGATGCCGGTCCGCGTAGGCACGCGCCCAGTCTGTGATCCCGCCGATCAGGACTACGCTCCCCCCCTGCTCACCCAGGACACGCGCCGTCTCCTCGAAGAGTGCCGCGTCAACCTTATCAGTCCAACCAACCCAGACTGCCCGCGGATGAGGTAGCCCATCAAGATCTGATGGCTCAGCGCCGGCTACTTCAAAGCGCTCGTTGAACACGCCCTGCCCCAACGTCACAATTTTTGAGGCCGGTACGCTCAGTTCGTCCGTGAGGTAGCGTGTTAAGGCGTGCCCAATGGAGAAGAGCACATCAGCACGGGCATAGTCCTGCCGTTCGAGCGCTTGCATGTGCGCGCCCCCGAATGCAGGGTAGTAGTCCACCACCTGCACGGCCAGGAGCGCGTCAGGAAAGATGGCCTTGAGCGCACTGGCACCAGGCCGCGCCACCCAGAGCACGTCTGGACTGCCCTGGCCGCCTTGCTCAACGGCCTTGCGGATCGCGCCCGACGCACTCCGATAGCTTCGATCGGCCGCTTCGGGCGTAGCGAACGTGCCCGTGCCCATAAATGGGATCGGGGTGAGCGGCGTGAATACCCAGGCATCGTCCTCCCGGCGCGGCCCCTGCTTCCACGAGCGGCCATAGCGGTTGCGCTTCACGACGTGGCCGAGATGCGCGGTGCCTTCCATGTACGTCACCGCATACCCGTCTTCGGCGAACAGCTGAGCGAAGATGTTGGTGCTCCCGCGAATCGGAGCCTTCCAGGGCGTGGTGCGATGAAAAAGAACGTGCATGGCAGGGCAGCTACGAGACAACTAAGAGGCAGCAGCGACCCGGAGCCGTCGTTGTTGTGCGCGGCGCCCTCGGACGAACTTCAGCCGACTGAGCACCCCGAATCGGAGACGTTCGGCGACCGACGGCCCCGGAGCCGTCGCTTCGTGCACAGGCGCATAGCCGAGGAGCGCGAGCAGGCCCCCCGCCTTTCGCTCGAAGAGCGCGATCTCGCGTTCAGTCAGCGCCGAGCGCCAGGCGTCGATGCGGGACGGGTCCGGGCGTCCGCCCACGAGGCGGTGCTGCCCCTGCGTGTAGGTGGGCACCTCGAAGCCTTGCCCCTCGGTCATCCCTGCGCTGAAGAGCACGCCGATCTGAGCGCACAGCGTCTGCAACGTGTGGTCCGGATCACGGACGAGGTCTTCGTAGCGGACGCGGACGGCCCCCAGCGCGGCCTCGGCCGCCAAGCCATGCGCGACGGCCTCGACCCACCAGCGGCTCGCCGCGAGCACGTCGTGCGGCCCCCAATCCAACTTGAGCACCGATGCGGTCGCTGCGCGCCCGTCACGCACCACGTGCACGAAGCGCGCCTCAGGGTACGCCGCGCGCAGGCGCATGGCTTGATGCAGGTTTTCAGGGGTGTGGTCTACCCACCACTGCGCGTCACCCGCGCCCTGCTCCTCAGCATAGGCGCGAATGACGAGGTCGAGCGCCGTTCGCCCGAGCGTGTGTGCCGGAGCTTCCGACCCGTTCTCAGACGGGATGCGAGCGAGAAGGTCGGCGGTCGGAGCAGCGCCCCAAATCTGGTAGCGGTCCTGTGCCCCGATGTACGTCACCACATCTGCGAGACGGGCCCCCGGCCTCGCGCCACGCTGCAGGGCTCCCAACTTGAAGGGGGCTTCAGGTACGGTTACGGTTTCGGCCGCCCCGCCGAGCAACGCGCCGAGCAGCGTGGTTCCGCTCCGCTGACATCCACCGATGAAAATCGGCCGCATGGACTGGGGCGTCGCCGTCATTCAGCCGGAGAAGCAGCAGGTGCGGTGGTGCGTTCCTGTGGCTCGTCCGCAGCGGCGTTCTCCACAGCCGTACGGGCGGTCGCCGTGCTGGGCACCAGGTCTGTCCCGTCGCGTGCCCAAAGGTCCATGATCTCGTCGTCCAGTTGGGTACGGGGGATTGCGTTCTGGGCATCCCACGCGAGTGTCCAGGACCGGAAGGTGGCGTCGAAGCAATGCAGCGCGTAAAGCAGCCCCATCGTCCCGTCGCGCCAGCCGCCGTGCCAGAAGTACTTGGCGAGCGCTCGCTCCATCGGACGCAGGAGGAGGTCGTACCAACGCACGCGCCGCCCTGACTCCAAAATGTCTTCGCAGCGGATGGCTGAGTAGGTCCAGCTCTTCTTCAGCCGCTTCTCGTAGCTGATCTCGTTCAGGTGCCAGATTCGCTCGCGGAGTTGCCCGACCCGCTCGGGCGGCGCGTCGAGCAGGCACGTCTCGTGCATCTTCCCACCGAAGCGGAAGAGCGAGCGGCGGGCCAGGTGGACGAGGTTCCAGTTCTGAAGCCCCCCGCCCCGCATCGGACGATGTAGCATGAAGTTCAGACGTCGGAAGCGGTAGCCGTCGAACCCAGGGTCGCGAATCGCTTGCAAGATCTCGTGCGCGAGCGCAGGCGGCACCCGCTCGTCGATGTCCATGTGCAGCAGCCAGTCCGACTGCGCGGCATCGATGCCCTTGTTGCGCTGGTCGCTGTAGTACTCCCTCTCGTTGCGCGGCGACTGCAGAAATGTCACCTTCGCCCCCGCCTCGTCAGCAAGCCGGGCGGTCGCATCCGTCGACCCGTCGTCCACGATGACGATCTCGTCCACCCACGGCAATAGGTGCGACAGAAAACCGGGCAGGTCGCGCTCTTCGTTGTAGGCAATTGCCACGACACCAAGTTTTGGCGTGTTCAGTTTATGATCCATCAAGCCAGCCAGTTCACTGGATTATCTATTCATCAGACGACGGAATGCAGGACGCACTCTTCGGTTCATCCATTGGATCCGCTTTAGCCGCATGCTAGCTACCGCTGGAGAAAGTATTCGTTCTGACCATGAAAGCGCTGGCTTGGGGGGGTTCTGTAGCGCGTCTGCGCTGTATCCAAAACGCGATGCCACCTGTGCAACGTAGGGGTCAATCTGCAATACAAATTTGGTATCGTTTCTCCACTTGTCGGTGGTATCGGAGCGAATGCTGCTCCCGAGATCGCTATGGGACTCTATGCCGATGTGGGCGCATACGTGCTCGAAGGTCTCACGTGGTTTCTCGATGATCGACTCATAATTCAATTCAAGTACGGCCTCAGAAGGCACCAGTTGCTTGAAGGCGAGCCAGTTTAGGTACGTCTGACTCCACGCAAACTGTCGCTCACCCGGGTCAGAGCCGAAGCGTTTCCAAGCGGAGTGAAGGACCGCCATTGGATTTCGCACGAGTCCAAGGATCGACACTTTCCGGTCGGTCATCTCGATCCATTCGAGCAGCACCGCGAGCGATGCCCAATTGCTCAAGTGGTGAGGTGACTTCTCGAAGAACACCGAACTACCGGCAGAGTCGGCCAAAGCTTCCCAGCCGTCGAAAACGAGTGCCCTGTCGGAGCACCGTGTGTCAAAGTCAGGGACGTTTGCCTCAATCACATCCGAGATGTACTGGCGTGCCGTCGCAGCGGGATAGTACGGTGTCCCAGCTAGAAACATAGGACTTGGGACATCCAGCAACGACGCTGCCTTGAGCCAATGCTGAGTCTCATTGTAGGTGTGTCTCGATGCGGATACATGACGCACCTTCGGGTGTTTGCACAACTCTTTCTGAAAGATGGTCGAGCCCGAACGCTTGTCCGACAACAGGATGACGATGTGCTCTGCAATCACTTCAAAAGTGGGGGCTAAAGACGAGTACGATATACGGCCGCAGACTTGAAATCAAGCAAAGTCTGGACACGCTGTTTCGTCATGATCGAAACAGCTTCTGCCAGTCCTGCGAACAAAAAGATCATGGCGAATCCCATCGGCTGCGAGATGAAGACGTGACCCACGATCATGAACGGCAACAGTGCAGAAGCAGAGATTAATAATGCCGCGAAGACATCTCGCTCTCTCCACCTTAGCCTCAAAGCAACTCTCAAGGAGCGAAACAGCACAAAAAGTGACCTGAAGTAGACCATGAAAAGCGCCATCGTACCTATAAAACCAAGGTTATAAGTTCCTTTTGCAAATACAGAATGCACTCTTCCATCGTTAAAATTAAGCACCAAGTCGTCCTTTGACTTACCAGCATACCGTACCGCAGAGTCCCCGCCCACACCTTGTCCCACAAAAAAATATTCAGGATTATCAACTAAAAAAGGGAATGTATAGGTATATGATATGATTCTAGCCTGATCCGTGACCGCAGATCCAGGATCACTAAATGATACCTGGAATTTAGAGAATGTATAGGCGAAGTTGAATTTTGACGATCCACTGGCAAAGCTGGTGATAAATACGAAGGCCCCAAAAAAAAGCAGTGGTATTAGAATTCGAGCTTCTCTACCTCCAAAAATGACAGAGAATAGAGCAACAAACCCGAGACCTACGAAAGCAATTCTACTATATGTCAATAGTGACGCAAAGCAGATCAGACCGATTAATGACAATGCTGCGATTTTTCCTAGCGAACTCCGCGCACGCCTGAGCCACACGAATACAAAGCTGACCGAAATAGTAAGCCAGCAAGCTACAATGTTCGCACCACCCACTAATGCCGACGCTCTATCTACGTACTCGTCTGTAAACACATGCGTATCATTTAGCAATGCAGATCGACCTGGAAAAAAAATACTGGGAGACGCGTAAAACTCTCTGACAAAACTAAATCCCGGGAGCGAAAATAGAGCAGCAAAAACAGCAGTGAGTACCGCAGCAGACACTACTATGACAGAAACTTTGTATAGATCACCAATCTTGCGAATTAACACTGGCACAAGCAATACTAGACTCATTGCCAAAAAATACCTCCCCGCCATATAAATCGATGCTTCGTAAATCCTAAGCGATAGCATCTCATGAACTGTTGAGACAAAGAGCAGGTAAGCGATGATCGAAACCATCCACTTAAGTCCGCCGGAGATTGGTCTCAAGTACTTTTTCGTCTCAGGAGAGAAGGCGAACAGCCATATCCATAACCCTGCGAGAAGAATATCGACTACATAGAGCGGAGGCCTACCTGCATAGGGAATTGCGAATAGCAAAAAGAGAACCACGAACAGTGTTCGAGTAGGTGCATCTAAGCTCCTTCCCGCAATAGCCCTTCTACTCAATACACCACTTCCTACAGCTAAGCCTGGCGACTGGGCACCAAACCCCCATCCTCTAGAAGGCTGTCTTCCTCTCATTATTCCCTACCTACGATCGGTTCTGAACGTAATCATACTGATCAGTGCAAGCATCTGATTACTTCCGGAGGTACCGTACTTGAGCCGACTAGGCGAACGTGTGAGCAAGACGGCGAAAGACATCCTACGGGTCCTACGGAACGGATCGAAGCGCCAGAATACATTAGTTATCGCATGAACGTGACAGAGTCGTGGGGCATGCTCATGGGTAGCTAGCCATCGGTTCGAGTGTCCGTGCTCTCTACGTCCGTCTGGCTAGTACCGCGGGCTTACGCAAGGAATCTGCGCTTTATCGAGTACGGAGGGTATCCAACTTCGCACAAATGACAGGGGAAGCTCTAGACGAAGGGAAAGTTCGTAATAGCTTCTACGAGAGCGACTCTTGGGACATCCACGCTGTAGTTCTTCGATTTATGCCTACTCAAGGCTTAGACTCTTCAACAGCCTTGAAAGAGCCCCGTCATCGACATATCTGCTCCAACTAGCTCACGCAAGTCCGTTCCCTCTGTCGCTATTCGTTCGAGCGATGGAGTACCGCACGCAAGTGGGACGCGTACTGGAGAGTCATTGCTTCTTTGTGGGCGGGTGCAACATGGTCTGTCGTGTTGCCTAAATCCTGAGTCTCGATGCTAGGGCGCCAACTGACAAGCGTCACGCCAGTGTCCTGTATTTCTCGTTCCGCCGCATCCAGGTAATCCGTGGAAGCCGCAAGCTGTTCGGCCCAAAGGGGACCGTGCGCGTAAGTGACGTGTACGCCGTTTTGTGCAGCGAGCGTAACGAGCGCACGTAGATGGTTGGCTTTACCCGGGTGCACCGTGCGCTGAGTCCAGTCTTCAACCTGAGGTGGTCGCTTCCGCTCCCCCTGGCGAATGTAGTCGTTTTCTAGCACCGTACTGGGGTCTAGCGTTTGTCCCGCAATACGTTTGGGTAAATACGCCATGGTCTCCTTCTCAGCAGCCATACGGAGTAGTTCGGCAAGGGCAGCACTGGTGCCTTGCCAGCCAACATCCAGCAGCGCCTGCGGAGATTCCAACGTCAGAAGCCATCCGCGCTGTGAGGGAGGACGGCTCATCATGTCTGGAGTATTAATTACCACGGCATGCTCCAGGTTGGGGAAGACGGCCAGCGCCCGTCTCAGCATGTTGTACGAACCTGCATATCCATAGAGCCCATTCAGAGCAAGGCTAACTGTTTCACGGCCGGTTGTATCTAAGAACAGCTGAGCGTCGATGGCATTTCCCAATGAGCTATCGCCGAGAAGTACCACTTCCACTTCATCATTCTCCACGAGTTTCGCTTCCTGATGTGCCTGAAGTACTTGGTACGGATAGAAGTCAGTATTTGCGAACGTGACAAGCCCCAACCCAACCCAACAGACGAGTGGCAAAAAAAACAAAGTTGCGCGCAGGGCAAACGCACGCGCACGCCGGGAGGACTCGGAATGGTCTGGTTCCATGTTACGTGAACGCCAATCTTTAGAGGCCATAAACTCAGAACTGGAAGTAGATGAAGGACGCAGCGTTCTCCTGGCGGAAGAAGACAATGGCTGTTACAACAGCGTAGTAGAGCACCCAACGTTGCACGCGCGAAAGATGGGCAACCTGGAGAAAGTGCTCTTTATCGCGTTGGAACCATTCAGCCACGAGGACAACCACGACGTAGATGAGCCCCCAAGCAAGGCCACCTGTGTCGAGCCATGATCGGCTGAACGTGCCCGTGATGATGCTTAGGGCCGCGCCGACACTTTCCGCACGAAAGAAGACCCAGGCGAGAAGAGCCAACCCAAAGGTGCCGAGCATCTTGCGTATTTCCCGCAGCGACGGCAGCAGACGGCCTTCGGCCACGGTCCCCATGTGTTGCTTGTTTCTCCCTGAAAGCACGAGAGGGAGATAATAGAGCCCATTCAGAAACCCCCAGACTACAAAGGTCCAGTTGGCGCCATGCCAAAACCCAGATATAGTAAACGTCGCGATGAGGTTGAATAAGTGATGCGCGCGCGAACCCGTTCGGCTTCCCCCCAACGGGATATAGACGTAGTCGCGGAACCACGACGACAAGGAGATATGCCACCGCCGCCAAAACTCGCCGATGTCGCGCGAGAAATAGGGATACGCGAAGTTGCGCATGAGGCGAAACCCGAAGAGGCGCGCGCATCCGATCGCGATATCCGAGTAGCCGGAAAAGTCACAGTAGATCTGGAGCGCGAAAAAGAGCGTTCCCAGAAAGAGCTCGGCACCAGAAGCGGTCGCCCATGACCCGTATACGGCATCCACGTAGGGGGCCAGATTGTCTGCGATGACGACTTTCTTGAAGAGGCCCCAGAGCATGTGCCGTGCTCCGTCCTTTGCTTCGGCCCAGTCAAACTGCCGCCGGACTAGGAACTGCGGGAGCAGTGATTTAGCACGCTCGATGGGCCCAGCTACGAGTTGCGGGAAGAACGACACGTATGCAAAGAACGCGAGCGCATCACGCGTAGGCTCCATCTGACGCCGGTAGACGTCGATGGTGTAACTCATCGTCTGGAACGTGTAGAACGAAATTCCGACGGGGAGAATGACGCGAAGTAGCGGCAGGTTTGGCTCAAGACCGATCGAGCTGAGTCCTATAGCCAAGGACTCAATAAAGAAGTTGAAGTACTTGAAGAAGCCGAGGATGCCGAGGTTGACAGCCACGCTTAGCGTCAGAAGCAACCGCCTGGAGCGCTCGGAGCGTCCAGCCTTCCCCAGTTGGACGCCAACTAGGTAGTCGACGGCCGAGGAGATGACGATGAGACCGAGGAATCGCCAATCCCACCAGCCGTAGAACACGTAGCTGGAAGCGAGGAGAAGCGTGTTCTGAGCCCAAAGGGGTCGGCGTTGGAGGCCCCAATAGAGTCCGAAGACAAGGGGGAGGAATAGGGCAAACGCCAGGGAGTTAAACAGCATGCGGTGGGATGTGCACTGCTTCAGCGAAGCGGCCAAACGAAGGGTCCTGTCCCCACGCAACCGTAGTCATCCTTTCCTACGATGGGAAATAGCATCGCCCTCATTAGTAGCGATCGGAGAGCTTGAGGCGGAAAAGCGTGCGCCGTACGATGCGTTTGAGCGCAGGTGGCACGTGGCGCCGCCAGGTCTTCGCGAACGCAGGATCCACCTGAAACGCCTGCCAGGACTTGGCCGCAAGTCCGTGTGTGGGCTCCCCCACGACCGCATCGAGCACGGCGCCATAGTCCTGGGCCATGCGTGTGTGTGAGAACCGCTTCGTGGCATGCTGGGCCGTCTCGCGCTGCATGCTCGCCAAGGTGTCCCGGTCACGATGCAGGGACTCGAAACGGGCAGCAAAGGCGTCCTGGTCACCCACTTCGCACAAATAGCCCGTGACACCGTCTTCAATGATGAAGTTCGTGATCCCTTCGAGGTGCGAGGCGACAGGCACGCAGCCTGCCATCATGGCCTCGATAAGGGCAAACCCGAATCCTTCAAACCGCGAGGGAAACAGGAAGGCATCGTGCTGCGCCAGGTAGCCGGGCACATCATCGGGGGCGAGCCGGCCCAGAAAGCGAACCGCGCCCGCGGCTACCTGCTCGTCCATGGCCACCTCCACTTCTTCTCGGTGCGTCCCCTCCCCGGCGATCGACAGACGAAAGGCTACACCCTGCTCCGCCAGGGCACGGACAATGCCCGGTATGAACATCACTCCTTTCTGGTTGTGCTCCAGCCGCCCCAGAAAGGCGATGCGCAACACGTCAGTTGGCTGTCTGTGTGCCAACGCCTGATGTAAAGGCGTCGGGTCAATGCCGTGTGGTATGAGGACGATCTGATCGGGGTCGGCACCGTATCGCTCGGTCAAGTCCCGAACGTGACGAGGCGTCGTGGCTACAATCCGAGCGAGTCGCTCGTGGGCAGACATGGTGATCTTGTAGCCGTGATCGAACGCGTTCGCACAGCGCGAGACGATGCGCACCTCTGGAGGTAGGTGAGGTAGCGCCGATAGAATGGGCACGCTGTTGATCGGCATGACCGCGTCTACGTTCTGCTCCTGACACCATGCGACAAACGCCTGCGCTTGCCGCTTCCGGTCTACCTCGTCAGGCACGAGCGACACACACCCGTCGTCGACGAAGCTAGCGTCCCAAGCCCGGTGTGTCTGCGCACCTACGGACACACATCGTACCTCCCAGCCGAGGGGGGCGAGCCCCGCGCGCAGGTTGCGGTAGAACGTGAACGTGCCCGTGTCGTGCGGTACGGAGCCGTAGGCCAGCATGCGGCGAGGCCCTGACGGCAGGGTGTGCGTTTCAGCTTCCATGGCGAGAAGTGGTAGAGGGCGACTGCGGCAAGGGTCAGGGCTAGCGTGCGAGCCAATGCGAGAGGTCTCGCCCCAACAGCTGCCCTAGCCGCTCGACGTCTGGGCGAAACACCTCCGCGAGGTGCGCGCGGGTGCTGCTCTTCATCTGCGGCTTCTCGAAGTTGCGGTTGTGTGCCGAGCGAACGTGTGAGTAGAGGCTATCGGGCATCCACTGGCGGACGAGACGCTTCACGGACGGCGCTGCGTTGCGCCCCGCGCGAATGGCCCGGTCGAGCCAGGCGTTTTTGGGCACACCCGACGCATTGTACCGCTCGGTCTGGACTTCATAGGAGGGGTCTACGCCGATGAACTCGAACACCTCGGCGCAGACGCTGGCCGCGTCCTGCCGGAGGTCGTCGTGGAGCCACACGCCAACTTGGTCTTTGGGGTAGTGCGCCCAGTATCGCTCTAGGTGCTTGGCGTACATGCCCCCGTCGAGATACGGGACAAATCCGTGCTCCCAATACTTCCAGGCTCCGCGCTCAAGCAACTGGGCTTCTTTGTCAAGTGCCTCCTCGAACGTGTCGTGGTCTTCTCGTCCTTTGAGTTGCGCCTGCAAAAACCTGGAGTAGGCCCGGTCGATCGGATTACGGAGCACAACAATCAGTTTGGCGTGCGGCACGCACTGCGCCATTCGCCTCGGGGCATCCTCGGCATTCAGGTATGCTGGCGATGCCTCTCCGAGCGCCTGTTTTCCGTCGCCTTCCTCAAATAGTGCTCGATAAGACGGCACATCCGACACAGACGTCTTAAACACCGTGCGCTCTTCAAGCGCGGGCATCCGGTCATCGATGGCGAAGAAGTTGGTCTCCTTGACCGGGCTCATGTGCACGTCGGGGTGCTGCCTCATGTAGTGATACAGTGAGGTCGTCCCGGACCGCTGCGCGCCGATGATGATGAAGGTGGGCCACATAGGAGCGTGGTGGGAGATCAGCAATCGTGCTGGCACTGCCAAGTGCCTTCTTAGGGCATCATCACGATGTTGTAGGGCCGGTCATCCACATCGTGGCGACGGCGGTAGGCTTCGCCGGTATCGGTGTAGCCCAACGCTGTCAGAAAGTCGCGCACCGTATCGACGTTGTAGCCTAGCGCCGCGAGGTCGCGCGGATGCACTTCGACGCATACGATGGGCTTATGCGTGCGCAGGGTCTGCTCGGCACCTCGGAGCACCGGCACCTCGAATCCCTCGACGTCGATCTTGACAAAGTCAGGGACGATGCCCGAAGAGGCGACATAGTCGTCGAGGGCACGTACCTGGACCTCAGTTTCGTAGAACGAGGCACTCTGGGTGCGCGCTTTCCGTGCGCTTGCGACGCCACTGTCGGCACTGTTGCCGCGTACGTTGAACGTGAGCGTGCCCGCTTCTTCGCCCACGGCGCCTTCCACGACTTCGACGGCGTCGAGCAGGTTGGCGGCGACAACTCCGCGCAACTGCGCGGCTGTAATCGGATTCGCCTCGAAGGCCACGATGCGCCGGGCTTTCCCAGACGTATGTGCCGTCACCGTAAACTCGCCAAGGTGCGCCCCCACGTCGAATATGACGCTGTCTTGAGGAATGAGGGCCAGGATGCGCTGGTACAGCTCGCGCTCATGCTCAACCTCTTGGCCGAGGAGCATTCCCCGGAGCCCCCGAGCAGCCTCGATGGGCACCTTGTACGTTAGGCCATTGACGGTGTAGGCCGTGTGCCTCTTCCCCACCATCCGCAGGGCTCGCTTCATTGACGAAGAGAGGAAAACTTTGGCAGAAGGAGTCATAGTCCAAATCGTTGAGACTAGGGAGGTAGGGGGAGTTCAGGCAGCCGTCTGGCTTTCGATGCGGGCGAGCAGCCTTGCGCTAAAGGGCGATTTCCGACGCTTTCCGAGGGCGCGGGCAACGAGCAGCGATACGTCATCGCCGAACAGAGATGGGCGAGCGAAGAACACCGCCCCGTAGAAGATGGCCCCGCTGAGTGAGGCGCATACCAACGTGACCATATCAGGAAGCCCTGCCGACCGACACGCTTCGGCAGCGAGGACCACCACCGCTACGTTGGCCAACGCCAGCGCGATGGGCGAGATAAATCGACGCAGCGCCACAAACCAGGAAACGCGAACGAGGCGCAAGGCGATGGTCGTCAGTAAGATGTAGTGCACGATTACCGCGCCGAGCGCTCCAATGGCTGCCCCAACGATGCCGTACTCCTTGCCCACCATCACAAATCCGAGCACGCAGGCGGCATAGACGCCTTGCTGCACCGCCCCCTTGTACACCGCGCCCTTTGCTAGTACGACCGACGACGAGATTTTGTACGTGCCTCGGAACACCGTAGCCGCACCGAGCACCTGAAGTGGCAGGATGACCCCTTCCCAGCCGTCACCAAGCATCACACTCACAATCTCCGGGGCCAGCACCCCGACAAACGAACCGATCGCAGCAGAGAAGAGCACCATGGCGCTCGACACGCGCACGAAGGCGGCGCCCATCCGCTCGTCGTCGTTTTGCATCTTCGAGAGCACGGGGAAGAGCACCGAGTGGAGCGATTGGCCCACGAACTTGACGGGGAGTTCCATCAGCTTGTACGCCCGCGTGTAGAGTCCGAGCGAGGTCGCCCCGAGGTAGCGTCCCACGATGATGTAGTCGCCTTGTCGCCCGAAGTAGTTGAACACATTCTGCAGGCTGACGCCCCCACCGAACGATGCCATCTCTTTGAGCACCTCCCACCGTAGGAGCGGGCGCTTCGGGAAGGGCATCGTCGCCAGGTAGCCGAGTGCCTGCACACTGTTCTGCGCCAAGCGTCCCCAAACCAGCGACCAGACGCCCAAACCAGCTAGCGCGCAGCCGATACTCACGATCCCATACCCAAACACGTTGCCAATCACGCGCCAGAGGGCAATCTGCTTGAACTTGAGGTTGCGCTGAAGCAGTGCCTGCACCACCGTCTGAACACACTGCAACACCACCAGAACGCCGACAAACGGAATGAGCGCGGCTAGCTCAGGGATGTTGAAAAACCGAGCCACTTGGTGCTCCAGGAGCAAAATACCTCCATATACGAGCAATCCTGAAAGCAGCGAGCAGGTCCATGCCACGCGGATGTGGCGATCGTGGATCTCTTCGCGCTGCACGAGATAGGGGCTGACCCCAATCTGGCTGAACTGGTTGCAAAAATCTACCACCAGCATGGCCGCGCCGATCAGGCCGAACTCTGCGGGATCAAGCAGGCGTGCCAGCACGACCAGCACGACCATGTTCACCGCGAAGTAAACACCGCGCCCGCCGAACATCCACCCGAACCCCCGAGCAGACGCCTTGCCTAGTGACTTCTTCGTAGCCAATGCGCTGGAGTCAGAATCGGTGTCAGCCTGGGTGCGCTACCGCGTGGAATGCCGGCGCTGGAAGGTCGTGGTAGGACGCGTACCACGTGGCGAATCGCTCTAGCCCTGCCCGGAGTGTCGTCTTCGGACGGAAGTCGATGGCATCGCTCAACGGCTCCACGTCGGCGTACGTCTCCAGCACATCGCCTGGCTGCATGGGGTAGAGTTCCTTCACCGCCGAGCGCCCGATAACGTCTTCGAGCGTCTGAATGAAGTCCAACAGGGCAACTGGGCGCTGGCTGCCGATGTTGAAGAGACGATACGGGGCAGCGCTCGCGGCCGGGTCAGGGGCTAGCGAGTTCCATGCCGGGTCTCTGGAAGACGGCTGCGCAAACACGCGTACGATGCCCTCGACGATGTCGTCGATGTAGGTGAAGTCGCGCCGCATCTGCCCTTCGTTGAAGACCCTGATCGGCGTGCCTTCGTATATGGCTTTCGTGAAGAGGTAATACGCCATGTCAGGGCGCCCCCAGGGTCCATACACCGTGAAGAACCGGAGGCCTGTCACGGGCAGGTCATAGAGGTGCGCATAGGCGTGCGCCATCAGCTCGTTCGACTTCTTGGTCGCCGCGTAGAGCGATACCGGGTGGTCCACCGGGTCCGAAGTCTCGAAGGGGACTTTGCGGTTGGCGCCGTAGACCGACGACGAAGACGCATAGACGAGGTGCGCCGATTTAGCCTGGCGGCAACCTTCCAACACATTGAGGAACCCGACGAGGTTGCTCTGCACATACACGTGCGGGTTCTCGATCGAGTAGCGGACTCCAGCCTGGGCGGCCAGGTGAATCACGTATCGAAAGCGATGCGTGGCGAAGAGCGTCTCAACGGCCCGCTGATCTGCGAGGTCGATGTGATGAAACTCGAAGCCGGCGTTCGCCTTGAGCCGATCCAAGCGGGCTGATTTCAGGCGGACATCGTAGTAGTCGTTGAGATTGTCGACACCGACCACGGCGTATCCTTCGCGGAGGAGACGCGCAGCGACGTGGTAGCCGATGAAGCCAGCCGCCCCCGTGATGAGGATGGGTCCAGATGGCAAGCCGTTTCTTTCCATGGGTGTGCGGAGGGGTTGAGCCTATAGCTCAGGAGATGCAACGGACGAGCGGAACCAACAACTCAGAGGCTACTGGTCGAAGAACACACGGTCGACGGCGACGAGGATTGCCGCTGCAGAACCAAGGATGGTAAGCGCGTCACGCAGCGAAAACCCACGCCGGTTCTTCGTCTCCACGTAAACCAGATCGCCGTCCTGGAGGATGGGATAGGCCGAGGGCTCCTGGACCATCTGCTCTAGTTCCGCCTCGTAGGTGAGGACCCGGTTCCCAGATTCGACGCGGTAGATCCGGACGGTCACCGTTTGGCTTCCGGGAGCCTGAATGGGTGTGACGAGGGGGCCCCCAGCGAGCGACAGAACCTGATCCAGCCGCGTCTCGCTCCCCACTTCGTAGAGGCCTGGCGCACGTACGTTGCCCCACACGTAGAGCTGGGTGGTGGCTTCGCCCGGGCGTAGAAAGAAGTAGTACGGCTGCGTATTCGACTCGACCTGCTCGACTCGACCGACCTCTTGAGCGGCGACCACGTCCGAAAATCCAAGTAGGCAGCCGAGAACAAGAAACAGCCGGACAGACAAATGCCTAGGCATAGAACGCGGTGTGGGGAGTAGGCGGTAAAACACGACGGAGCTACGCATTCTCGACCCCTTCCGGCCGATAGCTGTATCCGTAGTAGCTGGAGTACCCGTAGCGGTACTTGTAGCTGTATCCGTAGGCTTTCGAGGCGTCGAAGCCATTAAGTAGCACTCCGATGACTTCGCCACCCACGCTGCGGAGCGCGCCCAGCGCGTGCTCCACTTCGTGGCGACGGGTCTCGTTGGCAGCCACGACGGCAAGCACCGCGTCGCACTGCGTCGAGAGGAGCACGGCGTCGGTCGCGGCGGTCACGGGCGGCGCGTCGAAAATGACGAGGTCGAACTCCTCCTTGAGCATGTCCAGCACCTCGCGCATCCGCTTCGAACCCAGGAGCTCGGACGGATTAGGCGTGGACCCGCCAGCCGGAACGACGTAGAGGTTTTCGACGACCGTCTCGAACTCTGTGGCGTCGAACTGGTCCGGGGCAAACAGCAAGTCACGGAGGCCCGGCTCTCGGTTGAGCCCGAGCTTCTTGTGGACGGTTGGGCGACGGAGATCGGCATCCACCAGCAGCACACGGCGCCCGGCCTGGGCCATCACGATTGCCAGGTTTGCAGCCGTGACGCTCTTGCCTTCCGTTGGGTTAGAGCTCGTCACCAAGATTGTCTGGACGACCACGTCTGGCCGGCTAAACTGGATGTTTGTGCGGAGGCCGCGGTAGGCCTCGCTGACCGTTGCAAGCGGATTCAACAACGACACCAGACGCGTGTCGAACGTGTAGCCATCTTGCGTGATCGTGTCCTGCCCGTCATACTCCTTCTTGACGAGCTCCGTCATGTCCGGGATGATGCCGATCACGGTCTCACCCATATCGCGAAGGTCGTCGGGGCGATGGATCCGGCTGTCGAGTTGCTTGCGGGCAATCGCGGCCGCGATTCCGAGTCCAAGCCCCAAGAGGAACGCCAAAATGACGTTCATCTTTCGATTCGGGGTGTAGGGGAACGACGGGGCCAGTGCCCGGCGGATCAGTTCGGCGTAGCCGAGTTCGGATTCCTCCGCCACCCGCAGCTCTTGGAGCTTGTTGACCAGCATCAGGTAGGTCTGCTCGGCCGACTGCCGACCGCGCTGCAACTGCGCCAGCTCGATGGCTTGAGCAGGCACCTGGCTAAGCTGCTGCTCGTACTCGGTGATGCGGTCTCGCAACGAACCGATGCGTGCATCGAGCCCGCTCAACGTGATACGGCCTTCGATGATCGTACGCTGCAACTGTGCGACTTGCGTCAGGCCTTCTTGCGAGGGGTCCATCCCTCCCACTGCCAGCATCTCCCGCACGTATTGGTCCGAGAGCGTGCGGATGCGCCCTTGCAGCGCTGCAATCTGCCGCCGCAACTCGCCAACGTTCTCGGGGACCACGTCATCGGTGCGTAAAGCGGGGTTACGTAGGTAGATCGCCTCAAGTTGCTCTTCGAGTTGCACCTTGCGCTCCAAGGCAGCTTGAATCTCCTGATCGACCCCTGAGGCTAGCCGCTCGGCCAGACTTGGGCGGATGGCTTCCAACTCCGCGTTGCGAGCGTCCAAGGTGGCCCGTGTCAGCTGGGCCTCGATCTCGGCTTCGTCCCGGCGTGCTTCCAACTGCGAAAGCTGCTGCACCAGGAAGCTCGACTCTTCATTGAGTGCGATCGCATTCTCGCGGCTCATGAAGACCTGCAAGTCGTTCTCACGGCTCGAAAGCTCGTCGGCCCATTTGTCTACTTGCGTCTGCAGGAACTCTCGCGAGGCCGAGACGCTGGCGCGGCTCGTCTCCTGAGTACGGCGGATGTATTCCTGCGCGTAGACATTCGCAATCAGCGCGGCTTCAGTCGGGATCGTGCTGCGCGCCGAAATTCGGATGGCGTCCACGTCCCGATCTGCTGGACTGATTGAGACGGCTCGCTGGAGCCGAAAGGCGAGGAACTGCGGGGAGTGGAGCACCCCCGTCTCTTGGTTGCGGACGATGCGAAGCTCAGCGGTGCTGGTGGGATCGGCTTCGATCTCCAGCATCCGCTCTGCGGCGCGCTCCGCGATGGGGAGCGACTGGCGCAGCACCAACATCTCGTTGTTGAGAAATCGCGGGCTGTATCCTGACCGTCCAGGGAAGCCGGACGAGAACATTTCGGCGAGGCTGGTCCCACCCTTCTGCTCAACGCGGAGAATGCTGCTGGCCTGGTAGCGATTGGGGAGCGACAGCGAATAGATGATCGCACCAACCGTAGCTATAACCACGGCGCCAAGGATCAACCACCGCCCTCGAATGAGCGTATCCAGGAACTCACGGAGCTGCTCCCCACGCTCTTGCGGTCGATAAAAGGCGACGTCGGACGCAGCGTCGGAGGCGTTCCACATCTCGGGATGAGCAGATCCACTGCCCCCGGGGGGTCCCGGCTGGTTCGGATATCGCATATGCTGGACTAGGGTCCGGTCGGATGGCGGTTAGAGCACACACAAACGCTACGATACGGGCTCGACGCGGTCGTCCATGGTGCGCAGCCGAGCATGCTGCAAACGAGGGATACGGAGCGGGACGACACAACCCTGACCTTGCGCGGCTTGCCTGAAAATATAGGCGTATCTCGAAGGGTTATCGAACGATTCGATTCAGCCCAGATACTTTCGCCGCCTCTTAACAGGTGCGCAGCGGCCTGTCTGGCCTAAGAAATCTTGGACGATCCCCTTTTCGACGGCCCCATGCGGCTTCGCGTTCAGTCGAGCCGCTGTGTATCGGGCACCTCTCGAAACGGGCGCGCCGGCACGCCAGCAACGACGTGGGCATGAGGAGCATCGCCTGTCAACAATGCCGCAGCCGCGACTACGCCCTCGGACCGGACGATCCGTCCGGGAAGCGCGACGGCCCCCACGCCGAGGCGCCCCCCACGCTCTACCGTCACCCCATCGAAGTGGTCGAACCGCGCCGGATCGCGGCCCAGATAGTTGTCGTTGCTCGTGAGCACGCCGGGAGCAAAGAAGCAATCGTCGGCGACCGTCGAATAGGCACACAGGTACGCATTCGTCTCGAACTTGCACCGCGCGCCAATTCGGCATCGGTTTTCGATAGCGACTCCTCGCCCGATGATGGTTCTCTCGCCAATCTCAACCTCTTCTCGGACGGTGGCGAGGTCCGCAATGAGCACGCGCTCCGCCACGCTACACCCTGCGTAGAGCACCGCACCGGTGCCGATCAGGCAGCCATGACCAATCTCCGCAGGCGGCTGAGTCCTGCCGCCGGTCGTCGCACTGGCTGCGGCTCGCATCGGCTGCTTGCCGAGTACCGCGTGGTCATCAATCCGCACCCCTTCGCCAATACGGGTCCCCGCATGCACGACGACGTGGTGACCGATCCGACAACCGGCTCCGATCACAACGTCGCGCTCGATTACGCAAAAGTGGCCGATTGTGACGTCGGCATCGATTTGGGCAGACGCCGCGATCAACGCGGTTTGTGACACGGATGAGGCTCTGACGTTGGGCGGGTCGACGTTGGGCAAGTCCATACGGCCTGGGTTGTGTTGGAATCAGTCGACGCGGCGACGGAGGTCATTCTGAGCGTCTTCGAGGACGCGCAACACGCGAACGCCGCTTTCGCCGTCGGTCAACGGTTTGCTCTGGTCTCGCACGCATGCAAGGAAGTGCGCAAGCTCCTCCCGCAGCGGCTCGGCCTCGTCCAACTGGACGGGAGTACCGGCTCCGGCGCGGGGGATCGGATCGTCGCCCACCCAGTCGGCGCCTTTGTCATGAACGACGAGCTTCGACGGCCACGGCTGCCGATCGTCGAACACAGCCATGCGCTCAGCGCCGACAACGACGAGGCGTTGCTCTTTGTACGGGTGCAGCCACGACACGAAAATGTGGGCCTGCACGCCACCATCAAACGAGAGATGCGTGACTGTTGAGTCGGCCACATCGCTACGAAGGTAGGCGCCGCCGAAGGCCTCCACCTGCTTGGGCATAGTCCCCACGAGTCGCAAGATGACAGCGATGTCGTGGGGGGCAAAGCTCCACAGGCTATTCTCCTCCCGTCGAAATCTCCCAAGGTTGAGGCGATTGGAGTAGAGATACTGTAGCGCACCGAGCGCACCCGTACGGACGAGCCGGTCGAGTTCGACCACAGCGGGATGGTACTCCAGCAAGTGGCCCACCATCAGGATTTGTCCGGTCTGTCTGGCCATATCGACTAGCGCATCGCCGTCGGCGACCGTGAGGGCGAGCGGCTTCTCCACGAACACATCGCGCCCATCGGTAAGGCACCGCAAGGCGAGCTCGGCGTGGGTGGCTGCCGGCGTGCTGATGGCGACCGCGGGTGTCGCGCATTCCTTGAGTGCTTCGTCTACGGTGGCATAGACCGGAATGTCCGGATAGCGTTCGGCCAGCACGCTGACTTGGCCCGGATCCGGTTCACAGACCCCGCCGAGCGCCCCGAGTGCATGGAGGTTGCGCGCGATGTTCTTGCCCCAATAGCCATGGCCGAAGAGCAGAACCGAGGGAGCATTATGCACGAGCAGGGTACGACGGGTCGGGAGGGGACGGACGTAAGTTTACGCCGTTCCGATGTCCTGCTCGCCGTTCCCCCTTTCTCTTGCGGCTCGCCCTCTTCTCTGATGTGCATGCAAACCTGCATGCACTCGAAGCCGTCCTTGACCACATTGACCGCACCGGTGCCGACTGCGTCGCGTGCTTGGGCGACCTCGTCGGATACAACGCAGATCCGCAGCCCTGCCTTGACCTGATTCGAGAACGCTGCGACATCGTCGTGCAAGGCAATCATGATGCGGCCGTAGCGACCGGAATTGGGATCGAGTACCTCCCGCGTGACGGGCAGACCGCGGCCCACTTGCATCGCACAGCGCTCAGTGATGACGATTTGGCGTACCTATCGCGTCTTCCACTCGTTGCTAGGATCGACGTTGGCACGTTCGTCCACGCGTCTCCTGAGCGGCCAGCCGCCTGGCAGCGACTGGAGACCCATTGGGACATCAAGAACCAGTTCGACCACTTCGTGACGCCACTCTGCTTCCTCGCCCACTCGCATCTTCCCGGGGTAGTCGCGGACAAGATCGGCGTGCTTTCCGTGAAGCGCGGCCCCCGCTACCTCGTCAACGTCGGGAGCGTTGGTCAGCCGCGCGACCGCGATCCCCGTGCATGCGTGGCCTTCTTCGACTCCGACTCCTTCTCCTATCGTCTTGACCGCGTGGGCTACGACGTGGAAGGAGCCGTGCGCCGCATCGACGAAGTGGGACTTCCCAAACGACTCGGACAGCGGCTCCTTCGGGGCATGTAGCTCTGTGGATCCGGCTGCGCGGTGATCGGTTCTGCCAACCTTCCCTGTCCTTCTGCTTGCTCCTCCGACGATGCTTGCCTCGCTTCCCGACTCTGCCCGCTCCTGGTTTTTCACGGCAGACCGTCAGCTAGCCCCAACTGAGCGCACCGACCTGTTGGAGATCCTCTCCCCTTTTCTCCGGAAGTGGCAGTCTCATGGTCGGCCCGTCCCGGCTGAGGCTACCGTGCTCTATGACCGGTTTCTCACCGTTGGCGCCCACATCGAAGGCGAAGCGACCAACGCGGGCGTTTCGGGCTGTGGCATCGACGCGATGACGCACGCCGTGATGAGCGCTGCGGATGCGGTCGGCGTCGCATGGGTAGACGGCTTGCAGATCGCCTACGAGCAGCCAGACGGCACGCCTTGCGTGGTCTCCAGACGCGCGTTCCGTGCGCTGGCGCGCGATGGGAATGTCGACGGTGCGACGCCGGTCTTTGTCACGACGCTTGCCACGGTGGGGGCGGTGCGGAGCCAGGGCCTCCGGCAGCCCGCCTCGGAGGCATGGCACGGTCGAACCTTCCGGCTCACCGAGACTGCGTAAGCACCATGTTGCCCCGCCTTCCCACGTCCGTCGAAAAGCGCCTGGCACGGCTTGACGACAGGCGCGCGGAGTTGGTCGTCGGGACCCTGCTCTTGGCTGGCCTGCTGGTGGTCGGCACAATCGGCTATATGCTCATTGAGGGCTGGTCGTGGCTGGATGCGTTCTACATGACATTCATCACGCTCTCGACCATCGGCTTCAGCGAGGTCGGCGAACTCTCTCCGCTGGGCCGGCTCTTCACGATCGCGATTGCGCTGGTCGGCATCGGGGCTGTGGCGTTTATGGCGTCGCGAGCGATCCAGTACCTTGTCGCCACGCAACGCTACCTCGAAAACCGGATGCAACGCCGCATCGACGCCCTGTCGAACCACTACGTGATCTGCGGCTACGGGCGCCTAGGCCGACGCATCGCCGAAGACCTGAAGCGCTCTGACCTGGACGTGGTGGTGGTTGACAGCGCCGAAGTGCGGACGGCTGAGTTGCACGACGCCGGTGTCCTCTATGTACACGGCAACGCGGAGGAAGAAGCCACGCTCATCGCGGCCGGCATCGAACGCGCGGCTGGCATGGTACTCACGCTGCCGGTGGACGCCGCAAACGTGTTTACCGCCCTCACCGCCCGTGGCCTGCATGACAACCTCTTTATCCTGGCGCGCACCAACCACCACCCGAACATCCAGAAGCTGCTGCGCGCCGGTGTCGACAAAGTGATCTCGCCCTACGAGATCGGCGCCGACCGCATGGCGCAGGTGATCCTCCGCCCCAACGTGGACCGCTTCATGGAGCAGGTCATGAACGTCTCCGCGCTCGACCTCGACATGGAGGAAGTCGTAATCGAACGCGGAGCGCTGCTCGACGGGATGACGCTGGCGGCTTCGCGATTCCGCAGTCGGTTTGACGTCATCGTGGTGGCCGTGTCCAGCCAGCCGGTCACGCAGGAAACGCAGGCTATGGATCTGCAGGCGAAGGGCGACGTCACCTGGCAGTTCAACCCACAGGCCCACACGACCCTGAGCGCCGGTGATGTGCTCATCGTCCTGGGCAACCCTACCGCCATTGAGGCTTTGCGTACCGGTGGCTGCGCTGCCGAGTCCGGCGTGAGCTGAGCATCTCTATTGCATGTCGAGCAGCTAGGCATGCGCATCGTCATGCTTTTGAACGTGCGATGCGAATCGATGTCGTTCCTTTTCGGGCAGGTATCCGACACGCGCGCCCGTGCGCATAGATCGTGATTCTTGGCCCTACTCGTATATTCGCGCCCGCTCGACCAGCCACAGGATCTATGCGCTCTCTACTCCTCGCCCTTGTTGCCTTGGTGCTGACCGTTGCCCCTGTACGTGCACAGCAGGGAGATGCCGACCAAGGCCCGAACTACTTCAGCCAGTCGTGGCTCGTCGATGTCATTGAGCGGCGCAGTCCCGACCTGGACGAGGTGCCTCCGGTCTTCTACAACTACCACATCGTGCAGGAGGACTCACGCCTCCAGGCCCGGCTCAACCTCTACCGGGAGTATGGCCGCGAGAATAAGCCGCTCGTCCAGTTGCTAAACCGCAACACGCTCGAAGATCTCCGTCCGGGCGACACGCTCATTGTTCCCACGCGCTTCGGCCTCGACTTCCGCGCCTACTCACCGTTCCCGCGCTACTACCCCGGCGCTCGCGACCTCGACCAACTCGTGATCCTCGACAAATCAATCCAAGCCTACGGCGCCTACGAGCACGGTCGCCTCGTCCGGTGGGGTATCATCAACACAGGCGCAGAGTCGAGTGTGACGCCGTCGGGCCGGTTCAACATCAACTGGAAACAGGAGTATCGCGTCTCAACACTCAGCCCGGGCTTTGGCTCCGACGATCCCGACGCGGAGTTGTGGGAGATGTACTGGGTGCTCAACATCCACGAGCGACGCGGCATCCACCTCCACCAGTATGCGCTTCCGACAGGAGGGCCAGCCTCACACGGCTGCGTGCGCCTACTCGAACCGGACGCCAAGTGGATGTTCTACTGGGCTGACACGTGGGACAAGACGGGCGGCACCGACATCTCGTCCGTCGGGGCAACCATCAACGACCAAGGCACGATGGTGCTCGTGATCGGTGACGACATCAGCGGCAAGCCAGACCCGTTCCTCCGTCGCGCGACGTACCCGACACTCCGGATGGTCAACCTCCCCGCGAACCCGTACGACGTGCCGCCCGGCACGGACCAGCAGGAGCGCTTCGACCGGATGCTGGGCATGAACTAGCCGAGCTACCCTGCACGATATACCAACCGCCGCCAGGCTCACAGCTTGGCGGCGGTTTCCTTTGTAGCGCCTCGCGCCAGGTAACACTAGGATAACCTCTATGTAACTGTGATTTAATGCAGATAAGACCAAGGTATCCCCCCTGCTCCGGTATTCTGTTGTCCCCTCCCATCTCGACGTTTTTCTCCTCTCTCCTCTGCTCCATGTTTAGGTTTCCCTCCCTCTTTTTAGCGGCGCTCCTCTTCGCTCCGCTTGCCCACGCTCAGCTGAAAGCGGAGCGTGTGGGCCAATTCGAGACCGGCATCTTCGACGAAGGCGCGGCCGAAATCGCCGCGTACGATGCGCGCACACAACGCCTGTTCTTCGTCAACGCCGACGCGGACGAAGTCGTCGCCCTCGACCTCTCAGACCCAGCCAACCCCACCCAGCTGTTCACCATCGACGTGAGCGCCGATGTCGCGAGTGTTGGCGGCGTCAACAGCATCGACGTGCGCGCCTACGGTGGTGAGACGCTGATCGCGGTGGCCGTCGAAGCCGACCCGTCCACCGATCCAGGTACCGTAGCGTTCTACGACGCCCTCGGTCGCTTCGTCAACCAGGTTGAGGTAGGTGCGCTGCCCGACGGCCTCGCGTTCGCACCGGACGGCCAATCCCTCGTCGTCGCCAACGAAGGCGAGGAAGACGACGGCGTCGATCCCCTGGGCTCGATCAGCATCATCACGGGAATGCAGCAAGGCACGGGCCTGAGCGGCATCGTCTTCGACGTGACGACGCTCGACTTCGTAGATTTCAACGCAGGCGGTCCGCGTAACAACGAACTCGCCGACGACTTCTACCTCGTCACGCCTGGCGTCTCGGTCGCGCAGGATATCGAGCCGGAGTTTGTGACGGTCGCGCCGAACAGCCAAGAGGCCTACGTCTCGCTTCAGGAGAACAACGCCATCGCGGTGGTGGACCTGGTAACCCAGACCATCACGTCGGTCTTCACGCTGGGCTTGCAGGACTTCCGGACGGGTCCGGGCCTCGACGCCTCGAACCGCGACGACGCGATCAACCTCCAGAACTGGCCCCTGCTCGCGCTGCGCCACCCTGACGGCATGGCGATGCTGAATGCCTTCGGCCAGGACTATATCCTCACCGCCAACGAAGGCGACGGCCGCGGCTTCGACGAACTGCGCGGCGCCGACCTACCGCTCGACCCGGACTCGGACTTTTTCGACGGGTTCGACACCGCGACGCTGCAGGACGACGGCAACCTCGGGCGCATCGAGGTCTCCGAGGCCTTCAGCGACACCGACGGCGACGGCGACTTCGACCGCCTCGTGGCCTTCGGCACCCGCTCCTTCTCGGCGTTCACGCCTGACGGCGACCTCGTCTACGACTCCGGCGACGATATCGAGCGCGCCATCGCTACTCTGATTGATGAAGGCGACCTACCGATGGAGGCGTTCAACGCCAACAACGACGACAACAACTCCTTCGACAACCGCTCCGACGACGGCGGCCCCGAGCCAGAAGGCATAGTCACGGGCCGCGTGGACCGCACCGACTACATCTTTGTCGGGCTCGAGCGCGTGAGCGCCGTCGCCGTGTTCCGCGTGCAGGCCGACCGAACGAACCCGGTTGTCTTCGAGACGCTGCTCATCAACCGCGACTTCGACGCGGTAGCAGAGGCACCAGGCCAAGACCTCGGCCCGGAAGGCTTGGTCTTCATCCCCGCTAGCGACAGCCCCGTCGGTCAGGCCCTGCTCGTCGTCTCGAACGAAGTCAGCGGCTCCATCGCCATCTGGGCGCTCGGTGAAGGCGCACCGGCGTTCACGCTGCAACTTCTCCACGCCAGCGACCTCGAAGGCAACGTCAACACCATCGAGGACGCGCCGCGCTTCTCGGCGGTCGTGAACGCGCTGCGGCCAGAGTTCGAGAACTCGCTGCTGATCTCATCGGGCGACAACTACATCCCCGGCCCGTTCTTCGCAGCGGGCTCAGACCGCACGGTCGGCGCCGTCGTTGGCGAGGAAGGACGCGGTTTCGCCGACATCGCGCTGATGAACGCCATCGGCTTCGACGCCTCGGCCATTGGCAACCACGAGTTCGACGAAGGAACGGACCGCTTCGAGGACATCATCGAGCCCGACTCGGATGGCTACGACGGAACTCTATTCCCCTACCTGAGCGCCAACCTCGACGTCTCTCCCAACGGGGACCTCGCGGACCTAGCCGTGCCAGGCGCTGAGCCTGCACAGCCCAACAGCATCGCGCCGAGCGTCATCCTCGACGTGAACGGCACCCAGATTGGGGTGGTCGGTGCCACGACGCCGCTCCTGCCGATCATCACGTCGCCGGAGAATGTGATCGTGAAGCCCGAAGACCCGAACGATTTCGACGCGCTCGCGGCGATCGTCCAAGCTGAGGTCGATGCGCTCACCGCGGCGGGAGTCGACAAGATCATTGTCGTCTCGCACCTGCAGGAGTTCAACATCGACCAGGAACTCGTCTCGCGTCTCACCAACGTGGACATTGCCATTGCCGGCGGCTCTGACCGGCTTCTGGCCGACGAAACGGACATCCTGCGCGCAGGCGACGTGGCCGACGGCCCGTATCCCACGCTCTTCCAGGATGCCGAGGGCAAGGACGTGCCCGTTGTCTCAACCGATGGACAGTACACCTACGTCGGTCGCCTCGTGATCGCGTTCGATGCCTTCGGCAACGTCCTCCCGAACAGTGTCAACGCGGGCGTGAGCGGCGCCTTTGCCACCGACGACGATGGCGTCGAGCGCCTAGGCAACCCAGCACCTGACGAGACGGTGGTGGCGATCATCGACGCCGTAGACACGGTCCTCGACGCCAAGCTCTCCAACATCTTCGGCGCCACGGACGTCTTCTTGGACGGGCTCCGCAGCGAGGTACGCACCGAGGAGACCAACTTCGGCAACCTCACGGCCGACGCCAACCTCGGCTTCGCCCGCACGGTTGACCCAGGCGTCCAGGTGTCGTTCAAGAACGGCGGCGGCATCCGCGCTCCCATCGGGGAGATTGACTCGGAGACGGGTGTGCGTCTCCCGCCGCAAGAAATCCCCGGACTTCGCGCGGAAGGCGAAATCGCACAGCTCGACATCGAGGCCGCGCTCTCGTTCAACAACGGACTCTCGATTCTCGAATTGACGGCCGAGCAGTTCGTCAGCGCACTCGAAAACGGCGTCAGCCTCGTTGAATTCGTTGGCGGACGCTTCCCGCAGGTCGCGGGCGTGCAGTTCAGCTTCGACCCCGCTGCCGCGGCAGAGAGCCGGGTTCGCACGGTCGCGCTCGTCGACGACGACGGGGCCGTGCTCGACGTGATTGCGCAGGACGGCGTGATCCAAGGCGACCCGAACCGTGTGGTCAAGATCGTCACGCTCGACTTCCTCGCCGGCGGCGGCGACGGCTACGAGGAGTTCGCCAACGCGCTCAGCCGCGTCGACCTTGAAGACGAGGCGGACCTCGGCGGGCTTGCCAGCTTTGCACCGACCGGGTCGGAGCAGGACGCCCTCGCGGAGTTCCTCGTGGCCAACTTCTCGGCGACGCCGTTTGCCGTGGCCGACACGCCGGTCGCCGAGGACTCGCGCATCCAGAACCTGGGCGAGCGGGACGAGGACATCCTTACGGGCAATGGCGTCCGAGGTAGCCTCGCGTCGTCCGCCGAGGAGCTGCCGGACGTCTTTGCGCTGGTGGGAGCCTATCCGAACCCGTTCTCGTCGGGTATGCAGATCGCGTTCGACCTACCCCAGCATGCCGACGTGTCCGTGCGCGTCTTTGACATGCTCGGGCGCGAAGTCCTCGCTGTCGAGCGCCTCGACCTAGCGCCAGGCTTCGGTCAGACGCTACGCGTCGACGGTCGGGCTCTTGCGTCCGGGTTGTATGTCTATCAGGTCCGCGCCGACTCGGAGATGGGCTCGGCGCTCGCTTCGGGTCGAATCGTCCTCGTGAAGTGAATCGGGGCGGCTGGGCCTCCTCTGCACCTTCGCGTAACGCCCTGCCTTCCTTCGTGGAGGGCAGGGCGTTCATGTTGGGTGCAAGCGGCAGCAGGACTACCTCGATGAACTGATCAGGTCGGTACCCCAATCGCCTCGGTTTGGCCTGCTCCTGCCCCACTTTCAACGACGCGGTGGATCGCTGGAATGAGCATCGACCGGGAACGGCGGAGCGGAGCGGCGGGGACGAAGTCGGGGTAGGTCGCATCACGCTCCTTGATTACCCGCACGGGCTGTGGCCAGTGGATGTTGAACGCTGGGTCGTCCCAGCGCACACCGCGAGCCGCCTCAGGCTCGTGAAACGTGTTCATCTGGTAGTACACTTCGCTGCGATCCTTCAGCGTGAGAAAGCCGTGGGCGATGCCTTCAGGAACGTAGAGCGCGTGCCCGTTGTCTGCGGAGAGTACTGCGCCGAAGTGTTGGCCGTAGGTATCCGAGTCGGGGCGCAAGTCGATGATGACATCGTAGACGGCGCCGCGCGTGCAGCGCACGAGCTTCGCCTCGCCATGCGGGGCCGCCTGGTAGTGCATCCCACGGAGGGTCCCCGCGGCATCGTTGAACGACACGCTGCACTGGGCCACCATAGGCTCCAACCCATGCGCCTCGAACTCGCGGCGGCAGAAGGTGCGGGCGAAGTGCCCACGCTCATCGGCGTGCCGCTCAGGGCGCAGGAGAAACGCACCGGCGAGGGTCGTCTCGTCGAAAATCATGGAAGGGCGATGTTTGGTGGTGGGGCATAGCCATGTCAACCTACACGCCAGCGTCTCACCCTGGTCCTTCGACGACCCTATTCGACCACCTCGGTTTCCGGGATCGGCACAACGAACCGCCCTCCCCAATGACGGATATCGCCCATCTGTCGCATAATCTCGCGCTTGAGATTCCATGGCAAGATGAGGACATAGTCGGGCCGAGTCTCACGAATACGGTCCGGCTCAAAAACCGGGATACGGCTTCCTGGCAGATACGTGCCTTGCTTGTGCGGATTGCGATCCACGGTGTACGCGACGAGATCGGGCCCGATGCCGCTGTAGTTGAGCAGCGTGTTGCCTTTCCCCGGTGCGCCGTATCCGACGACCGTTTTCCCAGCTTCGTTGGCCCCCACGAGGAAGCGGAGGAGGCTGCGCTTCGTCGCCTTGACGCGTTCTGCAAAGGCCGCGTAGGCACCCGTGCTCGACGTATCGTCCAACCCATAAGCACGCTCTCGTGCTTTCAGGTCGTCAATGCGAGCCGTGACGGGTAGTGCCGTGTGCTCCCGATGCCGAGCGAAGATGCGAAGGCTTCCTCCGTGAGAGGGCAGTTCCTCCACGTCGAAGAGCACCAGTCCGAAGTGCGCGAACACACGCTCAACGGCGAGCAGCGAAAAGTAGCTGTAGTGCTCGTGGTAGATGGTGTCGAATTGGTTTTCGTCGATGAGTCGCAGCAGGTGGGGAAACTCGATAGTAGCCACGCCCTCTGGCTTCAGGATTCGCCGAATGCCCTCCACGAAGCTGTTGAGGTGCGGCGTGTGCGCCAGCACGTTGTTCGCGGCCAGGAGGTCGCACTGGAGGCCTTCCGAGGCCAACGCTGCCGCCGTGTCACGGCCGAAGAACAGCTCGCGCGTGTCGACACCCTTTTCCCGCGCCGCAGCCGCCACGCTCGCCGACGGCTCGATGCCGAGCGCAGGAATCCCGCGCTCCACGACATACTGCAGCAAGTACCCGTCGTTGGACGCGATCTCCATGACGAGGCTGTCCGCATCCAGGCCAAACCGCTCGACCATGTCGCCGACGTAGCGCTCGGCATGCGCCAGCCAGGACGTAGAGTAGGAGGAGAAATAGGCGTACTGTTCCGAGAAGATGGCCGCTGGTGGAACGTCCGTGTCGAGCTGCACAAGTAGGCATGCGTCGCACACCATCGCGCGCAGGGGGTACATCGTCTCGGGCGCCGTGAGGTCTTCCTCACGCACAACGTTCTGACACGGTGGATGTACCCCGAGGTCGACCACGGGTGTGCGGAGTGGCGCCTCGCAATGGCGACACCGCAGCGTCATAGGTCGCGGGCCATGCGTCGTGGGTCGGGCTTCAGGAACAGCAATCATCGTCGGTCGGGAATGCGAGACTGTAGAATCGAAAGAGGAGGCTCAGGCGGTGCCGGGGACAGCCAGTGTGCGTGGTTCGGCACGCGTCGCCCGGTGTTCGAGCAGCTCGTCCATGAACACGCGCCAATGGCTCCAAGCCCACGGGCGTGCGCGCAAGCGGCGTTCCACGTAGCGGCGCACGTCCTCGTCGTTGTCGAACGAGAGCGGGCCTTCCTGATGCAGCCGCCACCGTCCTCGTTCGTAGCGCACCTCGGTGAAGAGCATGGGCGAGCCTGTGCGAGCAGCTAGCACATGTGCGCCGACAGGCCAACAGACGGGTATGCCGAATAGCGTCGCGGTTGGTGCGCGGCCTTCGTCAGGCAGCCACACTGCGTCTTGACATAGGAAAACAGGCCGTCCCAAAGACAAGGTCGGGGCGAGCTTGCGGAAGGCCCCGCCCGGAGCCACGTGGTGGCGCCGCAGAATCTGATGGTGCAGGTCGTGGGTCAGGTAGGGCCACTTACACGTGGGTGGGGCGCCGTTCGGGCCCCCTGCATGCTCAAGCGGGTCAGCGATGTAGACGATGTTGCCTTCGCGCTGCTTCACCCAGACCCCGAGGTACCGCATCCCCGCATGGAGCGTCGTGAGCATGATGCCCGGCTTGGCTTCATCGTCCCCCTCGACGGGTCTTGATTCACGCTTGGGATCAAGGAAGAAGTACGCGGCCCGCCATCGTTCGCGCAGTTCGAGATAGGTGAACCTTAGGACAACCGAAAACGAAGGTGCTTCACCAAGGAGCTCCAGGTACGCCCGTGTCCGCTTCGAGGCAAGGATCGCCGACGCCAAGGCGATGGGGGCAAGACCGACCCCTCCGAGTCCATCGAGCAGACGCAGCGGGAGCGCACGGGCGCACGGGCGCGCAACGTAGTACAATGCCAGGTTGATGACGGCGCGGGCAGGCGAAGCCATGGCGAGAAGGCGTGAGGTCGATTACTTCGATGCTGGGACGTGCTCCTCATTCGGCGCAGCCGTCGAGAAGTTGATCCCGAAGTAGTTATTAGGCCCGGGGAGAAGAAGCCGGCGGATTTGCTGCGGCCGTACTGCAAAACGCATCCAGGCTGCCGCGGCGCGGCGCTTCTGCAGAGCCGTGAGCGGGGCACTGCGCAGGGCTCGCAGGAAGTTGAACGCTCTGCGATACGAGGCGCTCTCCGCCCCTGCCTCCTCTCCGCCCTCGTAGGCCATGTATTCCTCGCGGGTCATGTGGTGTGTGCTGCCGCCGTGCATCCGCATCGCGAAGTGCGGAGCGTCCACCCGCACGAATGGGCCGCGCAAGGCCAGTTCGGCCATGAGCACATCTTCCACGCCGTGGAGCTGATAACCCCGCGTTTCAGCGAGGGCGCGCGTCCGAATCAGCCCATGCGTGACGTAGACGGCAGGGCCGCTACCGAGGCTGGCAGCGTAGCGCGCAACCGGATCCAGGTCCCCCAAGGCATCGGTGTCGGAACGGCGATAGGGCCAGAACCCGCCACCAGGCAATAGATAGCCTCCTTGCTGCGCGTCGTACGGCACGTCGCGGCCCCGCTCGTCGATGAGGCGGACGGCTGAATGCACGAGCATGGCCTCTGGCGCCTTTTGCATCGCAGACAAGGCGGCGGCCAGGTAGTCCGGATGTACGAGGTCATCGTAGGCCGCCCAACGAAAGAATGGCGCCTGGAAGCGTCGACAGGCGTCGAACGCGCGGTTGTGGTTCTCGGACGCGCCGAGATTCCGGTCATTGCGCACGTAGTGCACGCGGCTGTCGCGGCTCATCACGGACCGCACGAGATCCTTCGTCCCGTCGGTCGATGCGTTGTCTACCACGACGAGTACGAAGTCCTCCACCGTCTGCGCGAGCAGGCTGTGCAGCGTTTCTTCGAGGAAGCGCTCGCCGTTGTACACAGGCAAGCCGATGGCGACGGTTGGAGCCATGGAGGGGGAGGTCGAACGCGGCCAGCGGATTCAAGCGGGTGCTGTGACCGGTTCGGGCTGCACGGTCCAGCGCAGCTCACGATCGATTGCTCCGGCCTCCATGAGTCGTTCGAGGCGCTTGAGGCGGCGGAACTCGGGGCCTTCGAACGCCTCAGGGGTGAGCCCGGCATGGCGAAAGGCCGCGTAGAGTTGTTCGACACCACGCTGCACCGTCCATTGCGGCGCGAAGCTGGGCAGATGCCGCTGAATCTTGGCAAAGTCGACCTGATAGGAGCGCGTATCCGGGCTAGCGCCGCCCGCGAACGCCACGTCACAATTCGGCACGACCTGACCCACGATCTCGGCAACGTCGCGGATTTGGTAGTTCTCGCCCGGGCGCCCGACGTTGAACGCCTCGCTGTGGACTGCCTCACGGGGCGCGGCGAGCACCGCTTCGACCGCGCGGCAGACGTCCTCGACATGAACCAGGGGGCGCCAAGGCGTACCGTCGCTCTTGAGGAGAATCTGCCCGGTTGTCACCGCCCACGCCGTCAGGTTGTTGACGACGAGGTCGAAGCGCAGCCGCGGCGAGACGCCGTAGACCGTCGCGTTGCGCAGGAAGACCGGGCTGAAGTCGTCGGTGGCGAGCGGCGCGAGGTCTCGCTCGGCGAGCACCTTGGCCTCGCCATAGGGCGTCTGTGGGTTGAACGCAGCCTCTTCCGTCACGGCATCGTGCCCGGCCGCTCCATACAGGCTGCACGACGATGCGAACAGAAACCGTGAGACCCCAGCCTCCCGTGCGCGTTCGCCCAGCCGCACAGTCGCGGCGTGATTGATCTCGTAGGTAAGTCCTGGGTTGAGATTGCCGAGCGGGTCGTTCGAGAGATTGGCCAGGTGCACGACTGCGTCGAACCCTTCCAAGTCGGTCCGCCCCACATCGCGGATGTCTTTCTGGACGCCAGGAATCGATGCCACCTCATCGGGCAAGAACGTGCTCGCTGCGAAGAAGTCGCTGTCGAGGCCGTGCACGTCGTAGCCCAACGCAAGGAGGCGTGGTGTGAGAACGGAGCCGATGTAGCCGCTGTGGCCTGTGACGAGGACGCGCATGGAGGCGATGCGTAGTTCGAGGAGAAGATCTAGGAGGCGGCCTCTGCGTGCTGCGCAGCCGACTTCCAAGGCCAACGCTTGAGGCCGAAGTAGTTGTCAATGCCCGGCACGACGAGACGTCGCAGCGCAGTCCTACGGAGGGCGTACCGAAGCACGGCGCGGCGAGCACGACGGCGTTGGTCGATCGTAAGGCCTGGTGCCGTGCGCGTCGCCCGCAGGTAATTCCGAAGCGTCTGTACGGGAAGTCGAGCCCTCGCGGTCTTCTCCCCTGTTTCCCGCTGGGTCCAGGCCGTCCGGTCTAGATGCAGCGTACTCGCCGCATGGATGCGGTAGAGGAATTGCATCGATGGCACAAATCGGAAACGACCGAGCAGCGCCGCCTCGGCGAGCAGCAGGTTGTCAGATCCGTGTGGGGTGTGCAGAGACGTGCGGGCAAGCGCGCTCCGCCGGAAGACACCGTGGATCGGAGCATTGACGCCGTTGCTTCCGAGCACCGCTTCAAAGCGAGCGACCGGAGCCCCGTCGAGATTCCGTTCGAGCAAGCGGTCGTCATGGACGAGCGTGCCGTCGGCCGTACGATAGGCTTGCACGGCGTCATCGTAGGCAAGCAGCCGACTATTCTCGTCGATCATGCAGCATGCGCCATAAGCAAGTACCGCTCCGGGGTCGGAGTCCAGGGCAGCGAGGGCAGCCTCGATAAAGTCAGGCGAGCGCACATCATCGTACGCTGCCCAGACGAAGTAGGGCGTGGACGGCGCTAGCTCGTAGACCCGGTTGAAGTTGGCCAGCGCACCGATGTTGCGGGCGTTGCGATGGTAGAGCACCCGAGGGTCTCGCTTGGCCGCCGCTTCGCATATTGACGCGGTCGCGTCAGTGGATGCGTTGTCGGCGATGACCAACACGAGGCTGCGATGCGTCTGCTTCAGCACATTCTCGATGGCCGCCTCGATGAACGCCGCGCCGTTGTAGACCGGCATTCCGACCGCGACCTGGGGCCACGACGTAGGGACTTCAGGAAGTGAATCAGGGCACATGATCAAGAGCGTGCAGACTGGCGGGGTACTAGCACAGGGAGCATAGCCTACGCCGAAGAAAGCGCCGTGCCAATACCTGGCCGTATTGGAACCACCGTGGTCCTGTGGCGACAGGCGATTGTGCGCTTTGCTTCACGGACCAGCCCAATCATCGCGCTCTGGCGTGACGGCGGGAGGCCCCAACATGGCGCCAGCCCGTCGACCTGGAGGGTGGTCGATCGGGCTGGCTGACCGGCGGCCGGGAGGGCCGTCCGGATTTCGTGGGCACGAGGCCCGAAGCGTAAACCTAGCGGGCGAGTGCGGCCTCTGCCTGTGCCCCATCCCCTGAGGCTGAGAGCACACCTTCCCGGACGAGCTTCGCGCGGACCTCTTGCTCAATCCAGGCATAGGTGCGCGCGATGCCATCCTCCAGGGCGATTTGAGGCTCCCAGCCAAGAGTCTGGCGTAGGAGATCGTTGTCGGAGTTGCGCCCGCGCACGCCCATCGGTCCGTCCACGTGCACGTGCTCGATGTCGATGCCAGCCGCGTCTGCCACTATGTCGGCGAGCTTGTTGATCGTGACCATGCGGTCGCGGCCGAGGTTGAGCGGCTCGGCGTAGTCCCCCATCATGATGCGATAAACGCCCTCGACACAGTCGTCCACGTGCATGAAGGAGCGGGTCTGTTCGCCATCGCCCCAGATCTCTACCTGTGGCTCGCCACCAGGCTGACCTTCGCGGCCGCCCAGAAGCTTCGCGTAGGCCACCTTCCGCATCATCGCCGCGGGTGCTTTTTCGCGACCGCCTTCCCACGTCCCGAGTTCGCCATAGACGTTGTGGAAGCGTACCGTGCGCGTTTCGATGCCGTACTGCTTGCGGTAGTGGAAGGCCAACTGCTCGGTGATGAGCTTCTCCCAGCCGTAGGCGTCCTGCGGCTGCGCAGGGTAGGCGTCGTCTTCCTTGAGCGGCGTCACCTCGGCCTCCGTTTGGAGATACTCTGGATAGACGCACGCCGACGACGTGTAGAGGTAGCGCGTCACGCCCGCCTGTTTGGCGGCCTCCATCGTGTGGGTGTTGATGAGGATGTTGTTGTGCAGAATCTCGGCGTGGTACTTCGAGATGAAGCCCATACCACCCATGTCTGCTGCGAGCGCATAGACGTGCTGGATCGGCTGGCGCTCGCCGCCGATGTCGGCGGGGCGTACGGCTTCGAGGCAACTGGCCCAGCGGCGGAGATCGAGCAATTCGAACTCGTCTGCGTCCGATGCCTCGAATTCTGGCTGTTTGATGTCAACGCCTCGGACCCAATAGCCTTTGGCTTTCAGAAACTTGACCAGGTGGTGACCAATGAAGCCACCGGCGCCGGTGACGAGGACGGGAATGGACTGCGACATAGGAGAGGACTGTGTCGAATGAACGAGTTCAGGTACCGAGCAGGTCGGCGTGATTCACGAAGGAAGAGCGTTGGGGCGACCCCCCACGCGCTCGCGAGCAAGTTGCAACAAATAGCCCGCCATAAACTGGGGGACGCATTTAGCATAGCGTTTCCACAACCGACGCGGCTCTTTGGCAAGACGATAGGCCCACTCGAGTCCCATTTTCTGCAAACGGGATGGGGCCTGGTCGAGCTTGCCTGCGTGGAAATCGAAGGCAGCCCCGACAGCCACGAGTACCGCAGGGATGTGCGGGCTCTGTTTCGCGCACCACGTTTCCTGCTTTGGGCAACCAAGACCTACGAACACGATGCGCGCGCCAGACGCCGTGATTTCTTCCGCGAACGCGGCATCCTCTTCCGGCGTGAGCGACCGATACGGCGGCGAGATCGCGCTCACGATCTCCAGCCCTGGTGCTTTTCGTGGTAGCTGCTCGCACAAGGCAGTCAGTCGGTCCTGTGACGATCCATAGAGTCCAATCGGGACGCCAGCGCGCGCTGCCGCCTGGCAGAGGTGCAGCATCAAGTCAGGGCCATAGACGCGATCTTGGATCTGGACGCCAAGGCCGCGCAGGCCCCACACGGCAGCAATGCCGTCGGGCACGTTGAGATCAGCGCCGTTGAGGATCGCCTGGAACGCTGGGTTGTCCGCCGCCTCCACGAGCCCGTGGGCGCCTGAGGTGCAGAGGTACCGAGCCTCCTCGTGCTTTGCCCAGTCAAGGACGATCTGGGTTGCCTGCTCGTAGGTCGTGCCATCTACCCGTGTCCCGATCACGTAGCGCGCAGGCACGCCGGGTAGTGCCGCCTTCGGTTGGGGCAGCGGTGCGACAGGGGTCGGGGCGGGAGCGACGTCAGTCACGGGGGCGTACGGTGTGGCGTTGGGATCGAGCTAAGGCCAAGAGCCGCGCCAAGCCTCCTCTCCGTTGCTATGCTTCACGCCAACAGCGCTGCAGCGTTACACTGGTCAAGACTAAATGCGCAGCGAGGCTCCCGCGAGGACCCCGCTTCTGGTGCGAGACACAGACCGAGCGGCCTCGTCCAACCAGAGCGCGAAACGATACTGCTTGACATGTGATCAAACTGCGAAGGCTTGACAGTTTTTCTCCACACTGCATCCACACCGCCAGACCTCAAACGCAACGAGGCCGCTGCGGGTGAACGCAACGAGGCCGCTGCGGGTGAACGCAACGAGGCCGCTGCGGGTGAACGCAGCGGCCTCAGCGTGCGGATGTGCGGAGCGCCTAGATGGCTTCCTGCATCGGGACGACCTGCACCTTCACGTCGGCCGTGAACTCAGGGTGGAGGCGGACGGTCGCACCGTAGACTCCGGTCATGCGGATGTCTTCCTTCAGCGTGATCTTCTTGCGGTCGATGTCGACGCCCTGCTCTTGGAGCAGTTCTTCGATCTGCTGCGTCGTGACGGTGCCGAAGATGCGGTTCTCTTCGCCCGTGCGCATTGGGATGACGAGCGCGGGCATGCCTTCGAGCTTGGCCTTGAGGGCCTCCGCATCTGTGCGACGCTGCTCGACCTTGTGGGCCTGCTGGCGGCGCTCCTCGGCGAAGCGCTTCAGCGTACCCTCCGTGGCAACGACGGCCATCCCCTGCGGGATGAGATAGTTGCGGCCGTAGCCGTTCTTGACCTCGACTACGTCGCCTCGGATGCCGAGCGTGTCGATGTCTTGCGTGAGAATGATTTTCATGGAGATGGGGGCTACAGAAACGGGCGGCGCATCCAGCCCCGTCAATCAGACCGACGAAGCGATGCGCGGGACCGAATCAGTCGATTACCGGACGTTTTCAGCGACGAAGGGCAGCAGCGCCACGTGGCGCGCGCGCTTCACGGCGATGGTGAGCTGGCGCTGGAACTTCGCCGAGACACCCGTGAGGCGGCGCGGGAGCAGCTTGCCCTGCTCGTTGATGTAGCGTTCCAGCGTATCGATGTCCTTGTAGTCGATGTACTCGATGCCAGCGGCGACGAAGGGGCAGCGCGTGCGGCGGCGGTTGGCGCCAGGGGCCGCGGTGCGGGTGATCGTAGGCTGGTCAGCAGCGGCGGCCTTCTGCTCGGGCGTCTGCTGGTTTTCGGTGGACCCGCTCGCCGCGGGCGCAGCGCTCGCTTCGGTGGTCGTGGTTTCGGTCGTGGCTTCAGCCATGGGAATTGGAGTCCAGAGTGGGAGATCGGTTACGCGTCGGCCTCGACGGGCTGCTCGGCGGCCTTGGCGCGCTGCTGTTCGAAGTAGCGCTGCATCTTGGCGTCGTAGCGGAGCACGAGGTGGCGGAGGATGTCGTCGTTGATCTGGAGCGCGCGCTCCAGCTTGGCGATGAAGGTCCCGTCTCCGCGGAAGTTGGTCACGACGTAGTAGCCGTTGCGCTTCTTCTGGATCGGGTAGGCGAGCCGCTGGCTCCCCATCTCCTCGGTGTGGACGACGTCCGCGTCGTTTTCGCGGAGGTAGTTCTGGACGCGCTCGACCATGTTCTTCGTCTGGTCGTCGCTGAGTACGGGGTTGATGACGTACATCAACTCGTACATGGGTCGTGATTCAGCCATGTAGTCCCTGTGGAATACGTGATTGGGGGCGTATGCCCGACATCGAAAAGCCCACGCCGAAGCGCAGGCCGTGCCGAGCAGGGAGTAGGGAAAGTATGAAGTGAGGGGTGGAAAGTTTGAAGCCAGGGAGGGATTTGCTGAAAGCTCACCGCTTCGAGTGACCGCGCGCAAGGCTGATTGCTCGGCTTCTAAACCGTTCGATGCAGGTCAAGCATCTCCAAACGTAGTCCATCGCGTCGCCATATGCAGCGTGGTTTGGCAAATCAATGCTGCCTATGCGTCGCCGTCCCTCTGAGGCACAGCTCGCTGGTCCTTTTTTGCCATATCGGAGGCGATACTACCAGATCCGACAGCAATACCAATTGGAATCGCGAAGGCAAGGCTGCTGGACAAATAGGTCACTGCGAGACTACCTAGAACTAGAGCTGCGAAGACGTTTAGAGCAGCCCATCTCCATCGGCCTGTATAGGCGAGCCCTGCTCCTGGGAGGAGTACGCTTAACACAAAAGCAGTGTCAGGATTCTTTGTCACTCGTCATCAGAAGTCGAGCCCAATGGAAAAATAGAGCGTGCGGTCGCCGAAGCGTTGGCCGTCGTAGGGCCAGGCCCAATCGACGCGGATCGGGTAGCCGAGGAAGATCGTCCGCAGGCCGAAGCCGGTGCCCACGAGGAGGTCGTCGAAGACGCGTTCGCCGTCGGCGTTGGTGCGGAAGGCGGAGTAGCCGTTGTTCGAGATCGCACCTGCGTCCACGAAGCCGACGCCCTGGATGTTGTAGAGCGGAAACACAGGCAACGGACCGGGCAGGATCGCCGCGAAGAGCGGGAAGCGAAACTCGGCATTCGCCAGCGCGAATCGGTCGCCGGAGCCGCCGTCCGGGCCGTTGCCCTCGTTGAACCCATACCCACGCAGCGGCAAGACCGGTGTCCCGAACACGAAGTCGTCCTCGTCCTCAATGGGGATGCGGTTGAACTGGGGATTGACCCAGTTTTGCACGCCGGCTGCGTAGAAGCGCTGCGGGTTCGGCCCGACCGACAGGCCACCCGACAGCCTAAACGCGAAGCCGTAGCCAAACCCGAAGCCCACGTACTGCCGCGCGTCGGCGAGGAGGGTGGCGAACGTGACCGACAGTCCGGGGCTGCCTGCCAAGCTCACCGCATAGCGTCGGCCCGCCTGCGGGAAGAGGAAGCCCGGCACCGTCGTGTCGTGTGTGAACGTGACGCTCGGGTAGAGGAACGTCCGCGTGCGGCTGCGCGCGCCTAGGTCGGTGAGGTCGGTAAGCTGCACGCCGAGCACCGACATCGAAGCGTCGACGCGGCGGAACTTGGAGATCGGGTAGCTTGCCCCGAGCGCCGCGCCGTAGTTGCGGTAGCGGAAGACGCGGCGGGTGTTGAAGTCAGGCAGTTCGCGCGCGAGGTGGAAGCCCGTGAACGCCCAGTCGGTGCGCCGCGGCCGGTAGCGGTAGCTCAGCAGGTAGTCCGAGTTGCGCAGGTCCACGAGCAGGTTGGTGGCAAGCGCGAGCTGGTGGTTGCCGAGCACGTCCGAGAAGAGCATCTGGGTGACGCTCTGGACACCGAAGACGGTGTCGTAGCCCACGTTGCCGTAGACGAGGTCGGGCGAGAACCGCAGCCTGTAGGAGCGAGGCACATAGGCGCTGTCCTCGTCCATGTGATCACGCGGCGTGAACTGCTCTTGAGCCGTGATGTCACGCTCTCGCGCATTTGCTTCGTCAAACGCAGCACTGAACGAGTAGCGGCGGAAGTCGATGGGGTCCGCGGACTCAATCGAGTCACGGGGCGACGCATTCCGCGTAGCGACGGCGCCTAGCTGGTCTTGTCGTGCCGCGCCTGTCTCTCGGTCTTCGCCCTCCGCTTCGTGGTTGGGCGCCTCCGGTGTGAAGAAAAAGCCACTGCTGGCCAACTGAGCCGTGTCCGTCTGTGCGATGTACGAAGGCGCCTGTACTGGTCCTCCTTCATGCGGGCGCGCATCGTAGGGCGTCCCGTCGGCGGCGTCACGGAGCAGTGGATTCCCCTCGACCGTCGACGTAGCAGCGATGGCGAGCGTCGGCGCTTGCCGCTTCGGCTGCACCCGCTGCGCCCACACGTTCGGCGCCAGCGAGTCGCGTCCCATCGTGCGCTCGAACGGGCGCGCGAGCAAGTAGAGCGAGGGCACGCCTTCCTTGAGCGACATGACGACGGCACGCGTCCCGTTTGCGGCAGCAGAAACCTGCGTGACTCCGACTGCAAGATCCGTGAGTGGCCTCACCTGCCCCGTCGAGCGCGTAAGTGCGTGGAGGTTGTAGATGCCATTCTGGTCGGAGATGAAGAGAACTTCGTCGCTGTCCGGTCCGAACGTGGCGCTCGTCTCGTCCCAGATCGGGTCGTTGGTCAACTGCTCCAGGTCCGTTGCCCAGCTGCCGCTCACCGAATCACGCTCAAGCAAGTAGAGATCGTATTGCCCATAGGCGTGATCCCGGATTGCAAAGGAGTCCGGGAGCGCTGACTTCAATCGTGTATGTGGGCCGCGTTCTGAATGGAAGACGAGGCCGCTGCCATCGGGTGTCCACGCCGGTTCGTGCTCGGTCCAGAGGTCGTCGGTCAGGTTGGTAAGCCCTTCCGATTCTAGATCGAGCAGATAGAGATCTGACTGCGGCCCCTTTGTGCCTGTGAACGCAACCCAGTGACCTTGTGGGTGCCATGCGACGTTGTGCACGGCGTCGATGCCGGCGAGCGGAATGTGGCGCGCGTTCCCCGTCGCCACGTCGACCAGCGCGACCGTCTCATGGGGTCCGCTGGATGCCGCCACGGCGATGTGCGTCCCTTCGGGGCTCCACGACAGCCCCGGGGTGAGAATGCGGAGGCTCTCGAACTGCGGAGTCGTCTGCCCGTCGATGAGCTTCTGCGGCCGGGCTCCACGCCGTGCCTCCACGACGTAGACATCGAACAGACCATCCTTGGCTGTAAGAAACGCGACGCGGTCCCCCTGGGGCGAAATGGCAGGCGAGGTGTTGTAGTAGCCGCCGTTGTCCGTCGTGACGAGCGCTCGCCCGATAGCGTCGAGGTGTTCTCGGGCGGCGACCTCCGGGAAGTACACGGCGCGTAGTGCGTCGCTCCAACGGTCAGAGAGTTCGGCAACGCCGAGGCCGGTCGCCCTCCGAAAGGCGCCTTCGACGGAACGGCTCACGCGGATTCGCTGGAGGATCTCGCCGATCTTCTCACGTCCGTACTGCTCAGCGATGTAATCAAAGACGGACTGCCCACCGCGGTAGGCGAAGTAGCCACCGAGGTATTGGATCGGCGGGAGGTAGTCTTCCAACACGGCATCGCGGACCCACATGTCGGAGTTGGTGTCCCACCCCTGCGCGGCGTACTCGGCCAAGCCCTCGTTGAACCAGAGCGGGATGCGCAGTTGGATGTTGTTGCGGAGCACGCTCTGGAGCGAGCCGCCGTAGAACATGTCGTTGACGACCGCATGCACGAGTTCGTGATGAATCACGCGGCGGAAGTCGCGCCAGTCGCCGGTGAAGGGGATGGCGATGCGGTTCTTGAACAACTCGGTGACCCCGCCTATGCCCTCGGCGTAGACAGGCAACTCGACCGCGTTGGTGACGGCGAAGTCGCGGTGGCTCTGGTAGACGAGCAGCGGGATGCGCTGCGTGATCTCGTAGTCGAAGAGGTCAACGAGCTGCACGTAGGCGTCCTCGGCCGCACGCGCGGTGAAGTCCGCGAGGTACTGCCCACCGGGGTCGTAGTAGTAGACGTCGAAGTGGTCTGACTGGATGTATTTCCAGTCCTGTACTTCGTACTGAATGCGGTTTTTGCCGAAGCCGAAGTACTGCGCGGCGGCGACATCCACGGGGCCGCCCAGCCCTAACACGAGGGCTGCGACGAGCAGCGAGAATCCGTGACGAGCGACCATGTGAGCAAACAAGGAGACGTGGGTGCACGATACGCGCCGCCTCCCCGCTTGGCAAGGTCGAATTCATGGGCAGCGGAAGCTCCGCACCAGGCTTTCCCTTAGCGCCAAACGCAAGATTTGACAAGCACCTAGCCGTAACCCGCCCTCAGCGCTACCGTAGCGGAGTTCATCTTTAGCGAGCCGTCGCTTCCTCCAATTCCATGACTACCACGTTCCGTCTTTTCACCTGCGCACTGACCTTGATCGCCGCCCCTGCCCTTTCGGCGCAAGCCTTCATCGAGTTGCGTTCCGACGCTGAGTCGCAGGCCTCCGCGTTCTCCAACCTCGAACTTGTTCATGCCCTGCAGTCGGACGACCTTGCCGCCAAGGAGGTCGCCATGCAGACGGTGATCGCCCACCCGGAGCTGTTCAACGTGAACGAAGCTAAGTTCGCCGTGGTGAGCCTCTACCGAAACAGCGACGATCCCAACGTGCGTATCCTCGCGCTCGCCACGCTGCACGCCATGCAGGAGTCGTGGTCGATGAACTTCCTCCTGCGCAGCATCGCCTGGGAGAAAGACGAGCGCATCCAGCGGCTGACCCGCTACGTCGCGTACGATTATCACTACGTGGACCACGACGCCCCAATGCCGGACGCTCTCGCCGCGGTGATGCCGTAGCACCCGTTGTAATTAACCACGCCGCCCTCGATCTCATACCGGAGAACGAGGGCGGCGGTGTGTTTGGGCGACTCGAATCTGTCAACCGCCCGCGTCAGGCGTACGTGTAGAACCCGCGGCCCGACTTGCGTCCGAGGTAACCCGCCGTGACCATCTTCCGCAGGAGCGGGCACGGGCGGTACTTCGAGTCGCCGAGCTCGCGGTGGAGCACCTCCATGATGAACAGGCACACGTCGAGGCCGATGAAGTCGGCGAGGGTGAGCGGCCCCATCGGGTGTGCCATCCCCAGCTTCATGACCGTGTCGATGGCCTCCGGTTCGGCAACGCCCTCCATCACGCAGTAGACCGCCTCGTTGATCATCGGCATGAGCACGCGGTTGGAGACGAAGCCAGGGTAGTCGTTGACCGCCACGGGCGTCTTGCCGAGCGACTCGGCGAGCCCAAACACCGCGTCAAACGTCGCGTCAGACGTGGCGAGGCCGCGCACGACCTCGACGAGCTTCATCACGGGCACAGGGTTGAAAAAGTGCATCCCGATCACCTGATCGGGCCGGTTGGTAGCGGCGGCGATTTGCGTGATCGAAATGGACGACGTATTCGACGCCAGGATCGCGTGGGGCGGCGTGCTGCCGTCGAGTTGATCAAAGACCTTGGCCTTGATGTCCGGGTTCTCGGTCGCTGCCTCGACGACGAGGTCTGCGTCCTGCACGCCCTGCGCGAGTCCCGTGCCGCACGAAATCCGGGCGAGGGTCTCGACCTGTTGCTCGGCGGTAAGCATGTCTTTCTTGACCTGCCGGGCAAGGTTTTTCTCGATGGTGGCGAGGCCCCGATCGAGGCGGTCCTGGTCGAGGTCGAGGAGGGTGACGCGGTGGCCGTGCTGCGCAAAGACGTGGGCAATGCCGTTGCCCATCGTCCCCGCTCCGACAACGGCGACGTGTTCGATCTGCATGAGTTGAGAAAGTGAATAGGGGTGGGGGAAAAGCCTCGAAAGATACCGCCGCCTGCCCCTTGGCTTGAGCGCCCCCCAACGGAAAGGGTCGCCAACACACTGGTGTCGACGACCCCGTTTCAGCGGAAAGACCACTCTCTATTCAGCAGGAAGTGGGCCGATATATCGGGCCTTGTCTACAGCTAGACCGTCCATATCGTAGACCTCGACCGGGTCGTTCTTTTTGTTGACGAGCACCACCCGGGGACGGTGCGTAAGCGCGGCGTCTTGGGTCATCTGCGCATACGACATCACGATCACCTCGTCGCCGGGCTGGCAGAGCCGGGCAGCGGCACCGTTGAGACACACGATGCGACTCCCAGCCGTACCAGGGATCGTGTAGGTTTCGAGCCGCGCGCCGTTGTTGTTGTTGACGATCTGCACCTTCTCGTAGGGCAAGATCTTGGCCGCTTCGAGCAGTTCCGTGTCGATGGTGATCGAGCCCTCGTAGTAGAGGTCGGCTTCGGTCACGGTGAGTCGGTGCAGCTTGCCCTTGAACATGGTCAAGAGCGGCGGCATCGTGAACGGCGTGGACGACGTAGGAGCGTTCATCGCAGGGGCGGTTGCGAGCGGATGGTGGGTGGCAGGGCGCCGACCTAGGTAATCATAGCGTAACCCAGAGTTCCGGTTTCCAGGAGTCCGGGAGGAGCCGCGTCGAGGAGGGCGCATAGGTCAGGGACGTTCGTCTGTGGGGACCGTGAGGAGGGCATTGTCGATGAGACGAGTCGAGCCGAAGAACACCGCCACAGCAGCAAGGGCCTCGCGGCCTGGTTCAAGCGTCGCTACAGGTTGGATGGTCTCCGTATCGACGATTTCGGCGTACTGAACGCGTGCGAGGTGCGACGATTGCATATGATCAAGTAGAGCTCGAACAAGGGCTTTGGTGTCCCGTTCCCCTGCGGAAACCGCCGCAGTGACGGCGCGAAGGGCGCGCGAGAGCACCACAGCTTGGCCGCGCTCCTCGTCCGTGAGGTAACGATTGCGAGAGGACAGCGCCAGACCATCGGCTTCGCGGACGGTCTCCACCCCAACCAACTCGATGCCAGTGTTGAGTTCGCGCGCCATGCGGCGCAGGATCAAGAATTGCTGCGCGTCCTTCCGCCCAAACACCGCGACGTGCGGTCGGCACGCGTTAAACAGCTTTGTCACAACCGTGGTCACGCCCTGGAAGTGGCCGGGCCGGTGCGCTCCGCACAGATGCCTGTCAAGCCCGTTCGGCTCCACGGTCATGCGGACGGGCAACCCGAGGGGATACATCGATGCAACGGTTGGGGCAAACACGCACGACACGCCGCGCCCTCCGTTGGTTCGAGCGAGCCGTTCTAGGTCGTTCGCCAGCGTCCGGGGATACTGCTCGTAGTCTTCCCCGGGCCCGAACTGGGTCGGGTTGACAAAGATAGAAACCGTGACGTGGTTGCCCTGGCGGTGGGCTTCCTCCACCAGCGCGACGTGGCCGTCGTGCAAGGCTCCCATCGTAGGCACGAGGACGAGGCGTTGGCCTTGGCAGCGAGCCCGATCGGCGATGGCTTGCATGTCCTCGACGGTGCGGAGCAGATCCATGGCGAGCAGGTGAGCGCGGTCGGCGAAGAAATCGGGAGTTGCCAACCTACGGCGGAAGCGCTTTGTCTGGAGCGGCTATACTTCTGCGTCCTTGTTCTCCTCCCCTTCTCGATTCCGAGCCTATGGAAACCCGCATCGAAACCGACTCCCTTGGCGAGGTTCACGTCCCCGCCGACGCGCTCTACGCCGCCCAGACACAGCGCGCCAAGGACAACTTCCCGATCTCGTCGCTGCGCTTCGGCCGCCGCTTCATCGAGGCGCTGGGCCTCGTCAAGGGTGCAGCCGCGAAGGCCAACAAGCAGCTCGGCCTCGTGGACGACGGGCGAGCAGATGCCATCGTGGACGCCGCCGAACAAGTTCGCACGGGTGCCCTCGACGACCAGTTCGTGCTCGACATCTTCCAGACCGGTTCGGGCACGTCGACGAACATGAACACCAACGAGGTGATCGCGACGGTTGCCACGCGGGCACTCGGCGAGAACGTGCACCCCAACGACCACGTCAACTACGGGCAGTCGTCCAACGACGTCATCCCCACTGCGATGCACGTGGCGGCGCGCGTCGCCATCGAGCAGGAATTGATCCCCGCACTGGAGCGCTTCCACGCTAGCCTTGAAGCAAAGGCCTCGGAGTTTGACGATGTGATCAAGTCGGGCCGCACCCACCTGATGGACGCGACGCCTGTACGCCTCGGTCAGGAGTTCGGCGGCTACGCCAGCCAGATCGCGCACGCCATCCGCCGCCTCCGGCTTGCCTCGGACGACCTCGCCGAACTCGCGCTCGGCGGCACGGCGACCGGCACCGGCATCAACCGTCCCGCCGACTTTCCGGCGCACGCCATCGGCTTCATCTCCGAAGCCACAGGTCTGCAGTTCCGCGAAGCCGAGAACCACTTCGAGGCACAGGCTGCCAAGGATGCCTACGTGTTTGCTGCGGGGGCGCTGAACACGCTCGCCGTTGCCGTCGTCAAGATCGTCAATGACATCCGCCACCTCTCCTCCGGGCCTACGAGCGGCCTCTCAGAAATCCAACTGCCAGCGATTCAGCCGGGGTCGTCGATCATGCCGGGGAAGGTGAACCCTGTGATGAGCGAGGCGCTCATGATGGTCGCCGCGCGCGTGATGGGTAACGCGACGACGATCACGGTCGGCGGGCAGCACGGCAACTTCGAGCTCAACGTGATGATGCCCGTGATGGCGCATGCCATGCTGGAGAGCATCGAGATTCTCACCAACGGCCTCGACGCGTTCCGCACCAACTGCCTCGACGGCATCCGTGCCAACCGTGCCCGCGCGCAGGAACTGCTCGAGAAGAACCCGTCGATCGCGACGGCGCTCAACGCTACGATCGGCTACGACAAAGCCTCGAAGGTGGCAAAGAAGGCCGCCGCCGAAGGCCGTTCCGTCCGCGACGTACTCCTGGATATGGACCTCGTCCCCGAGGATCAACTCGACGCTGTCCTGGACGTGCGCTCGATGACGGAGCCGGGCATCCCCGGTCAGAACTAGGCCATGCCTGGGACACTGCACACCGATGAGGTTGCCCCGCACGCGGCCCCACTAGGCTTCCGCGCTCAGACCCATCGACACACCTGGACGGTACCTCATGACCGAGGTGCCGTCTGGGCATGGCTGAACGATCCGGCCACGTTCACCGACGGCCAAGTACCACCCTACCGTGTTGAGTTCGTTCCTCAGTTCGAGGGCGGACCGATGGGCTTCTCGCCAGGGGTGCTCAACGTGCACCACGGCCCGGGCATCTTGTTCGCGGGCATCCTCGGCGAGATCACACCGCCTGTTCCCGGACGCACGGCGTATCGCGACCTGCGCTATTTCTACGGCTCGTATGCCCTCTCCCTGCGCCTCGTCCGACCTACCCGGCTGCAATTCTGGGCTGACGACGCCGCACCCGGCTCGACTCAGGTGAGGCTCCAACTCGATGCGTTCGTTGCCCGTTGGTTTAATCCGGCATGGTCTCTCGCACAACGCGCCTTCTGGGCAGGCTTCGGCGACACCATGACGAAGCAAGTAGCTCGGCGCTCTGGAAGCTCGTCTGCGCCGTCCCTGGTGTACCCAGCTGCCCTAGCTCTTGGGGCGACGCTTGGTGTTGCGGCCCTAGCCGCTCGACGGTCGCGCACCCAAAACAGCAAAGCGCGTCGCCCTCTCCATGGGGACGACGCGCTATAGACATACGCGTTGCCCGATCAGGCCTCCGGCTTTGCGGAAGGAGGGGCAGGCGCTTGCGATTGAGCCTGCTGCTGCTGAGGTGGCGCGTAGGTTGGCTGCTGGTAGGTCTGCTGCGGAGGCGGCTGGATTTGCTGCTGCCGAGGCGGCTCCGACTGTAGCTCTTTGGAGATCTCGTTGGTGGCATCTTTGAATTCCCGGATACCCTTGCCCAGGCCGCGGGCAATTTCTGGGATACGCTTTGCACCAAAGACCAGAAGCACTACGAGCAGGATTAGCGCGATTTCCCAGGGGCCGAGCCCTCCGATCGCATAGGGAAGCGTTAGTGCAAACATGGCGAGTCGTGTGGGTTGTGCGAGGTCACTGCGGCGAAGGTACGGGGCTTCCGGGGGCGTTCGTTCCATGCCCCCGTGATCTGCACCATTTTCGTACCAGGCGCGCTCATGCCCGGAGCTGGTACGCGTCCGTGAGTTTGCTCAGAATCACGGCACTGGTGCGGTCAACAATGTTGAAGACGAGGTCGAAGCCTTCCTGTTGGCCACTGTAGGGGTCGGGCACCTGGTAGTCCTCGGGGTCGGGGTCGAACTCGCGAAAGAGGCGGACGCGGTAGCTGTTAGCGCCCTGCGGGTCGAGGAAGAGCACGTCGTGGAGGTTGCTGCGGTCCATCGTGAAGATGTGGTCGTAGTAGCGCAGATCGGTTCCCTGCGCCTGCCGCGCACGCTGGTCGTCGATGGAGAGGCCGCGGTCGCGCGCCGTGCCGCGCATGCGGGGGTCGGGTGGCTCGCCAACGTGCCACCGTCCTGTCCCTGCCGAGTCGATCTCGAAGCGGTCGGTCAACCCGGCCCGATCCACGTGGTGACGAAAAACGCCTTCGGCAAGGGGGCTACGACAGATGTTGCCCAGGCAAACGAAGAGGACGCGGATGGGCCGGTCGCCGCGGAGCGCGTCTTCGACGGGGACGAGAGGCTTGATGGTGATCGTAGACATGCAGTACGTGGAGCGACGAGGGGTGGTCGGCGTCGGGCATGAGCGCCTGACGCGGCGCGTAATTTCTCCCAACGACTGTTCCGCCTCTCTGATCCGCTCGCTCCTCGACTCGTGGCTCGTACTTATTCCCTCTTCGACGCACCGCCTCCGCCTAATGCGGTCCCGCCCCAGACGGTCAGCGTCGGTGCGCTCACGGCGCAGATCAAAGACGCCATCGAGACGCGCTTCGGGCATGTCCGCGTGGAGGGCGAGATCGCCAACTGGAAGGCGCACGGTTCGGGCCACTGCTACTTCTCGCTGCGCGACGCCGACCAGGCCGATGCGCAAGTTAGGGCCGTGCTCTGGCGGACAGCCGCACGTGGCCTCCCCTTCCGCCCCGGTGATGGCATGCGGGTACGAGCCGTCGGGCGGATCTCGCTCTACGAGCCCCGCGGGCAGTACCAACTCATCGTCGAGACGATGCAGCCTGCTGGTGCTGGGGCGTGGCGTCGAGCGTTCGAGGCGCTCAAAGCTGAACTGGCCAGCGAAGGGTTGCTCGACGCATCGCTGAAGAAGGCCCTGCCCCGCTTTCCTGAGCGCATCGGTCTCGTCACGTCCGGATCGAGCGCAGCGTTGCAAGATATGCTCGCGGTACTCGCAGCACGATTTCCGAGCGTTCAGGTACTCCTCTGCCCTGTCAACGTGCAGGGCAGCGGCGCCGCGACCGAGATCGCCGAGGCCATCGACGCCTTCAACCTTGCCGCCGACGACCCCGCAACGCCCACAGAGCTTCGCGCCGACGTGCTCATTGTCGGGCGAGGCGGTGGTTCCGTCGAGGACCTCTGGGCGTTCAACGAGGAGGACGTAGCCCGCGCCATCGCGCGGTCGAGCATCCCCGTGATATCGGCTGTGGGCCACGAGACCGACGTCTCCATAGCCGACCTCGTGGCCGACGTGCGTGCGGCAACGCCGACACACGCCGCCGAGCTCGCCGTGCCAGACGGTAGAGACGTTGCCGGGCTCGTCTTTGGCTTCCACGAATCACTACGACTCCACACCGAGCGCGTCCTTGCCAACCATCGGCACCGCATTGAGGCGCTGGTACGCTCGCGCAGCTTCAACTGTCCGCTCGATCGACTGGACACGGCTCGTCAGCGCACGGACACGCTCGTAGAACGGTTGCACCTGGCTGGGCAGCGTCTCACGCGCGCTCCTCGACTCCGCCTCGATGCCTTCAGTGCCAGACTGCAGGCTCTGGACCCGGAAGCACCACTCCGCCGCGGCTATGCCCTCGTCTCGCACGGCGATTCGACTGTACGATCAGCGGACGCGCTCTCCGAAGGCGACCTCGTGACGCTTCGGTTCATCGACGGCGAGCGCGCGGCAGCCATTCGAGACCCGTCGTGATCTTCAGCGCTCGGCGGTTTTTCGGCGGGAACGGTGCGCCAGCGCTACGCTGCACAGGTGGTGAATAAAAAAAGTGGGGCGTGCTTAAAGAAGTTGGCACAGCGCCGATATGAAGGACCGAGGCACGTTTCGTACCCGTCTCATTACGATACTGCGCTTGCGAAAGCCCTCGCTCTCTCTCACTCCACCCACCCCCTTGTTATGCGCACCCCTAAACACGTCCGCGACCGGCTTGCTTCCGGCTTCTACGATCGTCCTGAGGCCATCGCCCGAATTGCCGCAGCCATGATGCCTCACCTCGTCGGCGACGGTGGGCAACCGGCCCCCTCTCGCCGCCCCGAGCGCGCGGCGCCACCTGGAGATCGCATCCGCAGCCAGCCCCGATCGGTATCCTGCGCATAGCGCAACCCGGCCCATTTGGCACATCCTGCCGACTTCCACCCCGTCCGGAAGTCGGCAGGCTTCGTTTTCCGGGGTGCGGTATACTTTGGCCGGTCTTGACTCATCCATACCGTCCACCGATGCGACTGCGTTTCACCCCCAGTACCCTGGTTCGGCTTACCCCGGCCTTTCTGCTCACGCTGCTCCTACTTGCCGGTGGCTGTTCCAGCAGCAAGCTTCCAGACGTCGCGCCTCCCACCGCGCCCAGCGCTCCATCCAGAGCAGACGACTCGCCATATAAGCCGTTTGCCGAGGTCGTCACCGACAGCGCCGCCGCGGATGCTGGCCTGTTCGTGAGCTATCTCGTGGAAGACGGCTCAAAGCTGCTCTACGCGATTCCCGACAGCGTGATGGGGCGCGAGATGCTCCTCGTGACGCGCGTCTCGAAGACGGCCGACAACATCGCGTATGGCGGAACGAAGCTGAACACGCAGAGCGTGCGGTGGGAGCGCAAAGGCCGCAACATCCTACTGCGAACGGTCTCCTACTCGAACGTCGCGGCCGACAGCTTGCCCATCTACTCGGCGGTGCGCAGCTCCAACTTCGAGCCAGTGGTCGCGAGCTTTGGCATCGAGGCGATCACGCCCGACTCGGCGGGCGTCGTCATCGACGCGACCTCGCTCTACACCTCGGATGTACCGTCGCTGGGCTTGCCACGAGGCTCCCGCGAGCAGTACAAGGTCCGCCGCCTTGACAGCAAGCGCTCGTTCCTGGAGCGCGTGGCGAGCTACCCAGAGAACATCGAGGTGCGCGCGGTGCTGACCTACGAAGCCAACCAGCCTCCGAGCCAATCGTCAACCGGCACGATCTCGGTCGAGATGGCCCACTCGATGATTCTGCTTCCCGCAGTCCCCATGACGCCGCGTCTCGCAGACGAACGTGTGGGCTACTTCACGCGCACGCAGACAGATTTCGGACGTGAGGAGCAGCGCGCCGAGCGCCGCACCTACGCGGTACGGTGGCGCCTCGAACCGTCCGACGAGGCCGCCTATGCCCGCGGCGAACTCGTTGAGCCCAAAAAACAGATCGTCTACTACATCGACCCGGCCACGCCAGAGCGCTGGCGCCCCTATCTCAAGCAGGGCGTCGAAGACTGGAACGTGGCGTTCGAGGCGGCTGGCTTTAAGAACGCGATCGTGGCAAAAGACCCGCCGACGCCCGAAGAGGACCCCGAGTTCAACCCGGAGGACGTGCGCTACAGCGTGATTCGCTACTTCTCGTCGGAGATCCAGAACGCCTACGGCCCGAACGTCCACGACCCGCGTTCCGGCGAAATCCTGGAGTCGGACATCGGGTGGTACCACAACATCCAGAACCTGCTGCGCAACTGGTACTTCGTCCAGACCGCCGCGGCCAACCCGGAGGCACGGGGCGTCGAGTTCGACGAGGCCGTCATGGGCGAGTTGATCCGCTTCGTTTCGGCGCACGAAGTCGGGCACACGATCGGGCTCCAGCACAACTTCTTCTCGTCGAGCACGGTGCCGGTGGACAGCCTTCGCTCACCGACCTACACGGCGAAGCACGGCACCGCGCCGTCCATCATGGACTATGCGCGCTTCAACTACGTCGCACAGCCGGGCGACGGCGTCCAGCGCTTCACGCCCGACATCGGCTCGTACGACATCCATGCCATCGAGTGGGGCTACCGCTACTTCCCGGGCATCGACAACGCCGACGACGAGCGCCCGCTGCTGCATGAGATCGTGCGCCGCACCGAGACCGATCCGACGTTGCGCTATGTCCGCCAAGCGGTCGTCGCAACAGACCCGCGCGCCCAGAACGAAGACCTCGGCGACGATGCGGTCTACGCCGGCCAACTCGGCCTCGCCAACCTCAAGCGGATCACCGAAAACCTCCGCACCTGGACCGAAGAGCCGATGGAGGACTACGCCACGCTCGACGAACTCTACAATCAGATTGCCTCCCAGTGGCGGCGTTACCTGAACCACGCGGGCAGCTACGTCGGCGGGGTATACACCGAGTACAAAACGACCGATCAGGATGGCCCGGTCTATGAACCCGTTCCTGCCAATCGCCAGCGCGAGGCCCTCGCCTTCGTCCTGGACAATGGCATGCATCGACCCGACTGGCTCCTCGACACGGAGATCCTTCGCCGCATCGAAGCCGCAGGCGTGCAAGACCAGATTCGCGGCCTGCAGGCCAGCGTTCTAAGCCGTCTCATGTCGCCCTGGCGCATCGCCCGTCTGTTCGAGGCCGAAGCCGTCGACGCGATGGCTGACAGCGAGTTGGAGATGGAGGTCTTCACGGCTACCGAGCTGTTCGACACCGTGCGCGGGAGCCTCTGGAGCGAACTCGAAGACGGCGACGCCATCGACCCGATGCGGCGAGCACTGCAGCGAGCCTACCTGGAACAACTCGAATCGCTGATGACCGAAGAGCCTACGGCCCCGCCAAACGCGTTCTTCCGGTTCTACATCGGCTACACGCCCATCGACGTGAGCCAGTCGGACCTCCGCCCGCTCGTGCGCGGCGAACTCGAGACGCTCGACGACACGATCGCTGCGGCGCTCGGCCGCTATCGCAGTTCCAACGAGCGCATGGACCGGCTTCACCTTGAAGACGCCCGCGCCCGCATCGACGCGATCCTCAACCCCGAAGGCTGACCACGGCAGAGCGAACAACGTCGTAGAGCTGCCAAAACGTCGTAGAGCTGCCAAGAGGTGCGAGCGCTGCACCCCACGTGCTCGCGCCTCTTTGTGTCTAGGCGTCCACCTTGTTGAACCGCTGCTCTTCCTGTCCGGACAACCCGACGATGCGCGCGGCGCCATCGAGGCCACGCATCCGCCCGCGTGTGTCGAGCACGAACGGCGCGTATGCCGCCACGAGGTCGTAGTCGATGGCATCGTGGTCAGTGACGAGGACAACGGCGTCCTGTGCTTCGAGCGTCGCAGGCGTCAGCGCGACAGAACGCAGCGGCAAGCCGTCGAGCGGCGTGTGGCCGTCGTCGCGGAGTTCGAGCGCGTGCGGGTCGTGGAACGTCACGGCCGCCCCCTTTTCCTGGAGGAGCCGCATGATTTCGATGGCCGGGCTCTCGCGCACGTCGTCCACGTTGGGCTTGTAGGCAATGCCCAGCACCAGCACACGGCTGCCGCGCACCGGCTTCCCATCGTCATTGAGCGCGTCGGCGAGTTGGCGCACGACGAAGCCCGGCATCTCGGCGTTGATGCGGCTCGCGAGGTCGATCATGCGGGTGCGGTAGGCCAGCGTCCGCATCTTCCACGAGAGGTAGTGCGGGTCGAGCGGGATGCAGTGGCCGCCGAGGCCGGGGCCGGGCGTGAACTTCATGAACCCGAAGGGCTTCGTCGCTGCCGCTTCGACCACTTCCCACACGTCCACGTCGAGCTTCTCGCACGCCTGTGCCAGCTCATTGGCCAGGGCGATGTTGATCATGCGGAAGGTGTTCTCGTAGACCTTGGTCAGCTCTGCCGCCTCCACACTCGACACGGGCACGACGGTGTCGAACACCGCTTCATAGAGCGCACCGCCGACCTGCGTGCAGGTGTCCGTGACTCCGCCGAGCACCTTCGGCGTGTTCTTCGTCTGCCACGTTGTGTTGCCCGGATCGACGCGTTCGGGCGAGTAGCAGAGGAAGAAGTCGGTCCCCACTTCCAGCCCGCTCTCGGCAAGGAGCGGAAGCACCACCTCGCGGGTCGTCCCTGGGAATGTGGTGCTCTCCAAGACGACGAGGTGCCCCGGCCGCAGCACGTCGCGGATCGCCTTGCTCGCCGCGACAACGAATGACAGGTCCGGGTCTTTGACTTTGTTGAGTGGCGTCGGCACGCAGACGAGGATCGCGTCACAGTCTGCGAGTGCGCTAGGATCCGATGTGGCGTGCAGGCATCCGGACTCCACGAGGGGGGCCAACTTGGACGACGCCACGTCTTTCACATGGCTAGTGCCAGCGTTGACATGGGCGACGGTCGCCTCGCTCACGTCGAAGCCGATCGTCTCGAAGCCCTCCTCTGCCACTTCGATGGCGAGTGGTAGGCCAACGTAGCCGAGCCCCACAACCGCCACACGGGCCTGGCGTTTGGTGACGAGGGTCTTGAAAGCAAGCGCGGTGGGCATGGACTCGGAGCGATGGTGGACGAGCGTGAGGATACGGATCTCCACTCCCGTAAACGCCAACCGCCACGCGCGCCGCTATCTTCCCGTTCCGCCTTCGTCCTCCCTTCGCAGCCTGCCCTTCCGATGGCCGACGCCTCCCCCCTCGACGCCTACATCGCGCACTACCCCACCTGGGCACAAGAACTCGCCCGGCGCTACTTCACGAAGACGCTCAACCAGTTCATCCTTTACGGCAACATCCGTGACCTCGTCGCAACCGAGGACGCCGCCGGTGAGCCCGATTTCATCCCGCTGCGCGACTTCCTCGCGGACGACCTCTTCGCGGGGCGCGACCTGATCGTGTTCTACGACCGCTCGGCAGGCATCCACTTCCACGACCGCGAGAGCCAGGGCGACTTCAACCGTGCGCTCTCGGGCTACGACACCATATTCGGCACAGAGTACGCCCGGAAGCTGCCGAAGGACCCCGTCCGCGTCTTCGCGCTGCTCGACAACTACTTCCGCATCCGCCTCGCCGAGGGCAAGCGGATGGCCGTCGTGGTCGACTTCGCCGAGACCATCGTGCCGATGGCGGAGGCGAGCACCTACTCCGCCGAGGACCGCGCGTCGCTCGTGACGCTGCGCCGCTGGAGCCACGACCCGCAGTTCCTGCGCCACGATTTCACGCTTGTCCTGCTCACGGAAAACCTCACGGATCTCAACCGGCAACTGATCCAGAGCCCCTACACCGCCGAGATCGCCATCGAGTTGCCCGAGAAGGCGCAACGCGAGGCATACGTGGAGTGGTACCTCGGCGACGGTCGCAAAGAGAAAGCGCGGACGTTCAAGAAGCTCTCCGATGTCACCCCGGCTGTCCTCGCGCAAAACACGGCGGGCCTCGGCTACGTGCAGCTCCGCACCATCCTCGCCGACACGCTTGAAAACAACCGCAAGCTCACGTTCGAGCGGCTCTCGGAGCAGAAGAAGGACCTGATTGAGGCCGAGGCGTACGGGCTGCTGGAGTTCGTCGAGACGAACTACACGCTCGATTTCGTGGCGGGCCACGACGAGGCGAAATCGCACCTGCGAGACGCCGCCTCGGCGCTCAAACAAGGCCGCCACGACGTATTGCCGATGGGCTACCTCATCAACGGCCCCGTCGGCACCGGGAAGACGTTCATGACGACGTGCTTCGCGGGCGAGATCGGCATCCCGATGGTGAAGCTGAAGAACTTCCGCAGCCAGTGGCAGGGCGTCACGGAGGGCAACCTGGAGAAGATCCTCGGCCTGCTCCGCGCGATGAACCCCGTCGCCGTAATGATCGACGAGGCTGACGCCGCGCTCGGCGACCGCTCCTCCTCGGGCGACTCGGGCGTCTCGAACCGCGTCTTCAGCCAGATCGCGCAGGCGATGAGCGACACGCGCTATCGTGGCAAGATCATATGGTTCCTCCTCACCGCCCGCCCGGACCTGATGCCGGTCGACCTCAAGCGCCAGGGCCGCGCCGAGGAGCACCTCGCGCTGTTCTACCCGTCCACCCGCGAGTCACGCGAGGAACTGCTGCGCGTGATGATGAAGAAGACCGACACGGCCATCGACATCGAGCAGGCCCCCGAAGCGCTCCTTGACGGCGTGCGGACCTACTCCGGTGCCGACATGGAGGCACTGCTCACGCGTTCCAAGTTTCGCACGGTAGCCCACACCACAAACGGCAAGGGCGGCAAGACGAAGAAGACCCGCAGCGGCAACATGAAGGTGCCGCCCGACATCCTCGCCGAGGTCGTGGAGGACTTCATCCCGCCGACGTACCCGCTCGAAGTGGAGCTCCAGTCGCTCGCCGCCGTGCTTGAGTGCACCTCGCGTGACATGCTGCCGGAACAGTATCGCGAGATGGACCGCGAGCAAGTCGTCCGGCGGGTGAAGGAATTGAAGCGGCTGATCGGAGAGTAAGCGACTGAGCACAGGGGCAACTTCCAGGCAGCACGTCCCGTAGGGCGCAATTATGCTTGGCCCTTTCGTCGTGGGCCGCGAGCCGGTGCCCCACCCCTGCTGATGCTTCATAGCTACTTCCGCCTCGCCTACCGCACGCTCCTCAAAAACAAAGTCGCCTCCGCGATCAACCTTGTTGGGTTGTCCATCGCCATCGGGACCGCGATCACGGTGTTTCTGTTCATCCATCAGTGGATGACGGTGAACCATGTCCACGAGAACAGCCACCGGACGGTGCTCGTCCACAACACGGTGGAACGCGACGGCGAGGAGCAAGTCTGGGGCGACTCCCCGATGCCGCTTGGGCCGGCGTTGGAGGCCAACCTCCCGCAGGTCGAGCGTGCCCTACGCATCGAGCAGCGGGGTGCCACGTTCCGCTACACCACTGAGTCCGGCGTCGAGAGAGAGCACCGCGAGTGGGTGATGTTCGCCGAAGCAAGCTTTTTCGAGGTGTTCGACTACCCCGTGCTCGACGGCGAGGCCGAGTTCCTACACGATCCGGGTGCGATCGCCCTCTCGCCGCGGATGGTCGAGAAGTACTTCGGCGAGGACATCGAGCCGCTGGGCCAGAGCTTCACCGTCGAATTCGACGGGCAGGAGCCGATGGCCTTCACCGTGCGCGCTGTCGTTGACCCGCTCGACGAGGAGACGAGCTTCGGCTTCCGGGCACTCTTTCCGTACGAGACGCTGCGCCTCCTCGGCGACACCCACGGCGACGGGATGGACGACTGGGCTTCGTACACCGATGCGACGTTCCTCCTCCTGCGCGACGAGGACGACCTCTCGGACGTCGCCGCCGCCATGGGGCCGTACATCACGCTCCAGAATGCCGCGAGCCACGACTGGCCCGTCGCTTCGCTGCCGCTTACCCCGCTGGAGGCCATGGCATCCCGGACGCAGGAGATTCGAGGCGACCTTGGTGGTGGCCCGCCTCGGGAAGCTGTGATCGTGATGAGCTTCATCGGCACCGCGCTGCTACTACTGGCGTGCTTCAACTACGTCAACGTGACGCTCGCCACGGCGGCGCAGCGCCTCAAAGAGATCGGCGTCCGCAAGACGCTCGGCGGGCAGCGCTGGCAGCTCATCGCGCAGTTCCTGGCGGAGAACGTGTTGCTGTGCCTGCTCGCGCTCGGCCTGGGCGTGTTCATGGCGCACTTCGTCACCACACCCGGCTTCAACGACATCTCGAACCTCGGGATCGAGGCCGACTATTTCGGCAGCATCGCGCTTTGGGTCTTCCTCGGGACGTTGCTTTTGGTGACGGCGTTGATCGCGGGGGCCTACCCAGCGTTCTATATCTCCAGCCTCCGTCCAGCCTCGATATTGAGGGGAACGCAATCCGTATCGCGCCACCGATGGGTACAGAATGGGCTCCTCACGATGCAGTTCACGCTAGCATTCTTCACGATGATCGCGGGCGTCGTGTTCGTGCAGAATGCGAAGTACCAGGAGCAACTCGACTGGGGCTACGACGAGGAGCAGACGCTCGTGGTACCGCTCGACAACGCGAGTCAGTTTTCCGCTATCGAGGCGGAGGTGGTCCAGCACCCAGACGTGGTACTGTACGCCGGGACACGACACTCGGTTGGTCGGTCGCAGGGCTTCGCCGTCCTCGACATCGAGGGCACGCAGATGGAGGCCGCGCGCTTAGAAGTCGGCCCCGACTACCCCGCCACGCTCGACCTGCGCCTGCGCGACGGTCGGCTCTTTGACGCCGAGCAAGACGCAGCTGTGACGGACATGACCGACCTGGATGCTTCTGACCCGGATGCCCAGAACAACGGGGGAACGGCAGCGGCGATCGTCAACGCGACGTTCGTGGCGCAGCGCGGGTGGGACAGCCCGCTCGGGAAGACGTTCGACGTGCGGCGCGACAGCGTCATCACGGGCTCCTATACCGTCGCAGGTGTGGTGGAAGACTTTCACTACGACGATTTCTTCGACCCGATCAACCCGATGTTCGTGACCGTCGTGGACGAGGCTGACTACCGCGCCGTCGCGCTGCGCGTCCGCGAAGGCCGCGCCACGGCCACGTTCGCCGACCTGGAAGCCACCTGGAAACGGCTCTACCCCGATGTCGAGTTTGAGGGCTACTTCCAGGACGCCGTCTTCGACGAAGCCCACGCCGAGAACGCAGGCATCAACCGCATCTTCGTCTTCACCGCCGCGATGGCGCTCCTGCTCGCCTCGATGGGGCTCTTCGGCATCGCGGCGCAGAACGTGGCGCGGCGCATGCGCGAGATCGGCATCCGCAAAGTGCTCGGCGCCACCGTCGCGAGCGTGACCACGCACGTCAACCGCAGCTTCCTCGTGATGCTGCTCGTCGCGTTCGTCCTCGCCGCACCGTTCGCCTACCTGCTTCTCAACGCCCTCCTCGACTCGATCTTCGAGTACCGGATGCCGCTCAACCCGGTGCCGTTCGCACTCGCGTTCGGCGTTGTGGCAGTCGCGGCTGCTGCTACGCTCGCCACGCAAGTCCGCCGCATCGTGACCGCCAACCCGGCGGACGTGCTCAGGGCGGAGTGAACCTAGGCAATCAGTTCTGCGGCACCAGCTGTGGCCTCCAGAGTGCGCTCGCCGAAGAAGCTGAGCACGGCGTCGGCGACGCGCTCCGCGTCGGCCATTGAGAGCCACGGGTGCATCGGCAGCGCAAGGACTTCGCGGCAGGCGCGTTCCGTCTCGGCAAGGCTTCCGGTCACCCGGGCGTCGGCGAAGGCGGGCATCTCGTGGAGCGAGACCGGATAGTAGACCATCGACGGGATGCCCTGCGCCTTGAGGGCGTCGCGGAGACGGTCGCGGGCATCGGCGGGGACGCGGACGACGTACTGGTGGAAGACGTGCGTGCTGTACGACGCACGCGCCGGGCGCGTCACGAAGGCGCTCGGGGCGAAGGCGGCGTCGTAGCACGCGGCGGCGAGCTGGCGGGCGCGTGTCCACGCTGGGAGGTGGCGCAGGTGGACGCCCAGGATCGCGCCCTGGATGCCGTCGAGGCGGCTGTTGACGCCGATGGTCGTGTGGTAATACTTCCTCGCCGCACCGTGGTTAGCAGTCTGGCGCATCCGCTCGTGGAGCGCGTCACTGTGGCTAAGGAGTGCGCCGCCGTCACCGTAGGCCCCGAGGTTCTTCGACGGATAGAACGACACTGTGCCGATGTCGCCGACCGTCCCGGCCCAGCGCCGCGTGCCGTCCGGCCCGATGTGCTGCGTCCCAACGGCTTGCGCGGTGTCCTCAATGAGGGCAAGGCCGTGTTGCCCGGCGATGCGCTCGAACGCGGCGAGGTCGGCGCACTGCCCGAAGAGGTGCACGGGCACGATGGCCTTCGTGCGGGGCGTGATCGCGGCCTCGACCTGCGCGGGGTCGAGGTTGAATGTCGACGGGTCGATGTCCGCGAACACGGGCATCGCGCCGAGGAGCGCGGCAGCCTCGGCGGTAGCGCAAAACGTGAACGCGGGCATGATCACCTCGTCGCCCGGGCCGAGGCCGAGGGCCTGGTAGGCGATCTGAAGCGCGTCGGTCCCGTTCGCCACGCCGAGCGTGTGCGGCGTCCCACGGTCATCGGCGAGGTAAGCCCCGAGTCTCTCCTGGAATTCGCGCACGAACGGCCCGCGCACGAACGCGCCGCTGTCGAGCACCGCGCCGATGGCGGCGTCGAGTTCGTTGCGGATCTCCGCGACCTGACGGCGGAGGTCGACCATCTGGAGGGGCATGGAAGTGCTTCGGTGAATCAGTGGGTCGTGGTTTGGCATCGCGGGGCGAAGCATCGGTTCTGTGGCCGAAGGTAGCCTTTGCACCGCGGGAGCGCGGTGGATCAGCGGAGAAGGAGCCGCCCCGCTTCGAGCAGACGCGAAAAGGAGCCAGCCACGACAAACGTGGGCAGTGGCACTGGATCGCTGGGTAGGTCAGGCAGCGGGCGCAGGGTGTAGCGATACCAGCGCGTATCGCGCCAAACGCCGTGTTTGTAGCCGACATTTTCGTAGGTGCCGACCTTCGCGAAGCCGACCGCTTGGTGCAGGGCTTCGCTGGCGTCGTTGGGAAGCGTCACACCGGCCCATGCCGCCACGAAGCCCTGCGCGGCGAGCATCGGTAGAAGTGTGTGATAGAGAATGCGACCGAGCCCGCGCCGTCGGCACCGTGCGTGGACGTAGATGGAAACCTCCACGCTCCAGCGGTAGGCTGCGCGGCCCCGGTGCCGCGAGGCATAGGCATACCCCGCGACGCCCTCGTCGTCCTCTACAACAAGCCAGGGAAACTGTGCGAGCGTCGCGCGGATGCGCTCGGCAATCTCGTCGACGGTGGGCGGCTCCTCCTGAAACGAGATCGCCGTGTCGCGGACGATGGGCGCATAGATTGCCTGCACGCCTGGCGCATCGGCAACGGTCGCCAACCGGAGGGTCATCGCCGTCACGGAACGTCGAGCGCCGCGGCAACGGCGTCCCAGTCCGGCGCGACGGCATGCGGGGCCGGGCCGTTGGCGGCGTCGTCCACGTGCACCCCCGTATACTGGATCGCCGTCCACCCAGCTTTGATTGCCCCAGCTACATCGGTTCTCCGAAGATCGCCGACGTGCGAGGCCTGCGAAGGCGCAGCTTCAGTCTCATCGAGGATCGTGGCGAAGGCGCGCGGGTCGGGCTTCGCGCAGCCGGTCTCGTCGGAAAAGGCGAACATACCGAAGGCTTCTAGCAGCCCGTGGCGATCCAGAAGGCGCCGGATCACGCGGCCAGGCGAAAACATCGTGTCGGAGATGATGCCCAGACGGACGCGCCCGGCCATATCCTGCACGAAGTCAACGAGTCCCGGCGTAAGGTCGGGCGGGCCGATGAGTAGGCCCTCCTCGTAGACACGGACCGTCTCTGCGTGCTCGGCATCGGAGACGGGCAGCGCGAGTTCATCCCAAAGGAAGCGCAAGAGATCGTCCGCGCCCAGCGTACGATGCTCCGCTTTCCACACCGCATCGAAGCGGGCGTGGGCCGAGCGCCGAGCGTCCGCGACCAGATCCTCAGTGGCGTCGCGGCGGTAGCGCTGCACGAGCGCGAGCAGGTGGTCGGTGCGTGCTCGCCGCCGCGCCTCGCCGCCCGTCTTTGCTACGACCATCGTGTTCCAAAAATCGAGTGTGACTACCATGGGCGATGAATTACGACGGGGGTGGTGATCAGAGAAGGACGCTATCTGACGATATGCCGAGATTACCTTGTCCCTTAATGATTTCGGATGGCCTTCGTTACTGTAGGTAGTGAAGACCGCAGCGATAAGCAGCTGTCCGAACGCGTGCTAGGACGCTCGGCTAGCGCTCGTTGCTGACAAGCGCATCCACGTTCAACATGCAACCATTGTTCAGTGATGATCGAAGTCGCCATCCGGAGCAAAGAAGGTAGACGGGCCGGATAGCGGAAAAAAACGAGGCCCGACCATGAAGGTCGAGCCTCGAAGATAGAGCGTCGTGGTGTTGGACTAGTTGTCCCAGTCGCGACGGCGTCCACCGCCGTAGCCACCACCTCCGCCACGGTTGCCGCCGCCGTAGCCGCCGCCGCCGCGATTGCCGCCGCCGTAGCCACCGCCGCCGCCTCGGTTGCCACCACCGCCACCGCCGCCGCCACCCTGACGGGGACGAGCTTCATTGACGGTGAGCGTGCGGCCACCCATGTCGGTACCATGCATCGCCTCGATGGCAGCAGTACCCTGTTCTTTGGTTTCCATTTCAACGAAGCCGAAGCCGCGCGAGCGGCCCGTTTCGCGGTCCTTGATGACGACCGCAGAAGTGACGGTGCCGTGTGCTTCGAACGCCTCGCGTAGCGAGTCGTCCGTGCTGGAGAAGGGCAAGTTGCCCACGTAGAGGTTCATACCAGTAGAGTAAACGGGCACCCTGGCCGCCAAGAGAAACTGAACTACCCCGAGGGGCTATGCGGTGCGCTTGGAAGCGCGCTGCGGGAGCGGCTGGTTGTGCCAGAGACTATGCTTGTTCCAAACCTTGATCGAATAGTTCCGTTTCGTTTCGTTTTCGCATGCCAGAAGACACTGACACAGCGAATGCCCAGGTCAAGAAACGGCAGCAAGCCCGAGAGCAAGAGCATGGAGTTGCAGGCGTACAGCCGTGCGCAGGTCGACAGGCTTTAATCCAAACCGTGCACGTGCCCCGTCGAGTTCTTCTTCAGTGAGCACGTCCCGCTGGGCGGCCGCCGTCAGGCTGGGCAGCACTTCTCGGAAGGCCTGGAAGTTTAGCGGGACACCCGGCGGGTTCCCCGGGTCGCAACGCACGAGCCACAATGGAAGCTCGGTCACTAGGCAGAGCGGCGCAGCCTTACGCACGGCATCATACCCAGCGATCCGGGCGAGCTCCATAGACGACAGAAAGAACTTTGATGCAGTCTCACCCTCGCCCTCACGCAGGAAATAGGCCTGCATCGCCGTGCCCTCTGGCGTCGACCAGAAGCCTGGACCGAGATAACGAAAACCCTTGTCTCCCGAACGGTCTTGGTCATGCGGCTCTAGGCCGGCAAGGGTCTTCGCCGCTTCCAGATGGCTACGCTGAAGGACTGCAAGACGGTCGGGGAACGCCTCGGCCCAGTGCCGTTCGATCAGGAGGAGGGCCCCCTCCGAGAAGGCCATACCGTGCAGGCTCGCGTGGAGGGCGATAGGCGCGTAGCCGAAAAGGAAACGACTGACGGCACGGTTCTCCGCGCGCATGACTGGGTAGCCAAACTCGATATCGCGACCAGGTTGTTCGCGAAGCCGATGCCGCAGAAAGGCTCGGAGGTCGGGCCACGCCTGGACCCAAGGTTGGTTGGCCGTCTCTGCATCGGGGTTGACGTGTGGGACAATCTTGAACGTGAACTGCTCGAACAGCTCGGCGAAGCCGCCATCTGATGCTCCCCAATCACGCGCCGCCAGCGATTCGATGACAAACGTGCGTAGCGTCTCTGGCCCGACGGGCTCGTCGGCATGAGCCCCGGCCACAAGCGTGACTGTGCGTGGCCCGTGGCCCATGGTCACTCCGGCAATTGGGCGCCCCTTCTCGCTCGTGCCGATCACCTCGAACGTGGCAAGGTCCGGGTTCGAGGTGCAGGCGTGTTCGAGCGTGGCGAATACGTCCTCGCTGGTGCGGAAGCACACGTCGCTGAGATCGAGGTCGGCAAGGCGCATAGGATCTAGGCTTCGGCGTCCGGACCTCCCTGTCGCCCGTTGGCTCGCCGCAGCGCTTCGGCGAGCAACTCGGGGGGATAGCCGCTCAGCAATTGGCTCAACATCTCAACGGTGCGCTCCTCGTCCTGCTCGAACCGGACGATGCCTTCGTCTCGCGCCCTGACCAGCACCGGATGATAGTCTTCGAGCAACCGGGTCAAGCCCGTGACGCAGCGAATGAGCTGGCCTTCGGTGAGCCGCGCATCCTCCAACGGAAACTCGATCACGGGGCGCACTTCGCCGTCAGAAGCGTCGTACTCAAACTGGATCAGCTTGGTGCGCCACTGAATCATCGCGCACGCTTGCAGGAACGGCCCAGCGTCTTCCACCGGAACGATGTACGCTTTGGGAGCCGCGACGAAGAAATACCGTCCCTCCTCGGCAATCTGGATGAGGAGCCGCAGCAGATCCTCGCCGCCCGGGTTGCGGTACCGCTCCAGCCCGTTGTAGCCCGTCATGATTGACGTGTCGCTGTGGCGAGTGTACTTCATTCCGCGTGCATCGAGGAAGCTAGCGATGTCGTCGAGGGAAGTGGCCATGAATCGGCGTTGGTCAGTGGTCGAAAAAGTAGAGGTTGATATCCGTTAGGTGGCGAATCCGCGCCACGTGCAACCTATCGACGGCTCACCTGAGACTTACGAAGCGCTTGGGGCTCATGCGTCCAGTACGCCCAAATCTTTCCCGACGCGCTCGAAGGCATCCATCGCCTGATCCAGGTGCGCCCTCGTGTGTGCGGCAGAGATCTGCACCCGGATCCGCGCCTCGCCTTTCGGCACGACAGGGTAGGAGAAGCCGATCACATAGATGCCCTCGTCAAGGAGGGCGTCCGCGATGCGCTGCGCCAGGACGGCGTCATAGAGCATGATCGGGACGATGGGGTGACTGCCCGGCCGGATATCGAAGCCGCGCGCGGTCATGCCCTCTCGGAAGTGCGCGGTGTTGGCTGCGAGCGTTTCGCGCAGTTCGGCCGTCTCCTCCAACCGGTCGAGGACAGCAAGGCTGGTGTAGGCGATGACGGGCGCGAGCGTATTCGAGAAGAGGTAGGGCCGCGAGCGCTGACGCAAAAGGTCTACGATCTCGGCGCTGGCTACGGTGAAGCCGCCCGACGCTCCACCAAGCGCCTTGCCAAGCGTCGAGGTTATGATGTCCACGTCGTCGAGTGCGCCGTGGTGTTCGGCAGCACCGCGCCCGGTCGGCCCGAAGAAGCCCGTCGAGTGGCACTCGTCGACATGCACCAGGGCATCGTACTGCTTCGCAAGGGCGCAGATTTCGTCGAGTTTGGCGACGTCGCCGTCCATGGAGAAGACGCCGTCGGTGGTGACCATGCGAATCTTGGCGTCCTGGCTATCCTGGAGCGCCCGTTCGAGGTCGGCCATGTCGCCGTGGGCGAAGCGGTAGCGCCTAGCCTTGCAGAGCCGCACCCCGTCGATGATCGAAGCGTGGTTGAGGGCGTCTGAGATGATCGCGCACTCCTTGTCGAGCAGCACTTCGAAGAGGCCTGCGTTGGCGTCGAAGCACGCGGCGTAGAGGATGCAGTCCTCTTTGCGGTGGTAGGCTGCCAGCCGGTGCTCCAACTCCTTGTGCACGTCCTGCGTGCCGCAGATGAAACGCACGGAAGCCATCCCGAAGCCGTACTTCGCCACGCCCTCTTGAGCCGCCGCGATGAGGTCGGGGTCGTTGGCGAGGCCGAGATAGTTGTTGGCGCAAAAGTTCAGCACCGCTCGCTCTGGAGCGGCCCCGTCACCCTGGCCAGGCCCAAGCACTTCGATCCCCGCGTCTTGTTGGGACGTGATGACGCGCTCAGACTTGTACAAGCCGGCGTCTCGGATCTCGGTGAGGGTCTGCTTGAAGAGCGCAGGGGCGGTCGTGGAAGGCATGAGGTTGAGCGTTTGGCGTGATACGATGACGTGAGGTCGCGTTGCATGGCCCAGCGTTGCATGGCCCAGCGTTGCACAGCCCCGCTTTGCTTGGCCCAGCATCGCCTAGCCCAGAAGCAGAGTCGTGCAGACGTGGTTCGTAGACTCCCAGCATCTTACCTCGAAGTTCTAGCAGCGTGCAGGCGTGGCGAGAGACGGGCGAGCATGTCTCCGACCATGCCTGGGAGGTCATATTCGGGCGACCACCCCCAGTCACGGCGAGCCTGGGAGTCGTCGACGGAGCGGGGCCAGGTGTCCGCGATGCCCTGGCGGAAGTCAGGCTGATAGGTGAGTTCGAAATCTGGGACGCGGTCTCGGATCGCGTCGGCGAGTTCGGAGGCTGAGAAGCTGAGCGCGGTAAAGTTGTAGCTCGTCCGCACGGTGATCGCGTCCGCTGGTGCCGCCATCAGCGCGACGGTACCGCGTAGTGCGTCGGGCATGTACATCATCGGCAGCACCGTTTCGGGACTCACGAAGCAGGTGTAACGGTCGCCGCGCACGGCTGCCCTGAACATGTCCACGGCGTAATCGGTGGTCCCCCCACCTGGCGGAGCGCCGGACGAGATCAACCCCGGATAGCGAACGCTGCGCACGTCGACGCTGAACTTGAGGGCGTAGTACTGGCACAGCAACTCGCCGCTCACTTTCGTAAGGCCGTACATGGTTGTTGGCTCCAGCACGGTCGTCTGGGGCGTGTCATCGCGCGGCGTGGTCGGGCCGAACGCAGCGATGGACGAGGGCCAAAAGACGCGCTGCGACCTCTCCCGAGCGACTTCGAGGACGTGCCGAAGCCCGTTCATATTCACGTCCCACGCAAGGTGCGGCTGCTGCTCCCCCGTTGCAGAGAGCAGGCTTGCGAGGTGGTACACCGTATCGATGCCGTGGCGATCGGAGAGGAGGCGTAGGCGGTCGGCATTGCGTACGTCCAGGACGTCGGACGGGCCGCCGGTGTGTAACAAGGGGCGCAGGTCGGTAGCGAGAACGGCGTCGCGACCGTGCTGGGCGCGGAGGAGGCGTACGAGATCGGAGCCGATTTGGCCGCCGGCCCCGGTGACGAGGATGCGAGGCACGCGGGGGGAGGAGCATGCGAGACGATCACGGAACAGGACGCGATGGCTGCAGGGCACGTGCTTTGCGTGGCTTGGCACGTCGGGGATGCGCGCTGCCGCTCCGGTCTTGCAACGCTTAATCTAGCGAAACCGGTGGCCGTGTTGCGCCCAGCCCGAAGCGCTTCCATAGCTGATGATGGCTCCCGAACCTCCGCGCGGTTTTAACCGTAGGACTGCGTCAGAAAGTCGCTGGAACTTCCTATCTTAACCATATCATCTTCCCAGCCCTCCTCCGATGCGTCTCGCTGCCCTGCTGCTCGCTCTTCTCGCCGCTCCTGCGTTGACCGCGCAGCCCATGCTGCTCGCCAGCGCCGACGGCGATTTGCCTCTCGTGCTCGCTGCATCTACGGAGGCTGGCGACGCGACGCCCGGTAGCGTGACCATCTACACGCTTTACCCGAACCCGACGGCCGATCGCTCGGAGCTCACGTTCTCGGTCGAGCGCTCGCAAGACGTTCAGGTTGTGCTGTACGATGTTCTCGGTCGCAAGGTGGCGGACCTCTACTCAGGCACGCTTGATGCCGATGTCACACGCACCGTGGAGATTGACGTGGAGGCCATGCCAGTGGGGCTCTACGTGGTCCGCGTCACCGGCGACGACTTCCGCGCCGTCCGTCGCCTCACCGTGGTCCGCTAGTCAGGTTTTCCCCCGCTAGCGCTTGGTTATCTGCACCGTGTCTGTGCCCCCGTTGCTCGTCTGTACTTGGACGAAGTAGACACCAGCTGGCCAGGAGCCGCTGTCAATTGCAACGGCCGATGTGCCGGCATTCAAATAGCGCTCGTCTTGCCAGACTGATCGCCCAAGCACATCGAACACGGCGATACGGACATCTTGCTGCTCTGACATTTCGATGCGCAGCGTTGTTGAGGCGTGGGTCGGATTGGGAAACGACGCAATGCTAAAGTGAGCCGGTGGCGTTTCATCGACAGCGGAAACTTCTGTCAGGTATTCCAACTGCGCTTCGCCGTGCTCAATGCCATCGATCCGCGCATAGTACAACTGGTTGCCGAAACTTGACCCATCGCCTACTTCACGCACGAGGCCGAATCCAGACGCGAGCAAGAGGCTCCCAGCAAGGGAATCGAAGTACATGAGAGCGGGTGAAATTCCCCCACCCTCGATAGGCGTCGTTTCGGTCAGGATGACTTGGTAGTTCAGGATGAGCTCGTTCTCGTACAGGCACTGGCCTTCGCCAACGTCACGTCTGAGCGTACAAGGCGCCTCGAATAGGGCTCGTTCTGTGCCGTCTGGTAGTCGCTCCATTACTTGTGCATGACGTAAATCATATCGCAGCAAGTAGGTGCGCGGCACGGGCGAGCTGTAGCCTTCGACTACGCGTTGTTCCATCACGAAATACCGCCGTCCACCAATGACGGTGTCTCTGGCGATGTCGCGACGCATAGGTGCTAGGAAGGCGTTCGCCGCGTTGTATTCCCAGGCATTGCCCACGGCAAGCGGATAGAAGCTGAACGGGTCGGGAGCTTCACCATTTCCCTGCGACGAGGCCGGCACGGTACACAGCAAAGCAATCACACAGTACAAATAGCGCATACGCGTCGACGGGTTACGGTCAGGGTCCTACACGATACTGGCCGAGCCGCCACATTCAAAATCCAGCCCGGCACATCACTTGCGGAAGTTCATTGATCCAGCACCAACCTCCGCGCCTGATGCCGTTTTTCACCTCCGACGCCTCGCCTCCGCCCTCTGCCCAGCCAACCCCGCCCCGCGCGGTACGTGACGACGAAGGCGGCGACATGGATTTCTCCCCCATTGCCCCACCTGACGCAAGCAAGTTTGTCGTCTCAGGCTATCCGGAAAGCGTAGATAGCGATGATGAAGGGGCAACCGCCTACGACCTCATGGTCGCGGGACAAGCGTACCCGCTCGACGACCCCGAGATCGACCTCTACCATCGCCATGCCGCCGATCACTGCCGCGCGCTGACCAATGCCCCAGCTGACGGTCCGGAGCGCCTCGCGTTGATCTATACGCTGTTTGACGTGTCGGGGGAAGACATTCGCGTCGAGCCTCCCCTAGCCGTTGCGTTTGGGCGGCACATCACCACGGGCGAGCGTGTACAGATTGGACCGGGTTGCAGGCTATTGGACTTTGCCCCCATCGTGATCGGCGACCAGACCGTGCTCGGGTGCGAGGTGCTCATTCAGACGCAGATGCTCCCGATGAACCCAGCGCAGCGAGCCGAACGTATGGCGAAGGCCGCGCCGGTCGAGATTGGTGAAGACTGCTGGATTGGAGACCGGGTGACTATCTACCCAGGCGTCCGCATCGGCGACGGTACGACCGTGGCTGCGGGCAGTGTGGTCACGTCGAACCTACCTACGGGCGTACTCGCGGCAGGCAACCCCTGCAAGGTCGTCCGTAAATTGTGATGACCTCCAGCTGTGATGAGCTACGTGCGACACGCACGCTGCTCTTCATGCCACCTCATGCCAAGAACGTCGTCACGCGCCTACCGCTGCCAGAAGTCGGGGATGAGCAGGACGATTAGGGTGAAAATCTCTAAACGCCCGGCCACCATGAGTAGACCCAGGACCCATTTCCCCGCAGCCGGGACGATCGCGTAGGTCTCGGTGGGGCCTACGGCGCCAAATGCTGGGCCCACATTGCCAACGGCCGATGCCGTGGCAACGAATGCGCTGAAGAGGTCGAGGCCCATCCCTGCTAGCACGACGGTGCCAACGAGCAGAAGCAGCAGATAGAGCACCACGAAGGAGAGCACGTTGCGCATAATCTCCGGCGACACCACACGATGGTCGAGGCGGATCGGAAAAATCGCCTGGGGGTGCAGGAGCCGGTGCACCTCGCGCTGAGCGTTCTTGAAAAGCAAAATGTGGCGCAGCACCTTGAAGCCTCCGCTCGTGGACCCGGCCATCCCGCCCACGAAGAAGAGCAGGAACAGCACGCCTACGCCGAGCGCTGGCCACGCTTCATAGTCGCTCGTCCCAAAGCCCGTCGTGGTGATGATCGCGACCACCTGAAACGCCGCCACACGGAGCGCGTCGAGCAGTCCGGCGAAGGTGATGCCTGGCTCCGTGAGATCGCCTGTGTTGGCCGGAAGCACCGCACTCGTAGGAGCCCAGAGCGCCACGGTCGCCAGTCCGGTTGCGATGAGGCAGATGGCTAGATAGACCCGAAACTCGTCGCTCTGCCAAAACACGCCAGGCTTACCCTTCAGGGCATAGTAGTGCAGCGTGAAGTTGACGCCACCGATGAACATGAAAAAAACGGTCACCCACTCCACGTACGCCGATCCATATTGCCCGACCGACCCGTTCTCGGTGGAGAATCCGCCCGTCGCCATGGACGAAAACGCGTGATTCACGGCGTCGAACAAGCTCATCTCCGGGAGCAAGAGTAGCGCGTTGAGGACGGTGAATCCCGCGTAGATGCCCCAGAGCCGTGTGGCGGTGTCACGCACACGCGGCGTGAGCTTGTCTGCCGTGGGTCCGGGTACCTCGGCCTTGAACAACTGCATGCCTCCGATCCCGAGCAGCGGCAACACCGCCAGGGTCAAGACAATAATGCCCATGCCTCCGATCCAATGGGCTAAGCTGCGCCAGAATAGAAACGCGTTTGGCAGCGCCTCGATCGCAGGCGTATCGTCCCCGCCCAGAATGGTGGCGCCGGTCGTGGTGAAGCCCGAGATCGTCTCGAAAAACGCATCGGTGTAGCCAAGCGTGCCCGTAAGGACGAAAGGCAGCGCACCAACCAGCGATACGACGATCCAAGCCAGCGCGACGATGGCAAACCCGTCACGGATCTGAATCTCTCGCTTGGGGCGGTTGGTGAACCAGAGCGCTGCTCCTCCCCCGCCCGCAGCGAGTGCTGTCACTCCGAATGCCCACCACTCGGCTTCTCCGTAGAAGAGCGCTACAGCCATCGGGGCCAGCAGCGCGACGCCGACCGCGCCCAGCAATGCGCCCAACACGCCGACGACGGCAGAGACGTTCAGGCGCATAGAGCAGTACGAGTCGGGAGGTCAGCTGTATGGTACATCGGACCCCGGGAGACGATAGGCAACGTCAGTGGACACGGCTCAGCCCCTCAGCGCAGTTCGTCAACTTCGGCTTTGGCAGCGGCATCAGAGTCGTGCGGGAGGCTTCCACGATGGGCTCGCAGGTATACAAACGGCGTATAGGCCAGGAAGTCTGACACCCGAGTCATGTAGATGTCGGCATCGCGCTCGACCTGGCGGGCTAGGTGGCTCTTTTCTTTGCCTGCGCGCATCAACGGCCCCCAGTTCGGATTGACGAGCGTCGAGGAGGAATGGGCGAGGGGGGCGATCTCGCTGTCGAGGGCCACGAGTCGGCCGCGTAGGTTCGCCATGTCAGCTTGCAGGTCTTCCAGCGCACGGCGAGTCTGGGGCCCGTAGCCGTTCCGGTTGCGCTGGTGCTCCAGACGCAGCGCCGAGAAGTCGGCTTCCAGCTGCTCCTTGTTCGCCATCATGTCGGCGAGCGCCGCTTGCCGCGTGTCGAACTCGTTGAGCGCCTCGATTTCGTCGGCGAGGCTGCGCAGAACGAGAGCGGTACGCCAACGGAGCCGACTCTTAGACACGCGTACATCGGCGAAGATATGGTCGCCCACGTACAAGATCTCCTCACCAGAGAGACCGAGGGAGCGTTCGACGAGGCCAGCGTTTCCTCCAACGTAGAGCTTGCCCTCGGCCAGCAGCCCGACGTTCTCTTGCAAGAGCCCACGCTCTACATCGACGACTTCATACGCGGGCGTCGAGGACGCGAAAAAGTCGGGCTTGCGGGCAGCCATGATGGCCACATCGAACAGGTCGCGCCACGTCATATCGCCCGGCAGGTGCGGATCAATCGCATACCGCAGCATCGGCACGGCGTAGCTGACCTCCGAGTTGGTGATGAGGAGCAGCTTCTTCCCGGCGTTCTTTTGGTCGAGAAGCGTCAGTGCGACGTCTGGATCTCGGTCAACAAACTGATCGGGATTGGCAATGATCTCTGCCTTCAGGACGCCTTCTAGGTGGGCTTCGTCGATGGCGCGTCGGACGAACCGGTAGAGGGCGCCATAGCCCAGTGAGCCGCCCTCGACGCTGTCCAGGTCGCCGTTGTCGAGCAAGTCGACGAGTTGCAGGTACAGCCCTGCTTCTGAAATCGAAAAGAGGGTGTTCAGGAAGCGCCACCGGGAATTGTCCAGGTCGATGAGCGTCCGGGCATAGGCGCGGCGTTGTTCATCGTAGGCGAGTGCGCGGGTTCCGTGAAACGCCTTCTTGACGTAACCGAAACGGTTGGCCTTAACCACGTTGCCGAGTTCGGTGTCCACGATAAGCCCCGGAGTGACGAGGGCCGGATCGAATTCGAGGTGTGCAACCGGCCAGCCACGTTCTAGAAGACGCTGCTGGACGTGGTGATAGGCTCGGCCTTCCCATGCCGCGACATGGTAGTGGATGAGCGTGTAGTCCATGTCGTACCCGACCGCGCGGATGCGGCGCAGGTTGAGCGTACGGTTGCAGTAGAGGCCCCGGCGGGTGGCAGTCGGCATGGGCGAGACAGAGTTGAGCATAGTCAGGACGATCCAAGCTAACACGCCGGACCGGCATGGATGCACGAGCAACCGGTTCGCCAGGTTGCCACCCCCAACCTGACTAGGCCTAGGCGGCCTCCGCCTCGCGCAGATGCGTGCACACCGCCCGGCTACACTCAACGAGCGCGTCGAGGCGGGTGCCAAAGTCCGGAGACGGGTGTGCTTGCGCCCCACGCATTAGGGCGTCGGCTTCCTCGTCAAGGCCGTGAGCAACCGCCTCCAGACGATCGAGCCCAACCATCCGCAGCGAAGGCCGGACTTTATGGGTGAGCAGGCGCACTGTTTCCCAGTCGGTAGCCTCGTGTGCCGCGCCAACGGCTGCGACAACTCGGTCCGTTTGGACGATGAACGTCTCTAAGAGGTGCTGGGCAAAGGCCTCGTCTCCCATGGTATGAACCTGAAGAAGGTCCAAATCGAGCGCAGCCAGCGTCTGCGATGGCGTTGGCAGCGCCTTGGGGGCGGCGTCCGTCGTCACCGTTGGATGATGAATGGCGGTTCGATTCTCGGAAGTGCTGACACCGGAGCGACCCGGCGTAACGGGGGGAGCGGTGCCCATCAGGTGCGCACGAAGGCGGGCTAGCAAGTGCTCGGGGACGAACGGCTTGCCGATGTAGTCGTCCATGCCAGCCGCGAAGACGGCATCGCGCTCTTCGGTCCCCGTGGCCGCCGTGAGCGCCAGAATCGGCAGGGTGCCCGTGGGGGGCGCCAACGAACGGATAGCGCGGGTCGCCTCTAGCCCGTCCAAAACTGGCATCTGAATATCCATGATGACCAGGTCAAGCGCGGGCCGACTGGTATCCTCCGCGCGAGCAACCGCCTCCGCGCCATCCTCGGCCATCTCCACAGACGCGCCCCAGCTATGCAGGAGCCGCTCCACAAGCATGCGGTTGAGCGGGTGGTCGTCCACGACCATAATCCTGTAGCCGGCCAGTGCATCGGGCGATGCTTTCTCGACGACAGCGGCTGGCGTCGCGCGTACCGGGGCTTGCTTGTAATCGGCCGCCTCGTCGGTCGGGAAAGAGAGCCTGACCGTAAAGGTCGACCCCATGCCAAGCGCACTCACAAGCGTCACAGTCCCCCCTTGTTGTTCAACGATCTGCCTGACGATGGCAAGGCCTAGACCAGTTCGCCCGGCACTCGCCGCTGCTCTCACATGAGCCATGGGGTCAAAGAGGCGAGCTTGCTGAAGGGGGTCGATTCCGATGCCTGTGTCTTTCACATCGAAGCAGCAGAACACCCGCCCGCCCTGGATCCGCTCCTGTCGGACACGTAAGGTGATCGCTCCCTCATGCGTGAACATGAAGGCGTTGTCGAGCAAGTTATCGAGGACTTGCTCGAGCCTCGTAGGGTCTCCGAGGAGGATGCGAGGCATGTCCTCAACCTCCGCCGTGAACGCCAGATCGCGAGCCTCCGCCTCGGAGGCGTACCGTGCGCGGACCGACTCTACGAGTGCATAAAGGTCGAACTGGTCGGTAGCGAACGTCGTCGCGCCGGTCTCGAGTCGGGAAAAGTCGAGGACATCGGTGAGCAAATCAAGCAGGTGATCGACGGAGCGTCGTAGCGCGTGAACTAGCTCTTCTTGCCCAGAATCGAGATCCGTCTCGGCAAGAAGGTGCGCCATCCCGACGACCGCGTTCATCGGGGTCTTGATCTCGTGGCTCATCGCCGAGACGAAATTGAGCCGGACCTGCTCCGCGTGCTCGGCGAGCTGCTCCGCCTGCAGTGTTGCCTCTGCAGCACGCGCACTTTCCGTCGCATCGTGGAAGTGCCACAGGCGTCCGCTACTAGTCCCATCGCGCTCGATTAGCTCCTCGTGCCTCAGCCGGAACGTGCGCCCGTCGGCAAGACTCAGGAGCACTCCATTCGTGCACGGTGCTTGTGCTGCGGTGACAGGTTGGATGGCTTCGAGTAGCAGAGTCGGCTGTGCAAACTGGGGAGCGATCCATTCGAACACATCGGCCAGCGTCCGCCGCCTAGCCTCACGTTCTGCCTCGTCACAGAGAAACGTCTCGCAGAACGAGGCACTCAGGGCGCACACCTCGCCCTCGGCACGTTCTAGCACCGCGGGGTAGGGCAACACGCGGATGAGCACGTCAGTCGATGGGGTGGGCATCGTGGCGGGCTGGAGTCGTCGAGAAGATGGGAGCAGGGTAGTTCTGGCACAGCCGCCGAGGATTAGCGGGTGTATGACCCGAACGCGCAGCGAATCGTGGTAGATGCCAACGTAATGGCAAGACAGGCAAGCATTGCGCCAAGAAGCTACCGCGCTCGTCCGGGTAGAGTTGCTAGCCGTTCGGGATCCCCGCGGGCCGTTTTTGAATTTGGTGTGGCTTTGGGTCGCCGTTGTAACCTAGCAACTAGCACCCCTTCGAATCCTCAGCTGAATTCGGAACACAAATCCCTGTCGAGCCATTGCAGCCCTGATTCTGTCGCGCACAGCGGGATGTGGCAGTGCCCCATCACATTAGGCAATGCATATCAGGCAATGCACACCAAGCAAGGCCTTCGCAGAGCTTCCAAACCGTGCGTTTACGCTCTGCTTCCGCACCGACGGTTTCCGCCAGCCACCCCACGTTGCCACCTGCTCCGCTGCTTTTATACCGACCATGCGCGTGAGCTTTCTGGTTCGGGCGCTGACACGGTCTCGGCTTGCACGCACGCATTCGCCGCTACATGCAACGCTGCAGGTCTATGACGCCCCACCGCGCGTTTTGACGCTCCTCTCTCCACCGTTTGCCCACCTATAACCACGCCGATGTACGTGCCTCGCTCCCAGCGAATGCTGGACCAATACCTCCACGAGATCAGTCAAGTTTCGCTGCTTACACCTGACGAGGAGGTCGATCTAGCCCGCCGGATCAAGCAAGGCGATGAGATCGCGCTGCACAAGCTCGTGCGCGCCAACCTCCGCTTCGTGGTCTCGGTGGCGAAGAAGTACCAAGGGCAAGGGCTGAGCCTGGCTGATCTAATTTCAGAAGGCAACTACGGCCTCGTAAAGGCAGCCCGCCGCTTCGACGAGACACGCGGCTTCAAATTCATCTCCTACGCGGTGTGGTGGGTTCGCCAGTCTATCCTGAAGGCACTTAGCGACCACGCTCGTACGGTGCGCCTTCCCCAGAACCGCATTGGCACGCTCTCCAAGATGCGCAAGGCCAGCGACCGGCTCGCCCAGAAGCACGGACGCCGTCCCAACATCGAGGAACTCGCCGACGAGTTGGAGATCAAGGAGACCAAGGTGCTCGAGGGCATGCAGCACGCCCGCCGCTCGCTCTCCGTCGATGCTCCGTTCTCGGACGACAACGGCAACTCGCTCCTTGACGTGCTGCCCGACGCCGAGCAGGAGGCTCCCGACGAAGAGCTGACCGCGGAGTCGGTCAAGATCGATGTGGAGCGCGTGCTCTCGATGCTCTCTCCTCGCGAGGCGGAGATCACTCGGCTCTACTTCGGCCTCGGCGCCGAGCGCCCGCAGACGCTTCAGGCCCTCGGCGAGCGGTTCGGCCTCACCCGTGAGCGCGTGCGTCAGATCAAGGAGAAGGCGTTGCGCAAGCTTCGCCAGAAGCGCTGCCGCGAGGAACTCGAGATGTACGTCGGCTAGGTCTCGCAGCTACACCAACTGAAAGCGGCCCGCCCCGATTGCTCGGAGCGGGCCGCTCGCTTGGGGCCATAGGCGTCCTTCCTCCGTACGCCAGGCACCCGTTCAGAATGACTTTCGCCTAGCGTCGGGCGAGCATCTGCGAGGCCTCCGGGATCGGGCTGCGGGTCACCGTCACCAGTTGGCCGTGCTTCCAGGTGAGGCGGAGCGTTACAGACGCCTTGGCAAAGTGAACATGTGCGTAGGTGTACGTGCGATCGAGGCTCGCTGGAGCTGCGCCTACCGTTTCGTGAGACTGGTAACGTCCCGTCTCAGACGTGGTGGCGAGTGCGAAGCGAGAAAAGTCACCCACGGCACGGTCCGGTGAGTAGGCCTGCTCTGCCACCGCAACCGGATTCGTCCAGAGCATGGCAAGCACAACGTCGGTCTGGTCGAGCAAGGCTAGCGTCGAGGCTGCCGTGACCGAGGTCGGAAGTGCCTGGCTCCCGTCGAACGAGATGGAGGAGAGGGCGCTGGTTTGGGCCAGGGTGGCGGGGGCAAACAGGAGAGCAGCGATCAGAGCGACGGGGCGGAATGATTGGGCGGTCATGAGAACGAGAGGTTGTGTGGTTGTGGATTCCTCTCACGCTACGGCGACTATTCTGGCGAGTTGTCCATGTTGCGTCGCGCTACGTCAAGCGCGCGTCCGCAGGTGTCACCAGATGTCTCGATGCCCGTTCAGGTGTAATACCAAGTCGCCAGGATAGTCGCCCACCCCCACCTTTGTCATCCCGGACTGGATCCGGGATCTATACGAGGTGCCGTATAGATCCCCGCCTTCGCAGGGATGACACTCGGGTTCGGGTGACGCACCGTCCCAAAGAACTGGTAGAACACGTGTCCTCAGCCACGTCCCACTGCGCCTACGGAGCTAGCTCAGGCATGAGCGTCCAAAGCAGCAGCACCGTCGCCAAAAGTGCGACCAAGAACGCGCCCATAGACTGGAGTAGCGAACCTTTGCGGGACGCACGCGATGATCGGGAGCGGGGCATACCTACGGGATAGCAGGCCTGGAAGCGACGGTTGATCGATGTTATCGGCAGGCCAGCGCAGCTCTTTACGGCAGCTCTCCTAGCGCACCCAGCGCCCGACGCGTCCCCACCGGATCCCCTCCGGACCCGTGGACACGTGGACAAACACCGCCTTACCAATGAGGTGATTGCTCGGCACGAAGCCCCAGACACGGCTGTCGCTCGACTGGTCTCGATTGTCACCTAGCACAAAGAAGTAGTCCTGCTCAAAAGTGTAGGTGAGCTGTACTTCGCCGTCTACTGAGAACGAACCGTCGGGCTGCCGTTCGACTACATGCGCCTCGTAGTCTTCAATGATGGGCGCTAGATGAGCCCAAGTCTCGTCGTTGAGCAGGACGGTGGCTCCAGCTTTCGGCACCACGAGCGGCCCATAGGAGTCGAGCGTGAAGCCGCTGCCGAACGGATAAACACCACCACGGGCGCCCTGCGGCTGTCGCAGCAGTGTCACGGCAGCGACTGCCTCGGCTGCACGGAGCGCCTCGACCTGTCCCACGGTTGCGGCGATGCGGAAGCGGCCGCGCCCGAGCGCTTCGGGCGCGCTCGATAGGGACGGCGCTTCAAAGGTGCGTGCCCGCTCGTCTTCCAGTTCGACGATCCAGTCATACTGCAAAGCGCTCGGTTCCACAGCAAGCGTACCGTCGACGAGGACTTGCTTGTCCACGATGCGAATCGTGTCACCGGGTAAGCCGACGGCGCGCTTCACGAACGGCATGCGCTGGTCGATCGGTCCGGGCTGTCGTGGCTGGTTGAACACGACGACATCGCCGCGATGCACGGCGCGAAACCCGGGTAGACGCCAGCCAGGCAATTCGACGCCTTCTAGAATCCAGTCCGAGAAGGGAATACGGAGGGTTATCGGGAGGCGCGGGCCGTAGTGCACTTTGGACACCAGCACATGGTCGCCCGGCAGCAAGGTGCCCGCCATCGACGGAGTCGGGATGCGATAGGGCTCCAGCACGAACACGCGCAACAGCACCGCCACGAGCAACGCCAATAGGATAAGGCGAACCCATCCACTACGTCCTCGCGATTCTCGCTTGAGCTCTAACTGGCCCCGTTCTGACTGGCCCCGTGGTATGTCCATGGAAGCGTCGGCTGGCCCTTTGGAAGCCGCGTCATCCGTCTCGGCGCTGCTCACCGGACGGGTCGAAAGATGCGGGTCAAGCGCGGGAGGAAATAGCGCTCGGTGTCAAACGAGAGGAACACGAGCTTTACTTCGCCGATCACGTGGTCGTGAGGGACAAAGCCCCAGAAGCGGCTGTCCTCCGAGTTGTCTCGGTTGTCTCCGATCCCGAAGAAGTAGTCTTGCTCAAAGGTATACGTCCGCTGGACGGTACCGTCTACTTCCACGGTGCCATCGGCAAGGAGGCGCGCGGTGTGGCCTTCGAAGCGGTTGATGACAGCTCGGTAGTAGGGCCACGTCTCGCGATTCAGCGGGACGGTAGCGCCAGCCTTCGGGATGCCCAGCGGCGGCATGTTGTCGCGGTTGACGCCCGCAGCCCCTCGCTGCGCCCGGGTCAGTGGGAAAATAGACTCGCTTCGGTCGTCTGGAGCCACGAGTGGTACGACGGCTTCGACGGCAGGCAGCGCTTCTAGCGCATCAACTTCGTCGCGCGATCCGTTCACGCCGAACGTGGAATCGGTGCGCGCCTGGCCATAGAGTTGTTCCAACACAAACGGCTCCACCAGTTCAAGGTCGAAGTCGTCCAGCGTGGCCGCCCCAACACGCGCCCCTGGGGCGAGTTCGACGAGCCAGTTCTGCTGCTGCCCCCCTTCCAGCGCATAGGCCTCCCCGTTGACATAGACCTGCTTGTCGACCACGGCGATGGTGTCGCCGGGCAGTCCGAGGACGCGCTTCACGTACGGGTGGCGACGCTCGATGGGCGTGCCGGCAGGCGTACCGAAACGCGGATCGTCCGTGGAGCTGGGCGGGTAGTTGAACACGACGATGTCGCCGCGCTCGACGGCGCCCAACCCGGGCAGGCGGGTCTGCGGAAACTCGATCCCCGGCAGATAGATGTTCGTGAACGGGATCCCGATAGTATTGGGCGTACGTGCGCCGTACCCAATCTTCGAGACGATAAGAAAGTCGCCGACGAGCAGCGAGTCCTCCATCGAGGGCGTCGGGATGCGGAACGGCGTGAAAAAGAACGTCCGGATGAAGAGGATGACCGCGATGGCGATCACATAGAAGCGAACGGTTTCGCGCCAGCCCTCTTGCTTCTTCTTTGCTGCGGGCGACGAAGCGTCGGCCTTCTTGCCACGGCGGGCACGCTTCGATCTGGAGGAGCGGGTCTTCGTAGCCAAAACGGGAGCAGTAGGGCGAGGGGGCGCAGTGGCGATGAAAGTACGGGTAACGTCTAAGCAGCGCCCATCGTATTCCGCCGAGTTGTCGCTTCTTGCAGAAGCCTCACGGGCTGCTTACTGACCGCGCTGGGCTTCGAGTGCCTTCGCTTCCTCCCAATGCCGATCCATCTCTTCGAGCGACGCATCCTGAAGAGTCTGCCCGACCTCCAATAGACGCGCCTCGATATGGCGGAAGCGACGGGAAAACTTTCGGACGGTCGCACGCAGGGCATTTTCTGGGGCGACTCCGATGAACCGGCCGTAGTTGACGAGCGCAAAGAGCACGTCGCCGAACTCGTCTTCGAGAGCACCCGGGTCCTTTGCGTCCAGTGCTCTCAGTTCGCCGATCTCCTCCTCGACCTTCGCCCAGGCCCCGGACGCCTCCGGAAAGTCGAAGCCGACGGCTGCCACTTTTTCTTGAACCCGCTCCGCGCGCAACAACGCGGGGAGGGCCTCGGGGACCCCATCGAGCACGCTTTGCCGTGCCGGTTTACCCCCTGTGTGCTTCGCATCAGCGGCACGCTCAGCCTGCTTGATCGCCTCCCACGTCTTCACCACCTCGCCGGTTGAGTTGACCACCGTCTGGCCGAACACGTGCGGATGGCGCCGCACGAGCTTCTCCATCTCGGCTTGCATCACGTCTTGAAGCGTGAAGTGCCCCTCTGTCTCGGCAATGTGCGTGTGGAAGAGCACGTGTAGGAAGAGGTCGCCAAGCTCCTTTTTGATCTCGTCCGTGTCGCCTTCGTCGATGGCGTCGACGAGCTCGTACGTCTCCTCGATCGTGAGATGCTTGACGGAGTCGTTCGTCTGGACGCGGTCCCAGGGGCAGTCACGCCGAAGCCGCCGTACGATGGCGACGAAGTCTTCGAAGGTGCGTGCGTGAGCCGCCGCACGGTCGTCGTCGGTGAGGCCGAGGTTTAGGGTATCCACGTGAGCGCAGGAAAGTAGTAGAGTGCGCCCTCCCTATCCCCCATCCCCTGCCCCCTGTTCCCTCGAATCACAACCAGATCACCCCCAGCCCCAGCGCTACGCCAACGGCGTCGGCTGCGAGGTCGCGCCAGGAGAAAAGCGGATTGCGTGCGCGGCGGCTGTCGGCGACTTCCTTGAGCAGCCCCACGGCAAGCGCTCCCGACGCCGCCAATGGCCATGCTTGGCCTTCGGTAGCCTCAAGCTTGTTCACGAGGACGTACTGTCCGGAGAGCGTGAGCAGGAAGCTAGCGCCTGCGTGCAGCGCCTTGTCGCGACCGAGCCACGGATCCACTTGGCGGACGACGACCACCGAGTCATCGATAGCCGTCAACGCCGGGGACTCTGGCAGCCCCCAGGCTTCGTAGCGGGGCGCCACGGCCGCCGAGTCTTGCGCCTGCACCGAGGCAGACATCAGCAGGAATAAGGCAAGACCGGCGCGCATCAGCCGAGGATCATCTGGAGGAAGACAATCAGAATCGCGATTGGGCAGATGTAGCGCACGAGAAAGCGCCAAGCGCCTGACGCAGGCAGCTTGTGCCCACTCGCTTCGAGCGAAGTCTGGGCGCGATCTGCGCCCCATGTCCATCCGACGAAGAGACAGAGCAAGAGCGCGCCGATTGCGAGCGACCAGTTGCCGAAGATGGTGTCTTGCAGGGAGAGCCAGTCCATGCCGAAGACGCGGTCGCCGCTGAGGCTCTCGAAGGCCCCCTGCGAGAGCGCCGACGGCACCGCAAGAACGAAGCAGACGCCGCCGAGCAGCCACGCCGCCTTGTTACGCGTCCAGCCCTTCTCGTCCACGCAGTAGGAGACGACGACTTCGAGGAGGCTGATCGTCGAGGTCAGCGCCGCGATGGCGAGCAGGAAATAGAACGCGATGGCGAAGGCCGTACCGAAGGGCATCGCCTCGAAGATGGTCGGCAGCACTACGAAGACAAGCCCGGGGCCGGCATCCGGCGCCACGCCCGCCGCGAACAGCGCCGGGAAGATGATGATGCCCGCGAGCATCGCAATGCCCGTGTCGAAGAGCGCCACCGTCGCCGCCGACGACGACAGATTCTCCTCGTTGGGGAAGTACGACCCGTAGGTGATCATCGCGCCCATCCCGAGGCTCAGGCTGAACAGCGCTTGGCCCAGTGCGCCCATGATGACGCTGGCGTTGACTTCAGAGAAATCAGGCTGAAAGAGATAAGCCAGCCCTTCCCCTGCTCCGGGCAACGTCACCGAGCGGATGGCGAGCAAGACCAGCAGCACCAGCAAGAGCGGCATCAGAATCGTCGTCACGCGCTCGATCCCGCCGGAGACCCCGCCGCGCACGACGAGCACGGTGAGGAATAGGAAGCCACCCGCGAGGGCAATGGCTTGAAGTGGATCGCCGATCAGCTCCAGGAAAAGTGCACCGCTCTCCTCCGCCGTCATCGTGACTGCAAACGCCCCGGACATCGCTTTCCAAAGGTAGCCGACGGTCCAGCCGGCGATCACGCTGTAGAAGGAGAGGATGCCGAAGCCCGTCAGGACACCGAGCCCGCCGACGATCGGCCAAGCCGAGCCCGGCACGAGTGCCTTGAAGGCGCCAACGGGGTTGCGCCGCGTCTCACGGCCGACCGCTAGCTCAGCGAGCAACACCGGAAGCCCGATGGCTGCCACAAAGACGAGGTAGATCACCACAAAGACGCCGCCACCGCCCTCGCCCGCTGAGTAGGGGAAGCGCCAGATGTTGCCGAGCCCGATGGCCGAGCCGGAAGCGGCGAGGATAAAGCCTAGGCGGGATCCCCAGAATCCGCGCGAGGAGGTGGTCGGTGCTGCCACGTTGATAGGTGACTGGTGGGAGTTCGGTGGACAAGCGGCGAAGCTACGGACCGCACCGCCTGCTCCTCAACCCATTCTCTTAGCGTCCACCACGCTCCGCTTCTGCTACGTTCGCGTTCTCAGCTATAGGAACACCTCGCCGCACGAGCACCTGACGGATCCGGTGCTGTTCGACGGCCTCTACTTCGATCTCCAACTCCTCGAAGCGCACCGTGTCGCCCTCCTCCGGCACCTCCCCGGCGAGGTGGAAGACGAGCCCGCCCAGCGACTCAAAGTCGAACGTCTCCGCGTCGAGATCCGTCTCTAAGCATTCGGCAAGCTCTTCGAGGTGGATGCGGGCATCGACTCGGAAGAGGTCGTCGGCAATCTGTTGGCAGGGCTGTGGCTCTGGCGCGTCGTGCTCGTCGCGGATGTCGCCGACGATCTCTTCCAGAATGTCTTCGAGCGTGACGAGGCCAGCCGTCCCCCCGTATTCGTCCACCACTATGGCGATGTGCGTGCCTGTCGAGCGGAACAGGCGGAGCATCTCGTCAAGCCGCTTGTCTTCAGGAACGAAGAGCGGACGGCGGGCGATGCGGCCCCAGCGTGTCGGCGCTGGGGCATCGGGCCCGAGGTAGCTGAGGAGGTCTTTCGCGAACACCACGCCCAGGATGCGGTCGAGGTGCTCGTCGTAGAGCGGAAAGCGAGAGTGGCCGGACTCCCGCACCAGCGCCACGGCCTCGTCAAGCGACGCGGAAGCGTCGAGCGCTTGCACGTCGAGGCGCGAGATCATGACCTCGCGCACGGTGGTGTCGCCAAACTCGATGAGGGACGTCAGAATGGCTCGCTCGTTGTCGTCGAGACCGTCCTCCGGGGCGTCGTCGTCGTCCAGGGTTGCACTGTCGGATTTCTCCGAGTCTGGCCTGTTTCGAAGGAGTTCGGCGAGCGGCTTGGTAGCGGGCCAGAAGAGCACGTAGGCCGCCGTCACAAACGGCGTCAGCGCGATGCCTAAATCCACGGGGTCGGCCTTTGCTCGGCGGCGCATGAGGCGCTCCGCCCAAACAAGGAAGACGACGAACACCGCCAATAGACTGACAATCCACGCCGCTGTGATGCCAGGGAGTCTGCCTGCGAATCCTACACTCGTGATCGCGACGCCCAACAGTGGAAGCAGGTAGGCAAACCGTAGGGTGAGCCTGACCTGTAGGCGACGGTCAAGCAACCATAGCAGTCTCTTAGCCCGGGCCCCGCCGACCTCGTCCAAGAGGCTTCGGTGACGATCGTTCATGGGCAGGAGTGCCTTCTCCGCGCCCGAGGCTACCACCATCAGGGCAAAGCCTACCACAAGGAAAAGCCCGCGCGCGGCGATCTCCGCCAGGGGCGGAAGCAAGGCGGGAAGGGTGAGGAGCGGCCCGAGTGCGGGCCAACTAGAGGCAGGGTCCACGAGGGGGGAGCGTCGTCGCTCCGGCTGGTCAGCAAAAGCGCGGGCGTCAGGGTAGGACCTGTTCAGGACGCCCGCGTGGGTAGCGAGGGCAACTTACATCCCTAGCATCGGCAAGTTCGGGTTCGCCGTTAATTCCCGGCATGTCCGTCGCGCCCTCGTCTAAACGAAGCGCTCGCCCGGGTGATTGCTTGGTCGATGGCGTAGCCCGCCAGCAGGCTCTCGTAGACGTCCACGCCCATCGTTCCGCGCACGTGGTCGCGAAGGTCTACAAGGTCACGGTAGCGAGCAAGTGCCTCGGCTTCGCCTGGGTTGCGGCCGGTCTCGTCGCACCAGTCGAGGAAGTCGTCCGTGTCTTCGACCGCTTGCAGGCGGCCTGCGGTGAAGAAGAGTACCTGTCCGAGCGTGGGCGCGGGGTAGCCCGGCTGCATGGTGATCGGCTCGGTCCAGGTGCCCCATGGCGACGTGCGCTCGGCGCTCGTGACCGTCACCTGGTAGCGCTGGCCGCCAAGCGGCTGCACACGCATCCGTAGCGCGCCCGCGTCGATGGCGTCGTCAATGTAGTCGCTCACGGGACCAGAGTAGCTAGGAGGTCGGCGGCGCGGGTCGAGTCGGCATCGGCGGTAGCCTGGAAGACACGGAGCGAGGCCGTGGCCAGGGTGCGCGCTTGGGCGGCCTTGCCGGTCTCGGCGAGCGTCTCGGCAAGGAGAAGCTGCGCGTAGGCGGTGCGCCCGTCCGTCTCACCAAAGGCATCGGCGCGAATCGAGAGCGCTTCACGTTGCAGCGCAGCAGCAGTATCGTCCTGCTCCTGTCCCTTGGCGATGTCGGCGAGCAAGAGCAACGAGAGGGCCACACGCGGATGGCGCATGCCCAAGGCCTCGCGACGGATAGCGAGCGCACGGCGCTGATGCCGTTCCGCCTCGTCGAGCAAGTCACGCTCCTCGAAGCTGTCGGCGAGCCCTTCGAGCGGCTGCGCCACGTCGGCATGGCGAGGCCCGAGCGTGGCCTCACGGATGGCGAGCGCCTCGCGATACGGGGCCTCGGCGCGCTCCGGTGTGCCTAGGCGGAGGTAGAGCCCACCCAGGTTGATGAGCATCGCGGCGACCTGCGGATGGTCGGGGCCGTAGGCAGCACGGCTCACGTCGAGCGCCTCGTGGAAGAGCCGCGTCGACTCGTCTGGTTCGCCGCGTCCGTAGTGGAGGATCGCGAGCCCGGTGAGCGACTGCGCCACGTCGGGGTGGTCGTTGCCGAGCGCAGCTTTTCGAAGACGGAGCGCTTCCGACTGCGCAGCGAACGCTTCGTCGGTGCGGCCCTGACGGCGGAGCAAAATACTGAGGTTGTTGAGCGTCCTACCCCGAGCCGCGCGGGCGCCCTCGACCGGGGGCAGTGCGATAAGCGCCTGCCGGTAGAGGTGCTCGGCCTGCTCCTCGTCGCCGAGGTCTGCGCGCAGCGCTCCGTACGACGTGCGTGCCTCGGCGAGCTGTCGCCCCCCGCTGCTCCTGAGCGCATCGAGTGCCGCGCGGTAGAGGGTGTCGGCCTCCTCGTAGCGCCCCTGCCAGTGCACCGCCTCGGCCACGCGGCGGCGACTCCGGGCCACGCTCGTGTCGGCCAAGCCGAGGTGACGAACACGCAGCGCGAGGGCCGTGCGCGCCTGCGTTTCGGCGGCGGCGTACTGCCCCATCCGTTCGTAGGCCGTGCCCATCACGTCGAGGAGGTCGGCCTGGACGAGCGGTTGGTCGGCCAGGGTGCGCGTGAGGCGGGCCGCGCCGCGGTCGAGGAGTGCCTGTGCCGTGAGCGTGTCGCCGCGGGCGAGTGCCGGGTTGGCCTGTGCGAAGAGGTCGAGGAGGAACGCGCTGACCTCGGCGGCCTTGTCGCGCTCCCGCTCGGCGATGCGCGCCTGCTCGGCCACCCGCTGCGACTGGATCGCTGTGACGATGCTAAACACGACGAGCAGGGCTGCGACGAGCGAGGCTGCCGCAACACCTACTCGGTGGCGGCCGACGAACTTGCGGACGCGGTAGCCGACCTCGTCGGGCAGCGCTCGGACGGGCAGGCCATCAAGGTGCCGACGCAGATCGTCGGCGAACTGCTCGACGGAAGCGTAGCGGCGGCTCGGCTCCTTGCGCATCGCCATAGCGACGATGGTGTCGAGATCACCCCGGAGGCGCTTGGCAAGCGCGCTCGCCTCGATGCCGGGCAGTCCGGGGGCCTCGCCCGAGGTGACTTGCTGCGACGGAGGCGCGGGCGTCGTCTCGCAGACGATGCGTTCGACTTCGGCGGGGGCGGCGTGCGTGAGGTCGTACGGCCGGGCGCCGGTCAGCAGTTCGGCGAGGAGCACGCCGAGGCTGTACAGGTCGCTCGCTGTCGTGATCGGCTGGCCGCGAAGTTGCTCGGGGCTAGCGTAGGCGGGCGTGAGCAGCCGCGCGGCGTGGTGCGTGACGAGGCCCGCGTATTCCGACAGCCCCGGGTTGAGCAGCTTCGCCACGCCGAAGTCGAGCAGCTTCACGGTCGGCGCGTTGCCCGCGTCGGAGGCGACGAGGATGTTCGACGGCTTGAGGTCGCGGTGGACGACCAGGTGCTGGTGGGCATGCTGTACCGCTGCGCACACGTCGAGGAACAGCCGCAGCCGCGCCTCGACGCTGAGGCGCTGGCGGTCGCAGAAGGCCGTGATCGGCTCGCCCTCTACGTATTCCATCGCCAGAAACGGCCGCGCTGCCCTATTGTCGCCGCCGCCTTCCCCCGTGCTCCCACCGTCCAGCAGGCGCGCGATGTTCTTGTGCGACATGCTAGCGAGGATCTGGCGCTCAGCACGGAAGCGCTGCACGAGGTCGTCCGTGTCGAGGCCGCGCCGGATGAGCTTGAGGGCGACGCGCTGCCGGAACGCCCCGTCGGCCCGCTCGGCGGCGTAGACGGTGCCCATGCCGCCGCGCCCGAGGCGCTGTACGAGGCGATACGCCCCCACGGTCGTGCCGAGGAGATCATCGCGGTCTTCGTCCTGCGCGAAGGCGGCGTCCGCTAAGTCTTGGAGGCCCAGTTCGCCCAGCCGCGCGACCGGCGCGAGAAAGCCGTCGTCCTCGGCGTCGTGCGCCGCGAGCAGCCGCTCGACCTCTGCGCGTACGGTAGGCTCAGCGGCATCCAGCAGCGCGGCCCGCTCGCTCTCCGCCGCGCCGAGTACGGCGTCGAAGAGGGCTTCCACCTGCTGCCAGCGTTCGGGCGTCATCGCGGTACGGTGTGGACGGTTCTTTGTGGAAACGTATGCACGTGCCACCCGACCTCCAACTCGACCCCCTGCATCGCAAGACTCCGCCCGGTCAGCGCACGACCGTCACCCGCGTGGCCTCCCGTCCGTCCGTGCTCTGGAGTTCGACGACATACGTGCCCGGCGCCCAACCGGCGGTGTCGATCTCGAACGTACGGGCACCCGTGAGCGGCCCACGGTAGACCTCGGCAACGAGCCACCCCAAAAGGTCATACACTGCGATACGAAGGTCCGTTGAAGTCTCGACAGCCACGTCGATGCGCAGGGCATTGGTCGCTGGGTTCGGGTACACGGCACCCAGCACCGTCTCACCGCGCTTTCCCGGCTCCCCAGCCTCGCTCGACGCCGCCACCGCCTCCACCGTCCGCAGCACCGCACCCCGACGCAGCGGACCGCCCTCCCCTTGACTGAAGCCCACCCACACCCGGCCCTCCTTGTCCACCACCACGTCCTCCACGCGCAGCGGGTTGCCCACCAACTCGGTGCCATCGAAGCGCCCCACCTCCTCCCACGTCACGCCGCCGTCCAGCGAGCGATGCACCCCCCCGAACGCGCTCGTGTCCACGCCCGCCGTGAGCACCCCCCACAGGCTCCCGTCCGCGCCCGCCGCCAGCCGCCCCACAAACTGGAACTCCCCCGCTGGCAGCCGCCCCACCGTCTCCCACGTCTGCCCGTCCTCGCTGCGCCGCACCACCCCGTTGGGCGAGCCCCCGTCGTCCACCGGCCCGTTCATCAGCGTGAAGAACGCCCCCAGCGCCTCCGAGTACACCACGTGCTCGGCATCGAAGCCGAAGAACGTCACCAGGTTTGACGGCTGCCACGAGAGCCCGTCGTCTTCGGAGACGGCTGCGCCGCCGAGGCCCACGAGCACGAGGCGGCCGTGGGGCAGTTCGGGCGTGGGGGGGCTCTGGGCGAAGAAGCGGCCGAAGACGGCCTGGAAGACGGGGTCGGTGCGGCCGATCACGGTCCAGGTGTCGCCTGAGTCGGTGGAGCGCTCGACGCCGAGGTTGTCGGTGGCGGCGACGAGGGCACCGGAGTGGGTCTCGATGATGGCCTCGCCGCGCGCAACGGCGACAGGGGTAGTGCGCCCGTAGTCGGTGGACATGCGGAGGCTGCGGGCGGCGAAGAAGAGGCGGCCGTTGGAGGCCATGAAGACCGTGTCGTGGCCTCCGCGCTGATCGTGGGTCGCGAGAAAAGCGTCCGGACCGTCTCGACGCCAGACGTATGTCCCATCGTCTCCGACGAGGTAGATCGTGGAGTCGCCTGACACAGCAAGGTCGTTGACCTCAAACTCGCCGTTGACCACCTCCCACAGGATCTCATCGCCCGCGTCCTCCTGAGCGGAGGCCGGGGATACCCCCGCGAACGCGAAGCACGCGAGCACGAGGCTTGCGACCACGTTCCGGCATGTACGACAAGGGCGTTGCGAGATCATGACCTACTCCGCCACCGTCAGCGTCCGGTGATACTGCCGCGCCCCTGCTCCTGTCGTCACCGTCACCTGCACCACGTACACTCCCGGGGCCAGCCCCGCCGTGGAGAGCCGGTAGGCGTGCTCCCCTGCCGTCTCGCGCCGCGCCGTGCCGGTGCGCACCCGCTGCCCGAGCGTGTTGACGAGCGCCAGGCGCACCTCGGCCGCCTCGGCCAGCGCCAGCGGTACCGTCACCCCGCCTGCCGTCGGGTTCGGGTACACCGGCTGCAACGCGGTCACCATGGGCACCGATGCGTCCTCCGCTTCGGACGTGGCCTGCACCGGAGCCGTTGCTCCGTCCAGGTCAATCCGCTCGAAGGGCACCGCGCGCGGTTCCTCCGACGCCTCGCGCTCACCCCGAAGCGCCCGCGCCGTCTTCAGGTCCGCCAGCCCCTCGTCCTCGGGCCACCGCACCTCGAACGCCTGCAACGCCTCATCGGCGGCGTTCAGGTCACCCGCATCGACCGCCAGGGAGAAGCGCGTCAGCCAGCCCCGCCGTTCGTGTTCGGTGCCCGCAAACTCCGTCGTGAGCGTCCGGGCCGTCTCGGAGGCCGCGTCTGTGCGCCCTGTGCCGTAGTAGATCGAGGCGAGCGCTTCGAGCGCCCAGCCGCGGTTTGCCGGCCTCCGGCTCTCCCCAACGAGGAAGCTCTCGAGGCCTGGGTAGAGGTCTCTGCGCCCCAGCTGGGCAGCCACCGCGAAGGCGCGGCTCGCCTCGTGCGGGGTCGCTGCTCGCTCAATGGCACGCACGGCATGGTCGATGGCGACGCTGCGGTCGGCGTTCTCAAAGCCCTCGGCGATAGCGAGCCAGCGCTCAAGCATCATGCCCTCTGGAGGGCCGCCCGGAGCCAGACCGGGTACGTCCTCGCCACGAATCGCTTCCGTCGCTCCAGTCTTCGCGTAGGCCGTCTCCGTCCGTAGTGCCCTCATGTGGGGTGAAGCCCTCATGTTGGAGGGAGGGTCCTCCTCGGTGGTGATGCCGAGGGACGAGCAGGAGACGGAGGGCCCGGGCGGACTCGAGAGATAGGGGTCGGAGTCAAAGGCACCGCCGTTGCTCACGTCGATGTAGGCGGGGTCGGGGCCGAGTGCGCGGTCCCAGTAGTTGCACTCGGCGATGATGTCCGAGTCGTCCGCCTTGATGTGGCGCTCGTTCGGGTTGCCACTGTTGCGACGGAACCAGTTGTTGCGAAAGCTGTCACCGAATATCTGCCCAGCACCGCCAGCGTAGATCATAGCGTCCTGAAGCCCGAAAAGGGTGCCTACGGTGCTCACCTGCACAACGTTGTTTTGGCCCGAGGGAGCAGTCGGATCATAGAAGCCGAAGCCTACTTGGCCATGATTGTAGGCACGAACGCCCCACGTAGCGCTGTCATTGATCTCGGAGAGCCGTACGTAAATGTTGGCGTCGTTGGCGTAGACGGCCACACTCTCTGTGTCGTCAAGTATTACCTCGTCGAGATAGATCTCAGCGCTGTTGTTGGCGACGATGTGGCGGTGGACGTTGTCTCGAATGGTCGAAAAGTTGTCACTACTTGGGCGCACATGGACCACAGCCTGCGGCCCTGTAGCTAAGAGCCCTCCGCCAAAGCTGTCCTGAATGACGACGCCCTCGAACACCGGACTCGCGTTGTAGACGTACACGGATGGACCGGGGTTGTTGACGCCCGGAAAGTTGACAAGCTCGATCGTGGCGTCTTCCAGAAGTCCGCCGCTGCCCGGCTGGAAGCGGATCCCCTCCCAGCCCTGTGCGGGGTCTGTAGCAGTAAACACGGCGCCGTCCGCGTTGAGTGTTCCGTTTACGACGAGGCGCGTACCAGGCGCGAACGCCAGCGTGACAGCACCAAGGTCCCATGTTTCCCCCTGGGGAACCGTCACATTCTGTGAGAACGTACCACCATACTGCTCAATTGTATATTCTAGAGATTTATATGCGTTTATTCTGCCATATCCGACATACTGATTCCACTCTATGCTCTCATTCGTTGTAGGATTTACAATTACCGAAAACGGATGATCTATCTCGTCAACTTTCTCTGCACCTCTTGTAATGGCTTCATACAGCTGATCCGTCCTAATATCTGGATTAATTGAAAGTATTAGAGATGCCAAACTAGATACCATTGGCGTCGCAAAAGACGTCCCAGTCGAAGAACGTGTCGAATGATCCCAATAGACTATAGGCCCATTTGAAATTCTTGTCGATGCCAGAACTGGGACATTGCCACCCGGTGCAGTTACATCTATATATGATTGCTCGGAGTCACTAAAAGGATTAATTCCTGGACTAAAAACATACCCATCCAAGAACTCATCATTGACATCTACCGCAGATACTGCTATCACTTGAGCCTCGTATATATTACCACTCCCATCATCAATATCGTCGTAGTACAAAGCCGCTGGGTACGCTGGTGGCGTATACGAAAAAATTCCATCATTTCTATTTCCAGCAGCAGCAATAACATGCAATCCTATTGATATAAAATCACGTACATATGAGCGAGCCGTTCTCCCTCCCTCATACTCTTCATCCGGATCGTTATCAGTATCTGTAAGAAGCCAACTGATGTTTACCACATCGACGTTTGAGTAAGCAGGACTACTAGGATCATACAGAGATGTTAACAGCTCTTCAAAACCAGTGAAGTTATTTTCAAATCCATATAACTCTACGTCCCACCCTAGGCTAGCATGATAAAGCCCATTATCAGTTTTTCCGCCTGCTATTCCAGACACTCTACCACCATGACTAAATCCCCTAATACCACTTCTACAGCTTACCAGAGTTAGCACATCCCTAAGATCATCGTGGATATCAGTAAATAGAGGGCTATTCAAAGGATTGCAATTAAAGCTATCTAGTACAGCAATTCCTACCTTATTACCCAAAAACCCACCACGTGTAATTTCCCACGCTTTTTCTGCATCTATCGCCTGGAGGTTCCACTGGTCACCATATTGCCCATCACTAGGTGAACTAGCATACCTTAGAGCAGATGGATACTCTGCATAATCAACTTCGGGAAGAGCTTCAAAATCCTGAACAGTTTGAGAGAGTGGTACGGGTGAAGCAAAATAGAATTCGATAAGCTGCGACCTCTCGGTAACCAAAACTTGATTACCCGTCTTCAAGTGCGTTCGGAAGTTACTTCCCCACTGAGCGCTCGGAGAAGTTTTTTCCATAGCGACTATACCATATGAAGAATCAAGCTGATTTAGTAGCGATGAAACCGCTGGAAATCCTGGCTGTATACTCTGCCCATTTAGAGACTTCTGACCAGGTTGTGAGCCGAACACATATGCATTGAAATTTACTCTTACCATTTCAGCATATAAGTTGCCCCCACCGTCTTCATAAAATGGAACCTCTGACTCAGAACCATCCTGCAGCACCACTAATGATAATTGCTGAGCGCCTGCCGTTTTAAATTGAACTGATGCGAATAAAAAGCAACCAAATAATATTACATTAATTGATTTCACGGAGATCTTGTGCGATGTTAAGATGCTGATCAGAATGCTGCTAGTGTAGTACATCATATCCCAGGTGGAGTGAAACAGTGAGGTGAGTGGTACAGTTGCTACGCATCACAGGCGTCCCCTAACGTAGTACAAACCCTCAAGTACCCATAGGGTTCCTTCCTACGTTAGCAAGTACTCCAACATTCCCCAGGCATATATTCTAACGTACATTAGAGGCTCTTCTATCAACTGAAGGCCATTCACACCTCGTCCCGAAGCCAGGCGCGAGCAGCGGACCAGGCGCGGCGGACGGTCGGCACGGACACGTCGAGGACGGACGCGATTTCTTCGTGCGTCAGCCCCACGAAGTAGCGCATCTCCACCACCTGCGCGCCTCGCGGGTTGAACGCGGCCAGCAGTGTAAGCGCCTCGTCGAGGCCGAGGATCTCGGCAGCCTGGTCGTCGGAGAGGCCCACGCCATCGCGGAGTTCGTCGAGCGGGAGCGGGCGGTTGCCGCCGCCGCGCTTCTCGGCGTTGCGGGCGCGGGCATACTCGGCGAGCACGCGCCGCATGGCCGTCGCGGCAATCGCGAAGAAGTGGGCGCGGCTCTCCCAGGCCACGTTGCGCTGGTCGATGAGCTTGAGGTAGGCCTCGTGCACAAGCGCCGTCGTCTGCAGCGTGTGGTCGCGCCGCTCGAAGCGCAGCTTGCCGTGCGCGAGTTGGCGCAGTTCGCCGTAGACGAGCGGCAGGAGGTGGTTCACGGCCGTCTTGCTCCCGCCGACCACGTCGTGGAGCAGCGCGGTGAGGTCGGCGCGGTGCGGGTCCTTCATGCTGTCATCCTGAGCGAGCAGCGCGAGTCGAAGGATCTCTGTCAATCTCCTAGCCATGAGCAGAGCTTGAATGCTGATCCATAGATCCTTCGACTACGCCGTTCCGGCTCCGCTCAGGATGACAATAGCCATAGGATGAGGTCGACGCAAGACGGGTGAACTCTCACTTTTTTCCGGCGGGCGTGATCACTATCGCGCGCTGGGTGCACGGGGATGGATAGACGCGCCTCCCACCGCTGCTCGCAGCAACGCCGGACCGACCGGCCCGGGGAGTCCCCTCCTTCCACCCGTTCGGACCCATGCGTACCTCCTTCAGCTTCTCGCTCCGCTTCGCCCTCGCTCTCGGCCTCGTCCTCCTACCCGCCCTCACCGGCTGCGACCTCATCGAACAGCTCGAAGAGGAAATCGACGAGATTGAGGTGCCGCTCGCCACGGGCACCGTCTACATGTGGATCGGCGCCGACATGGACGCGACGGTCTCCTGCGGACCCCTCACGGTGCCAGGCTGCCCCGAAGCCGATAACAACTACGGCACCCAGGGCGGCCTCTCCGTCTCGTTCAACGGCGTCGGCATCAAACGCTCGTACGTCCACTTCGGACTGCCCGCGCTCCCGGAAGGCTCAACAGTGGACGAGGCCTACTTCGAGATGTACCACGGCGGCCAGAACGAAGACGGCCAGTCGGACGACATCACGATCCCCGTGACGCTCGCCGGTGCCCCGTGGAAGCCGCTGGAGATCACCTACAACAGCCAGCCCAACCGTTCGACCTCGGGCAGCAGCGGCTTCGGCCTCACGCTCAACAGCATGGACTGGTCGGGCACCGCCGACATCGCCAACCTCGTCCAGTCGCACTTCGACAGCCCAGCCACGAACTACGGCTACGTCGTCTACTGGGGCTCGAACGCAGGCAACGGCATCGAGAAGGGCTTCTACTCGATCAACGACTACCGCCGCACGCGCACGGACCTCGGCCTGAGCCCACGCATGCTCGTCAAGGTGACGCTGCCACCCGGCTTCACGACCGCCGACATCGACCTCGCGCCGACGCTCAACGCCGACAGCGACCTCAATCCGCGCGGCTCCGGCCCGATCCTGATGGTCCGCTTCGCCTCTGGAACGAGCGACTGGCCCGATGCCTGGAACGTCACCCGCGGCGTGCGTCGCTAGTGCTCAGGAGCACCCCAGCGCACCCCCTCCGCGCGCTGCCCCGCCGTTCCGGTTCGTCTGGGATGGCGGGGCGTGTTCGTGGGACCCGTAGTTTCTGGGCATCCCATTGAGCCTCTCGTTCCCATGCGCCTCTACCTCATGCGCCACGGTCCGGCCGTAGCGATGCACCCCGACGGAGATCCCGCCCGCCCGCTGTCCGACCACGGTGCGGCCCTCGTCGGGCGTCTCGCGCCCGCGTTTGCGAGCACGGTCGCGGACGCCCCACCGTCTGCGTTGCTCACCAGTAACTACACCCGCGCGAAACAGACGGGAGCGATTATGGGCGATGCGCTGAGCCTCACGCCTGAGGTGACCACGCTCATCCACCCGCATTGCGGCATCTCGGACTTGGAGATGGTGTGGGACATCTACAACCGGCCGGACGCGTGGATGGTGATTGGGCACCAACCTGCCTTCGGCGAACTCGTGCGCCTCCTCACTCACAGCCACGTCGCCATGCGCCCGGGTACGATCGCGGTGATCGAGGCCCCCGCTGTGCGCCTAAAGACCGGCTATCTCGTCGCCCTCTACCCACCCGAAGCGCTGGCCGCCTTCTCCACAGCCGGTGGCTGAGCACCGACCGCGCGCCTACAACCAGCCTTCCGACCGATACCAGGCGACGGTTTCTCGCATGCCTGCATCGAGCCCGACCTGCTGGGCATAGCCCACGTGCCGCTTGGCTTTGTCGACGGAGCAGATCCAGGCGTGACGCGCCTCCTCGGCCTTCTCTCGGTTGAGCGGCGGATAGTGCCCGAACACCCCTGCCACCTTCTCGACGACCGCACCCACGCCCGCTACCAACTTGGTCGGCACGTTGAGCGTCACGGCCCGCTTTCCGAGGGCACCGACGACCGCGTCGCGAATCTCGCTCCACGAGTAGGCGACCTCGCTCCCAACGAAGTACGTCTCCCCTTGCGCGAGGGGCGACTCCGCCAAGTCTGCGATGCCTCGGACGAGGTCGCGGACCTGCACGAGGGACAACGCGGGCGCCTCGCCATCCCCGACGATGGGAAACACGCCGCGGTTTGCCGTCTGGATCATGGTGAAGATGTCAGCCTCCCGAGGTCCGTACACCGCTGGCGGGCGCACGACCGTGATCGCTGGGGCGTCTGGGTGCTTCGCGCGCCAGTTCTCGACGGCCCACTCCATCGTCGCCTTGCTGCGGCCGTACATCGAGATTGGCGAGAGCGGTGCGGCTTCATCGAGGGGCTGGGCCATTCCCTCATGCACCGCGCTCGGGCCGACCGCCGCGAGGCTGCTCACGATCACGACACGCTTCACGCGCGGCGCAGCCTGTCGCACGGCTTCGAGGACGTTCAGCGTGCCCGCCACGTTGGCCTTGTCGAGGGCTTCCTGGTTGGGCGCACGCGTGAGCCCGGCGACGTGGTAGACCTCCTCGGCGCTCTGTACGCCGTCAAGCAAGGCGCCGAGGTCGTGCAAGCCCCCACGGATGTGTCGTACGGGGAGTCCGTCCAGCCACTTGGCGCGCGAGCGGACGAGACAACGCACTTCGTCTGCCCCTCGTCCGAGCAGTTCTTCAACAAGGTGACTGCCGACGAAGCCCGTGCCTCCGGTAACGAAAACGGTGCGGCCCATACCCAGACGAGGTGATTGGTGAAGCGGTGTGGGGCAAGATCGGTCCGGGGCGTGCGCACACGAAAGGCCGGGGGTAAGACTGATCGCTATCTTGGACGACTTTTCTGTGTGACCGCCCGCTCTTCAATGCGTCGCCTGTCTCTCCTGCTCCTCGTGCTCTGCACCTCGGTCCCTGCGACCGCCCAGCGTGCCGTCACCGAGGAGACCCCGCTCCGCCCCGTCACGCGGACGTTTGCGCTGTTCAATGCCCGTGTTGTGCAGGCACCCGGACAGGTGTTGGACAACGCCACGGTCGTGATCCGCGATGGGCTCATCGAAGCCGTCGGCAGCAACGTCACCATCCCCTTCGACGCGGAGGTCATCGAAGCCGACTCCCTCACGGTCTACGCAGGCTTCATTGATGCGCTGGGCTACGCGGGTGTGGCGAAACCCGAGGCCGAGCGGCCTGACATCGACAACCCGGACGAGCCGCCACGGGCAGTCGCCGGGCTCACGCCAGACCGGGACGTACGGGCACTCCTGAAGGTCAACGACGGCCGGATCACCCAACTGCGAGAGCTCGGATTCACGGCGGCGCACGTTGCCCCCCGCGATGGGTTCCTAGCGGGCAGGACGGCGCTGGTCTTGCTCGCAGGTGACACCCCGGAAGCCATGGTGCTGCGCGGCGACGTGGCCCAGCTGGCGCAGTTCGACACGGCACCCGGCGCCTACCCTGCCACACCGATGGCGATCATCGCTCGCATTCGTGAGGTGATGCAGCAGGCCAGCGACCTGGGCGAAGCGGCCGCTTCGTACGCGGAAGAGCCGGCAGGACGAGGCCGCGTCGGCTACGACCCCGTCCTCGATGCGCTCGCCACGACGGTGCGCGGCGACCAGCCGGTCCTCTTCGTCGTGGACGACTCCAACGAAGCTTTCCGGGCGCTCAAGCTGTCGCAAGACACCGGCGCCAGCGTGCTTCTTGCTGGGCTCGCCAACCCGACGGCGCTCGCAGACCGGATGGCTGAAGAGGGCCGCCCACTTCTGTTGTCGCTCGACCTGCCTGACGCCCTGGAGGACGAGGACGCCGACTCAACAGCAAGCGAGCCGCCCCACGACGCCACCCGGACGTTTTCGTACGAGAGTCTCGACGCCGAAACCGCAACGCTCCAGTCCAAACGTCGCGCAGCGCTGGAGCGCGTTGAGAGCGGTGCCCGCGTTCTTGACAGTCTCGGCGTCGCTTTTGCGTTTGCCCTCTTCGACATGAAGCCTGGCGAGATACACGGCAACCTCCGGCGCCTGATCGATGCAGGGCTACCTGAAGACGCCGCGCTCGCTGCCCTTACCACGGACGCGGCTGCACTGCTAGATCTCGGCGCGACGATGGGAACCGTGGAGGCAGGCAAGATGGCCAACCTCGTCGTCACCGACGGCTCCTATTTCGACGCGGAGAGTACGGTGCAGATGGTGTTCGTGGACGGGCACAAGTTCGAACTCGCCACGGAGGCGCCGCCCGAGGGCGCCGACCCCGACGCCGTCGTTGAAGCCATTGGGACGTGGGACTACACCGCCGACGTCTCCGGCCAAACCTCCTCCGGCACCTTCACGCTTGAGGGCGAGGCCGACAACCTCACCGGCTCGATCACCACCGACCAACTCGGTACCGTCACGCTCGACACGGTGTCGCTGGAGGGCAACGTCCTCACGATGGTGTTCTCCGCCGAGGGCATGGGGCGCATCACCGGCAGCGGCCTCATTGAAGGCGACACCTTCACGGGCACCCTCGAACTCGCAGGCGGCGACTTCACGATCCCCATCGAAGCGACACGGCGGCCCGGGTGACCCCTCGTCCGCCCCCTCGTTCCTGGTCCCTCGCCATTGATTGAACCACACGGCCTGACCCGATGCGCCTGCTCTTCTCTCTGCTCCTCTGTTCCTTCGGCGCCCCTGTATTCGGCCAGTCTGTGCTGCCGCCGCCCGACGCACGGGGCGACGTGCTCATCCGCAACGCGACGGTGCTCACCGTTACGAATGGCACGGTAGAAGACGCCGATGTCTTGGTGCGCGAGGGCGTCATCGCTGAGCTCGGGACGGACCTCGACGCACCACGCGGCGTGCGCGTGATCGACGCGGCAGGACAGTTCCTTATGCCCGGGATCATCGACGCGCACTCTCACCTCGGCATCTCGTCAGTGAACGAATGGACAGCTCCGGTCACGGCAGAAGTGGACGTGGGCGACGTCGTCAACCCGCTCGATCTAGGCATCTACCGGGCCCTTGCAGGTGGCGTCACGGTCAGCCACGCGATGCACGGTTCCGCCAACGTGATCGGGGGGCAGAACGAGACGCTCAAGCACCGCTGGGGCACTTTTGACCCCGAGGCGCTCAAGATGGAAGGAGCGCCGCCCACAATCAAGTTTGCCCTCGGCGAAAACCCGATCCGGGTGCACGGTCGGGGCAACGACATCCGACCACTCAGCCGCATGGGCGTCGAGCAGGTCTTCCGGAGCGCATTCTCCGAGGCGGAGCGCTACGCCGAGGCGCGCGCCGCGTATCTCGCGTCCGTCGAAGAAGGAACACCCACAACGCTCGTCCCTTTCGACGACCGGCTCGAAGCGCTCGCCGGCGTCCTTGCGAGCGACATCCTGATCCACACGCACAGCTACCGCGCTGACGAGATCCTGATGCTCATGGATGTGCTCGCCGATTTCGGCGTGGACCGGATCACGTTCCAGCACGTCAACGAGGGCTTCAAGGTCGCTCCCGAACTTGCTGAGTTCGGCGCAGGCGCCTCTATTTTTTCGGATTGGTATGCCTACAAGTTCGAGGTCTACTACTCCACCGCCTACAACGCTGCCGTGCTCACCCGCAACGGCGTCCGCACGTCGATCAACTCCGACTCGCGCGAGCTCATCCGGCATCTCTACCACGAGGCGGCCAAGGCGCAGCGCTACGGGGGACTGACGGACGACGAGGCGCTTGCGCTCATCACGATCAATCCCGCCTGGCAGCTTGGCATCGACGACCGCGTGGGCTCCATCGAAGTCGGCAAGGACGCCGACCTGACGCTTTTCGACGGCCACCCACTCAGCGTCTATGCGATCCCGACGCACACTATCGTTGACGGTATCGTTCGCTTCGACCGCGACGCAGACCCCGACGACATGCGCTTAGCCATCGACCCCGCCGTACCTGTGGACGAGGTGACGCTCTACGCCACGAGCCACCACCTGCACTTCACCAGCAATGGCATCGAGATGCACACGCACGGGTGCATGCAGGGGGTCGAGCAACGCTTCAACAACGTGTTCGGGCGCTAGGCTCCGCCGTGGACGCGGCTCCAGGCCGCCGCATCAGCGCGCCAGTTCAGCAAGATCAGCACCTCCTCGTCGGTGAGCGACCCCGTCTCGACGGCTACCCCGATGAGCGTGTCGAAGTCAGTGAGCGTGACGAGCCGGATGCCGGCCGCGTCGAACGCCCTCTGGGCCACCTCGAAGCCGTAGGTGAAGATCGAGAACACGGCAACGGGCTCGGCCCCAGCGCCGCGGACCGCCTCGGCGGCGGACAAGCTCGACCCGCCGGTCGAGATCAAGTCTTCGATGACGATCACCCGTTGTCCGGGCTCGATGCGCCCCTCGATGCGGTTTTCTTTGCCGTGTCCTTTTGCCTGTCCACGCACGTAGGCCATTGGCAAATCGAGCCGCTCCGCGAGCAGTGCGGCCTGGGGAATCCCGGCAGTCGCGGTGCCAGCGATTACGTCCACGGCCTCGTAGAAATTGGCCTCGGTGTGAGCGAGCAAGCCCTCCGTAATCATCAACCGCACATCGGGGTAGGACAGCGTCAGGCGGTTGTCACAGTAGACGGGGGCCTTGCGTCCCGACGCCCAGGTAAACGGCTCGTTGGGGCGGAGTGCCACGGCCCCAATGCGCAAGAGGTCAGCGGCCAGGGTACGAGTAAGTTCTCGGTCGCGGTTGGACATGCGCGGTTCGCGAAAGCGGGGTGGGACGAGCGAGCAAAAGGGACAGCATCGCTACCAGGTCAGATCGCTTCTTGTTCGCGGTGGAGGAAGTACTGCGCCCCCGTCCAGACGGTGATCATGGCCGTGACCCATAGAAAGACGAGCGAAAAGGGGCTTTCGAGCAGCGCGCGGAAGAAGCTAGAGAACGCCGTCCAGAAGCTCCCAGGTGCGACCTCTTCGACCTTCGAGAACACGAGGAAGACCTGGAGCGAGATCAAAAACGTGAGCTGCCACGCCGTCTTCGCTTTCGCCGACTTGAGCGTCTTGAGCGTGCGCCCCTGCTTCTCTTCGTAGCTGCGAAGCGCCGTCACAGCGAAGTCTCGCACGGCGACCGCGACGATGGCGAGCCACGCGAGCCACGCGCCGGCAGCGAACAGCCCCGTGTTGATCGGCTCGATGAAGGGGAACACGAAAAACCCGCCCAGCACCAGAATCTTGTCCGCGAGCGGGTCGAGGAATTGGCCGAGCCGAGAACGCACGCCGAGATCGCGCGCGAGCTTGCCGTCGTAGTAGTCGGTGATGGCCGCGAGGATGAACAGCGTCGCGCCCCAAAACTGGTTTGCAAAGCCGCCCTTCCACAAGAGCCAGAGGCAAATCGGCGTGACGACGATCCGGCCGATGGTAAGCGCGTTGGGGAGATGTCTCATGCGAGCGGGTGGGAAACCAATAAAGATAGCGCCGAGCCCGTCCCTGCGGTCTGATCCATCGGCTCTTCCGAAACCTCCCTGCGCGGGCGGCTTTATCGAAGGCCTCTTGACCCTTTTGCTTCATGCTTCTCCTCCTCGACTACGGCATCGGCAACGTCCGCTCGTTAGAAAAGGCGTTTCTGGCTGCTGGCCACAATCCAGTGCGGTCAGACGACCCTGCTCTCGTAGCGCGTGCTGAGCGGATTGTGCTTCCTGGCGTGGGCGCGTTCGGTGCGTGCGCCGACGAGATCCGCCGCCGCAGCCTCTGGACCCCGATCGGAGCCGCCGTTGCTGCTGGGACGCCCCTGCTCGGCGTCTGCGTCGGCATGCAATTGCTCTTCGAGGCCAGCGAAGAGCTCGGCGAACACCAGGGCTTCGGCTTCCTACCCGGCCGTGTGGTGCGTTTCCCGAATGCTACCGAGAACGGCCAGGCCTTGAAGGTCCCGCACATGGGCTGGAACGCGCTGCGCCCCGCACGGTCCCACCCCCTGCTTGAGGGCGAGGACGGACGCCCCCTTTCCGGCTCCGACGCCGACTCCTACTTCTACTTCGTGCACTCTTTCCACGCGGCGCCATCCGAACCGGCCGACGTGCTCGGTTGGACGCACTACGGCGCAGCGTTTCCCGCCGTCGTCCAGCGAGGTCACGTCATGGGCGTCCAGTTCCACCCCGAAAAGAGCCAGCGGGCCGGGCTGCATCTGCTGGACCGCTTCGCCACGCTAGAACCCGCCCCCGTCGCCTAGCCTCTCCACCCATGCTCATCATCCCGGCCATCGATCTGCGAGGAGGACGCTGCGTGCGCCTCCGCCAAGGTCGATACGAAGACGAGACGATCTACTTCGACGACCCCGTCGCGATGGCGAAGCTGTGGCGCGTCCAGAATGCCCGTGTCCTGCACCTCGTAGACCTCGATGCAGCGCGTGCGCGCCACGGCGAGGACGCCGAGGACGACAACGTCACGACTATCGGGCGCATTGCTGCGGCCCTCGACATCCCCGTCCAGGTAGGCGGCGGCATCCGATCGCTTTCCGATATCGACGCGATGCTCGAACGCGGGGTGTATCGGGTCATCCTCGGTACGGCCGCCGCCAAGAATCCCGACCTCGTCTCGGAGGCCATCGACAAGCATGGATGTGGGCGGATCGTCGTCGGCCTCGACGCGAAGGACGGCGAGGTGCGCATTGCTGGTTGGGAGGAGGGCAGCGGCCTCGACGCCGTTGCGTTTGCGCTCGACATGGAGAAGCGTGGCGTCCGGCGCATCGTCTACACGGACATTGCTCGCGACGGCATGATGAAAGGGCCCAACCTCGACGCCTATCGGTCGCTGGGACAACAGCTCTCGCGCTGCCGGATCACCGCCTCGGGCGGCGTGGGTGGCTACCACGACCTGCTGGGCCTGCAAGCCCTCGAACCCTTCGGCGTCGACTCGGTCATCGTCGGGCGTGCGCTCTACGAGAACGCGTTCCCCTGTCAGCGCTTCTGGTGCTGGAACGAAAAAGACGGCGTCGACCTCGACACGTTTTCGACAGCCAAGCTCAAAGCAATTCCCACCGACGAATGCTGACCAAGCGCATCATCCCGTGCCTCGACGTCCACGACGGCCGTGTCGTGAAGGGCGTCCAGTTCGTCGATCTCGTCGACGCGGGCGACCCGGTGGAGCAAGCCCGGTTCTACGACGCCGCCGGCGCCGACGAACTCGTCTTCCTGGATATCACCGCGACTCACGAGGGTCGCGACACGATGCATGACGTCGTGCGCCGCACTGCCGACCAGGTATTTATCCCGTTGACCGTTGGCGGCGGCATCCGCACCGTGGACGACATGCGCGCCATGCTTGCTGCCGGTGCGGATAAGGTGTCGATCAATTCGGCGGCCCTTCGCGACCCGGAACTCATCACCCGCGGCGCCTCGGCGTTTGGCGCGCAGTGCATCGTTGTGGCCATCGACGCGAAGCGCACAGGCGCCACCGATTCCGGCTGGGAAGTGTTCACGCATGGAGGACGCAAGCCCATTGGGAAAGACGCCGTCGCCTGGGCCGTGGAGGTCGAGCGACGTGGCGCAGGCGAGTTGCTCGTGACGAGCATGGACCGCGACGGTACGAAAGACGGCTACGACCGCGCACTCCTGCGCGAGATCAGCACCCGCGTCTCCATCCCTGTCATTGCCTCGGGCGGTGCGGGCACGTTGGAGCACCTCGCCGAAGGTCTCGCCGTGGCCGACGCTGTCCTCGCTGCCTCCATCTTCCATTTCCGCACGTTTTCAATCGACGAGGCGAAATCCCACCTCGCTGCTCGTGGCATCCCCGTCCGTCCCGTCGCCCCGCCCATTTCCGCTGCACCATGACCGACTCTGCACCCACTGGCTCCCTCACCGACGCCGCACGCTGGGGTATCCGGCTTCTAGTTGGATCTGTGGCGATGCTCGTCGTAATCGGCGGGGGCATGCTCGTCTGGGTGGTCGATAAGGCTGCGCGGAATCCAGACGTGCGCACTGAGCGACCTGGCTGGCTCGACGAGGCTGTCGGGTTCGATGTCTCCTTCTGGATCCCCCTCGCGCTCACCATCGGTGTAGGCGGCGTACTCGTCTTCTTCGTCTATGCGACGGCGATCAAGCGACTACGGGCAGGCGAAGACCTCTATGCGCAACGGCACGGCAAGGGGGTTCGCCGCCATGGCGAACGGGCGCTCCAGACAGGTGAAGAGGGCCCCTAAATCTCCTCAGATTCAAGCAGCGTGCGCGCTACTTCGGCGAGGTCGGTCATCGAGTTGCGAACGTAAAAATGAGGCGACTCGGCCTCCAACTCGTGTAGACCGTCGCGAGAACGCCCGCCCGCGATCACGCTAGTCCCCACCGGGAGCGCCGATAGGAGTGCACGCACTTCTGCTTTGAGGTCTGCCGACGGTACCGGCGTGGATATCGAGAGCCACACCAACTTCGGCTCATGCATGCGCGCAGCTTCCACAAGCGACCGCGCTGGCGTATCCGCTCCAAGGTTTATAACCTGATAGCCCAGATCGGACAACACTGCCGCAGCCATCTGGGAGGGCAGTAGATACGGGTCACTTGCTGGTGCGCCACCCAATGCCACGGGCGCGCCTTCTAGAGCGTCTGGCATGAGGGAACGGATCTGGCCAAACGCTTGGGCCACAAGGTCTGTCGCCTGGTGCTCGATGAAAATGCCGCGCGCTTCGTTTCGCGCTCGACCTTCGACGGATGCATCGTTCCATAGCATGCCGATTCGATTCAGGGCTTCGCGAACAGGAGTGTCGCACAGGGCAGCCAACGAAGCGCCACGGAGGTAGGCGGCGACAAGCAGACTGCGTGCCTGTTGGGCTTCGCCGGAGGTGAGCATGTTGTACAGACGGTCGGCATTGAGCGGGACTTCGCGGCCGGGCAGGCTACCCCCGAGCGCCTCAGTGAGCCCCAGTGCTTCTGGTTTGAGCACCTCCAGTTGTTCGTTTCGCACAAACTGGACAATCTCACGAATCTGTACGCGGCGATGTCCCCCGGCTGTCCTCAACGACTGCAGACGCCCCTTGTCGATCCAGCGCTTCAGCGTAGACTCGCCGAGACCCAGGGCATCGGCCACTTCGCGAGGTGAGAAAGTTCGTTCCTGGATGCGCACGGTAACGTGAGGAGGGTGGAAAAAACAGGCGATCATGCTTTTCTCTCCAAGAACGTTTTGGACGTTTATGGGTTCTCTTCTCGCGTGCCTATTTTTCATAGGTGGCTGTGGACTATTCTCCAGCACGATTGCCGCGCTCCAGCGCGGCATTCTTCTCGCCTTTCCCGCTCTCTTCCGCTCTACTCACACTTCCTATGTCGAAGACCCCCTTTTACGCACTCCTGTTTGCATGTACGCTGTCCCTGGCTGCCTGCGGTGATCCGCCCGAGCCGGCCGCCGAAGACATGGCCGACGACACCGAGATGACCGACGACGACACGATGTCGGGCTCCACGATCGTCGACCTGGCTGGCGAGGCTGGCCTCAACACCCTCGCCGCCGCGGTTGGGCAGGCAGGCCTCGTTGAAACGCTCAACAGCGCCGGCCCCTTCACCGTCTTTGCTCCCACCGACGAGGCCTTCGGTGCGCTTCCTGAAGGCACGCTCGACAGCGTCATGATGGACGAGAACCGTGAGATGCTCGCGGGCATCCTCACCTATCACGTTCTTCCGATGGAGGCCATGTCGGAAGGCATCTCCGGCACGCTGGAGCTCGAAACCGTAAACGGCGCCACGATCACCGTCACCAAGGCTGACGACGGTACGGTGACCGTCACGGACGCAGGCGGCAACACCGCCACGGTCGTCACGGCCGACGTGGATGCCTCCAACGGCGTTGTGCACGTCATCGACGCTGTGCTCATGCCGCCCGCCGGCGACGCGGCCGAATAATTCGCCCGTGCCATCTCGGCACACGCTGACTGCGCGCCGCGCTGGACCTCGTTCCGGCGCGGCGCGTTTGCTTGCTCCCTTCTTTGCCTTCCCTTCTCCTCTGCCTTTCTCTATTCATGGCTGACACCCCTGTCTACGCGATCCTTGGTGCCACCGGTGGCATCGGCTCCGCCCTCACCCGCTCTCTCGCGGCGACCGGCGCCCGTCTCGCGCTCGGTGCCCGCTCCGTCGACAAGCTGCGCGATCTTGCTGGCGAAACAGGCGCCGCTGCCTACACCCTCGACGCGACTCAACTCACGGGCGTCGAGAGCTTCGTCCAGAGCGTACTCGACCAGTATGGCCGCCTCGATGGGATCGCCAACTGCGTAGGCTCAATCATCCTGAAACCCGCGCACCTCACCTCTGCGGAGGAGTTCGAGGAGACGCTCAAGCTCAACCTACACTCGGCGTTCTATGTCGTGAAGACCTGCACCAAGGTGATGCAGAAGCAAAAGAGCGGCTCCATCGTGCTCGTGTCCTCGATTGCGGCGCACTACGGCTTGCAAAACCACGAGGCGATTGCGGCCGCGAAGGGCGGCGTGGCGTCACTCGTGCGCGCGGCGGCGGCGAGCTATGCCCACCGCGGCGTTCGTGTCAATGCCGTGTCGCCGGGCCTCGTCCGCACCCCGATGGCGGCCCGTCTCACCGCGTCTGAGCAAGCCGAGAAGCAGTCGGCAAGCATGCACCCACTGGGGCGCATCGGCGAGCCTGAGGATGTCGCGCCCATGATTCATCATCTTCTCGATGCAGAAAAGAGCGGCTGGATCACAGGCCAAGTCATCTCCGTCGATGGCGGCTTTGCCACCGTGAAGCCCCGATAGTTGGCGTCGGCCACGCGGTGTGGTTTCTTGTGCAAGCCTCCCTCCCCGACCTGCCAACCCAGCCATGACTCAGACCGTCTACCACGTCGTCCCGAACGAAGGCCGTTGGGCCGTCAAACGAGAAGGTGTCGAGTTTCCGCACCGCGTCGTTGAAACGCAGGCCGCGGCCGTGGAGGCCGCACAGCGGCTGCTTCGTTTTGAGGCGCCAGGGCGTATCGTCGTACATGGGGCCGATGGGGCCATCGAGCGCGTGCACGCCTACGATGAAGCCCCGTCGATGCCCGCAAACACAGCACCCAGTTGGCGCGCCGTCGTCTTCTCAAAACCAGCCATTGCGGTAGCTGGGACGGCATTCCTGGTGGCGCTTGGTTGGGGCCTGAGCCGTCGCGACTGACTCTACGGCAAAGCCTCACACACGCGTTGCTTATTGTGTCGCTCTCAAGCTTGCAGGCATGCGCTCGACCTGCCCGCTTCGGCTCCTTCTCGCCGTTGTAGGGACCTCGGTCTTTCCAACGGTGCTGCTCAGCCAGACACTACCCCAGACGCCGCCTCCTGGGGAAGCAAGGATGCCGCTCGTCCTCCCCTTCGAGGACGACAACATCGCAGGCACGCAGATCGGCGGCCTGACGCGCGACGACGTCGGCGTGGTCTACGCCGCTGCACTGCGAGGGCTCCTCTCGTTCGACCGCGTCCGCCGGCGACGGTACTGGGTGCGGTCCGGCACACAGAGCGTCGCACGGGATGCTCAAGGCCGCCTCTGGTCACCTCCGATGGCGAATTAGGCCACTTCACAGCAGACTCGCTCGGTGCGCTGGCGCACGTCTCGCGACGTGACTCTCGACCCGAAGACGCGCGGGCCCGGTTGGGCAACCAACTGATTCACATCCGAGGCACCGTCAGTGTCACGGCACTCGGTCCCGTCCTGGTTCGATGGGACAATTGATGATCGCTTTCCGTCGTGGCCCGTGGAAGACGGACTCCACACCGCGCTGGTTGGGGACACGCTTTGTCCCGTCGAGCCTACCCACGGACTGCCAGAAGTACGCGTGGACGGCCCGGTGTCAATAGCGCCAGCGCCGCTGCCGGGCCCCAATGCCTATATCGTTTCGGTCCCTACGTCGGATGCGGCGCGTCCGCTTCTCGTGGCGACCGAGCAACAGCTCTGGCGCATCGATGCAGCGTCGATGGAGTCGTTCGACAACAGGGCCTCAGCCTACCTACCCGCGGCAGCCATCCGCGCGCGTGGCACGCGCTGGTTACCCTCAGGCCTCCTCGCTGTCGCCACAAAATGGAGGGTGGGGTTGGTACTCCTCGACGAGCAAGGAGGCCTCTACCAGACTACCAGAAGAACTACACGCGGGGTAAGCCCGCGGTATCAATGCTAGGACTCAGCTCAAACAGGCGTCGAGCAGGTCGTCGTAGCGGGCGACCTGCTCGGGCCAGTTGAGGTGGTCCGAGATCCCACGCAGGACGGGGTTTGGCAGCGGCTTGTCCTGTCCGCTGAGAATGCCTTTCAGCAACGTGAAGAGATCGTCTTCGCCCTCGTAGAGTACGGGCGCGTGCAGAAGCGGGCGGTGCAGCGTCTCCGGTATTAGCTCTGGATAGGTAAGCCGATTGGGAAGCACCGGATGGCACCCGCAGTGGATCGCCTCCAGCATAGCGATGCCGAAGAACTCGTGCCGCGCCGTGGAGACGACAACGTCAGAGCGGTGCAGGAGTCGGCTGTAGGCGGCAAAGTCCTCGGCGTAGCCATAGTGCAGGATGCGCTCGGCATAGCGCTGGAAGGCGCGCTCGAATTCGGGCGGCTTCTCTTCGTAGTGCTTCCCCGCGAGGATGAGCCGGAACCGCACACCCGCGTCATCGAGGCGGTTCATCGTGCGGAAGAATTGAGCGGGGTTCTTGTCGTACTCCCACCGCTGATTCCACAGCACCACGGGCGGGCCCGGCGCGAGGACCTCCGCAGCGTCATTGTCAACACGATGCGCGTCATGGCCGTCGAGATCGAGGCCAAGGTGCAGCACTATCGACTTGGCACGGATGTCGGCGAGAGTGCCAGGGTGCGTAAAGTCCGGGAATCGCGAGAGCAGTAGGGGCAGCGCGCCGAAGAACTCGTCGAGGTGGAACTGCGAGTTGAAGACGACGCGGTCGGCGGCAAGCGCAGAGAGGTAGTTGATGTACGCGTACGTCAGGTCGCGCTCCTCGCCACCCCCATCTTCAGCGGGCCGGATGGGGTAGGTGAGCTGGTTCTCGTGGAAGAAGAGCACCACGGGTATGGCATCGAAGCGAGGTCGCGTGAGCGCGAGGAAGGCAGGCAGGTTGACCATGCTCGAAGCAAAGACCACGTCTGGACGCAGCCCGGCGTCGACGGCGTCGTTGGCCTTCTGAGCGAGTGTCACGGCTCCACCCTGCATGCGCCACTTCCAGTAGCGCGCCGCCATGGTGATCGGCGTCCACGAAAAGCGGCTATGCCGCATCAGGTCGCGCAAGAAGTGCTTGTGCGACCCGCCAAACCACGGTTCCAGCGCGAGGATCTGCATGCGATGCAAGGCCTTCGGGGCTAGTCTGCGTCGGCGAGACGCGCGAGCAACCCCTCGTTCTCCTCGTCGGTGGACGGCCGCACGATGGCGATGGTCCTGCGCTGCATATGATCACGCAGAATCGGGTCGCGCACCTCGGCAGCCGTCACGAGGATTTCCTCCCCGGCTGTCATCTCGAGCGCACGTGAGGTTAGGACGATGGTAAGCGGGGCATCGCTCACGTTCTTGATGAGCATGCCACGGCGTTTCGTAGCCATAGAGATCGGGAAAGGCTGGGCGCTTCGGTTACGAACGGTACCGAGCGAGTGTCTAGAAGGGCGGTGCGTGCAAGATAGACGCTAGGCCGTCACAGGATGCGCACTGTCCACGCTGTTCTCTTACCCATGCATGTTCCCCCGCTTCTTTCCCGAACGGTGGTCCAACCGACCCGTGCGCTCCTAGACTTGGCTTTTCCTCGTGTCTGCCTCGGGTGTTCGAAACGATTGCGTCACGCAGGGTCAGCTCCGCCAGTGTGCCCATCCTGTCGCCGCCGTGTGCCGTCTGCTGACGCCCAAACGCTCGTCCGCCGGTTTGAGAAACTCCCTATTCACGTACCACTAGCACACGTGGTCGCACTATGGACGTACAACGAGCACAGTACCGTTGCCCACCTCCAGCACAGACTCAAGTACGGCAACCGTCCACAGCTTGGCGAAGCCCTTGGCAGGTGGCTAGCGGAAGCACTGCCGGCCTGTTCTTTTGACTTGGTCGTGCCTGTCCCGCTCCACCGCCAGCGGCTCCTAGCGCGAGGCTATAACCAGAGTGCTTGCCTCGCTCGCGGCGTTGCATCTGCTCGGGGTCTATGTCTAGACGAGCGTCTACTGGGCCGCTCACGTTCAACGCGGTCGCAGACCAACCTGGATCACCAAGCGCGGTGGGCAAACGTCTACGGCGCTTTTACGACCACACCGAGCCTATCTGTATCCGGAATGCACGTGCTCCTCGTCGATGATGTGATGACGACCGGGGCGACGCTAGCCGCGGCAGCTGAACCGCTGGTCGCAGCAGGAGCGACCGTTTCTGCTGCCGCACTAGCTTGCACGCGTGAGTACGTTTGATCATGCACCACGCGTCCGATAGCTCGTCGCGGGAGTGTCTCCATTGAAGACCACCACGCCTTAGCCTGCAGCTATTCGCTGAGCGAACGCGAGCACGAGACGTGTGTGGGTCGCCATCAAGCCGGAGGCGTCCAAGTCTGACAACCGTTGCTGCGGAGTCGTAGGGAGCTTCGGTGGCGAAACCCGGCCCATCCACAGGGGCAGCTTGTCGTCCAACGATCGTGGCCCAGGAAAACGCCCTGGGGGAAAGTGCACGGCATAGAATGCTGCCTTTCGTTCCAGACGCGCGTACACCTCCTGGTCAACATCTACGTCGCCCTCTTCCCCCCTCGCCACGAGCTGCACACCGAGCAGGTAGTCGTGGTAGAGGAAAGGCAACTCGACGAGAGCCTGTCCTACTGCCGTAAACACCTCTGGCGCTTCACGGAGCCCCGCCTCTGCAGCGCGGGCAGTCACCGTGGCTACGAGGGCAAGCGTTTCCTCAGCGACGAGGTCTGGCCGTGCCGCACTTGTGAGGTGCGGCAACGTGAGACGGACTAGGTCCTGCGTCGTGCTTAGGGCGGAGGCCGCTGCAAACACGCTGAGCCGAGCGGTCGGGTCGAGGTCGGTGGCCACGCTTAAATCTTCCCGCTGTCGCTCGGCGTCTCGTCGCCACCGATGGCGTTGCGCATCTTCGTATCGGCTTCGATGTTGCGGAGGTTGTAGTAGTCCATCACGCCGAGGTTGCCCGAGCGGAACGCCTCGGCGATGGCCTGCGGGATCGATGCTTCGGCGGCGACGAGGTTCGCGCGCTCCTCCTGCTCCTTCGCAACGGCAGCCGCGCGGCGCTCTTCCGCCTTGGCGCGGGCAACCTGGAGGTCGGCTTCAGCCTGATCCGTCTGGAGCTTGGCACCGATGTTCTCGCCCACATCAACGTCGGCGATATCGATCGAGAGAATCTCAAACGCTGTCCCGCTGTCGAGGCCCTTGGCGAGGACGGTCTTCGAGATGTTGTCCGGGTTCTCGAGCACACCGGCGTGGGTACCGGACGAGCCGATCGTCGAGACGATGCCTTCACCGACACGAGCGATGATGGTCTCTTCACCCGCACCACCGACAAGTTGGTTGATGTTGGCGCGCACTGTCACGCGGGCGATGGCACGAAGCTGGATGCCATCTTTTGCAATAGCGGATACCGGCGGCGTCTGAATCACTTTCGGGTTCACCGACACCTGCACGGCGTCGAACACGTCGCGCCCGGCCAGGTCGATGGCAGTGGCCTGCTGGAACGAGAGGTCGATGTTGGCTTTATCCGCCGAGATGAGCGCGTTGACGACCTGTTGGACGTTGCCGCCTGCGAGGTAGTGCGTTTCAAGCTGGCTCGTCGTCACATCGATGCCGGCCTTTCGCGCCGAGATCAGCGGCAGGATGATCGCCGAGGGTGTCACGTTGCGCAGCCGCATCCCGATGAGGTCGGAGAGTTTGACGCGCACGCCTGAGGTGATGGCCGCAATCCAAAGCCGGATGGGCACGAAGTAGAACAGCAGCAGGATAAAGAGGACGATCCCAACAATGAGGATCGCGCTGGCGCCGCCGAGGAGGTTGTCCATGAGATGGGTGGTTCGGTATTGCTGTATATCGGTGCATCCTTAGGTTCACCGGCCAGCGTACGCTGGAAAACGGAACCGCCGGACGACTGAATCACGCGTCAGTAGCTACGTCGGTAGGCGCCGCTTTGGCCGCCGGTTTTGGCGAGGAGCCCGATGTCGGTGATGCGAATCTCGCGGTCGATGGACTTGCACATGTCGTAGACCGTCAGGGCTGCCACCGAGACCGCGGTGAGCGCCTCCATTTCGACGCCGGTTGGCCCCTGCGCCTTCGTGAGCGCTCGGATCTCGACGCTGCGCCGCTCCTCGTCAAGGTCCAGGTCGAGGTCGACGTTTTGGAGCAGTACGTCGTGGCAGAGGGGGATAAGTTGACTGGTTCGCTTTGCCCCAAGGATGCCTGCAATCTGCGCTACGGAGAGCACATCGCCCTTCTTGACGGTGCCCGCTTGCATCTGTGAGAACGAGGCTTCGCCCAGCAGGACGCGTCCTGAGGCGACGGCCGTGCGCGCCGAGGCGCTACGGAGGCTGAGATCAGCCATGTGGGCACGACCATCCACATGGCCTAGGGTAGGTGCGTCGGAGTCAGGCATCGGGTGGGAATTCGGGTGGGAGCTACAGCTGGGGAGGTCGCCGCTCAATCTACGGCGCGTCCGCTTTGTAGATCCGAGCCCCATCGAGGTAGGTGGCGAGAACCCGCGTGCTCAGCAGGTCTTCGACTGGCACGGTCATGAGGTCCTGGCTCAGCAGCACGAAGTCGGCACGCTTGCCCACCTCCAGACTACCGACCTCGTCCTCCATGAACGCGGCGTACGCCGCATCGAGGGTAAATCCTCGCAGAGCCTCCTCACGAGTGAGCCGCTGGTCAGGGTACCATCCGCCTTCGGGCATCCCATCCGCGTCCTGTCGGGCGACGGCCGCGTAAAACCCAAGAATCGGGTCTACCCGCTCGACCGGGAAGTCGCTTCCAAGCGCGAGGCGACCACCGGCATCCACGATCGTGCGCCAGGCGTAAGCCCCACGGATGCGTACCGGCCCGACGCGGTCTTCGGCCCACGGCATGTCGCTCGTGGCATGGGTGGGCTGCATCGAGGCGATCACACTGAGGTCAACAAGCCGGTCGAGGTCATCGGGCGTCGCGACCTGCGCGTGCTCGATGCGGTGTCGCCCCTGGTTGCCAGGGCCTTGTCTGGACTGAGACGCCATGGCTTGTTCGTAGGCGTCAAGCACGACGCGGTTGGCGCGGTCGCCGATGGCATGCGTATTGACCTGTAGACCACAATCCATGGCCTCTCGGACGATCGGCTCGAACGCCTCAGGCTGGAGGAACAGCAGGCCCCGGTTGCCAGGGTCGTCTGAATAGTCTTTGATGAGCGCGGCGCCGCGGCTCCCAAGTGCGCCATCGAGGTAGAGTTTGACGCTGCGCATCTGGAGACGCCCACTGGGATGGGTCACGCGCCCTTCGTTGTCGCACGCAAACGCCATCGCGTCGCCCGCACCGCTCGCCATGGCATAAAGCCGCAGACCGAATTGTCCGTCTCTGACAGCCTGCTCGTACAGGCGATAGGCTTCGAGCGACGTACCCGCTTCGTGTATGCCCGTGAGGCCATATTTCGCTGTCTCGGCCAGTGCGCGGCGTAATGCTTCTCGCTTCATCTCAGCACTGATCGGCGGTACCGCGGCCTGGAGCGCCTCCCCGGCCTTGTCGATGGTCACCCCGGTGGGCAAGCCGTCTCGGTCTCGGATATAGGCGCCCCCTTCCGGATTTGCGGGGGCCGGAGCGTTGGGGTCGATCCCCGCCTCTCGCAGCGCAGCCGTGTTCGCCCAGTATGCATGCCCGTCGATGCGTTCGAGGAGCACCGGGCGATTCGGGAACGCCGCGTCTAAGTCTGCGCGTGTCGGGAACGGGTACGAGCCATCGTCCGCAGGCGCCCAGTCGTTTTGGTCCCAGCCTCGCCCCACGAGCCAGGCCTCCCCTGACAACGTCGTCGCATGACTAACTAGGCGATCAACAATCTCCTCGACTGAAGCCGTACCGGCCAAGTTTACGTTGAGCAGCAGTTGCCCCAGGCCTTCCCCCGACAGCATACCCATGAGGTGCGCATGCGCATCGATGAGGCCGGGCACGACGGTTGCCCCGCCCGCATCGAGACGGGCCCATTCCGGATGGACGGCAAGCAGGCTGTCGGCTGCACCGACTCCCACGATGGCACCGTTCGAGACCGCGAGGGCCTCGGCGTTCGGCTTCGCGGCATCGACGGTGTAGATCGATGCATTGTGGAGCACATAGTCCGTGGGCGGTGCCTTTCCGCTAGGCGGGGCCTCAGACGTGCTACACGCGGAAGTGCTGAGGAGCAGAAGGAGGCAGGCGAGCAAGCGGGACATGAGTCGCAGCGTCGGTTGGGAGAGGTTGTAATATCTCACAGGCCGGCGTTGCCCGTAGCGTCTAGGACGCCGCGGGCTGCGCACGGCGTTCGAGCCATAGGGTGACGGGCCCGTCATTCACCAACGAGACGTCCATCTTCGCGCCGAAGACGCCCGTGGGCACGCGTTGTCCAAGCTGCTCTTCCAGCAACGCCACGAACTGCTCGTAGAGCGGCTCTGCCACGTGTGGCCTCGCGGCTTCGCTGTAGGAGGGGCGCGTCCCCTTCCTAAGGGAGCCGTAGAGCGTGAACTGGCTGACGACCAGGGCACCCGCCGACTCGCCAGCGGCGATGCGATCCAGAAGGGAGTGGTTCATCTGGCCGCCCTCGTCTGGAAAAACCCGCAACGACGCCACTTTTCTGGCGAGCCATGTGGCTTCGGCGAGGGTATCCGCGCGATGTACACCGAGAAGGACAAGCAGCCCCGTATCGATCGCCCCGGCCTGCTCCTGCGCGACTGTGACAGCCGCGCTACTCACACGCTGGACGAGGGCGACCATTAACTGCGCTGCACGCGGAGGAAGCCCGCGAACTTGTCGACGGCCTGCGCCCGATGCGAAATCGAGTTTTTGGTCGCTGCGTCCATCTCCGCGAACGTATGGTCGTGCCCTTCGGGCAAGAAGAGCGCGTCGTAGCCGAAGCCCCCGTTTCCGCGCTCGGCCTCGGCGATGGCCCCTTCGATGCTCCCCTCGAAGAGCCGAACGACCCCTTCGTCTGCGTAGGCAAGCACGGTGCGAAAGCGTGCGGCCCGGTCGTCCTGTCCGTCGAGGTCACTGATCAGCTTCGCGCGGTTGGCGGCATCATCGCTGGCGTCACCCGCGTACCGTGCCGAATGGACACCGGGCTTCATGTCGAGCATGTAGACTTCCAGGCCAGTATCGTCCGCAAGGGCGGGATGCCCGGTTGCCTGGTGCACGGCCATCGCCTTCTTTTTGGCATTGCCAGCCAAGGTGTCTTGGTCTTCGTCGACCTCTGGCACGTGCTCGAACTCATCCACGGTCACGATCTCGACATCGAGGCCGTCGAGCTTGGCACGGAGTTCTTGCACTTTGCCTGAGTTGCGAGTGGCGAGCACGAGGCGGAACGACATGGGCGGCGTGGGCGAGCTGTCAGCAGAAAGGCCATTGAGTACACAAGGTACACCGGCCTACGAATCAGCGCATGCGGGCTGAGCTCCTCCTAACCAAACCATCGAAACGGTCAAGAGCAAGGCGTCTTGCCAGACTCGAAGCGATGCGCTCGTTGAGGAACCCTTATCGACGCGTTCGGTATTCATCAATCTCTAAAACCAGTCCTTTGGTAGCCCTCAGCCTTCTTTTTAGCTTGAGTGGCTGTCCATGTCCCCCCGCTTCAACACACGAGGTATCCTTGTCCGTCGGCATCAAAGTTCGAGATAAAGAGAGCATCGACCGCGCGCTGCGCCGCTTCAAGCGCGCCGTCAACCGTGCTCGCGTCCTCCGCATCTACCGCGGCAAGATGGCGTTCACGAAGCCATCCGAGGAGCGCCGCCTTGCACGCAAGGCCGCAGCGAAAAACGCGCGCCGCCGCCGCTACTAGGCTGCCCGTCCAGCTACGCCTGCTGCGATTCCCGTGAGAGGGTGGTACCATCGGTGCCACCCTTTTGCTGTTGCTCTTCGCCTGCCCACTCACCATGCGCCTCGCGTTCTTCGTCTCTGGCGGCGGCTCCAACATGCAGGCCATCCTCGACGCCATCGCGAACGGATCGCTCCATGCTACCCCTGCCGTCGTCATCGCGGACAGGGCTGGAATCGGCGCGCTCGAACGTGCAGAGCGGTATGGATTGCCAACAGCCATCGTCCGTCCCCGTGACTTCTCCGCTGCTCACGACGGTTCTGCGCCCAACGGGACGTTTGGCGCGGCGCTGATGGAGGTGCTTCGAGGCTACCGCGTCGATACCATCGCGCTCGCGGGCTATCTGAAGCAGATCCCCTCCGTCGTCGTCCGCACGTACCGGCATCGGATGCTCAACGTCCATCCCTCGTTGCTGCCCGCGTTTGGCGGCCCCGGTATGTACGGACAGCGGGTGCACCAAGCTGTACTCGGCCACGGAGCAAAGTGGACCGGCGCCACCGTCCACTTCGTCGATGAGGACTACGACACGGGGCCCATCATCCTGCAAGAGCCTGTGCCGGTAGAGCCTGGTGACACGGCCCGGTCGCTTGCCGCCCGGGTGCTCCGAGCAGAGCATCGTCTGTTTCCTGAAGCGCTTCGGCTACTTGCCTCAGGGCGCCTCGTCGTAGACGGCCGCCGCGTCGAAATGAAAGCGGGCTGAGTCTTGAACTACGAGGCACACCGCGATGGAAGCGATAGCCAGGGTTTCGGATCTTCCACCAATCGCTCCTCGCCGCCTGACCTCGACCATCGTGATCCAGACCAAAGACCTCCCCGCCCCCGCCGACCACTATCCCGTTCGGCGGGCACTCCTTTCTGTGAGCGACAAGGCTGGCCTCGCCGAATTCGGACGACGCCTCGTGGCCCTCGGCGTCGAACTCGTGTCCACAGGCGGCACGGCTCGCGTGTTACGGGAGGCAGGGCTGCCCGTGACGGACGTGACCGAACTGACGGGCTCTCCGGAGATGCTCGACGGGCGGGTCAAGACCCTCCACCCTGTGGTGCACGGCGGCATTCTCCACCGCCGTACCGACCCCGACGACCTCGCCCAGCTAGAGAAGCACGGCATTCCTCCTATCGACCTGGTGGTGGTGAACCTCTACCCCTTCGGCGAGGCCGTGGCTCAGCCCAACATCACGGATGCCTTCGCCGTCGAAAACATCGACATCGGCGGGCCCACGATGGTGCGCGCTGCGGCCAAGAACTTCTTTTTCGTGGGCGTGGTCACCGACCCTGACGACTACGACTACATCGCCGACGAGCTCGAAGAGCACGATGGCGCGCTCTCGATGGCGACGCGCCGCCGCCTTGCCCACTGCGCGTTCGCTCACACGGCAGGCTACGACGCCGCCATTACTACCTACTTCGAACACTCGAGCCTCGGCGCGGCGCAGCGAGACGTGGAGGACGCACCCGACGACGCGCTGATCGACCTGCTCGACGAGGTGCCGCTCCTGCTCGAAGCCCCGATTGCGCCGCTCCGCTACGGCGAGAACCCGCACCAAGTCGCGGCGCTCGTAGGCGACGCCTCACCGTTTTACGAGAAGCTCCACGGCAAGGACCTCTCTTTCAACAACCTGCTCGATCTCGACGCCGCGCTGCGCCTCATCGACGAGTTCGAGGGCGACGTGCCGACGGTCGCGATTCTGAAGCACACCAACCCGTGCGGGGTTGGGCAAGCCGATACCCTGGACGCGGCGTACCGCAAAGCGTTTGCCACCGACCGCCAGAGCCCGTTCGGGGGCATCGTGGTGGTCAACCGCCCCCTCGACCTCGCGACGGCCGAGGCCATCAACGCGGTGTTTACGGAACTGATCATCGCACCGGGCTTCGAGGAGGGCGTGTTCGGCTTCCTTCAGAAGAAAAAGAATCGCCGCCTCATCGAGCGTCGGGCCCGTGCCAGTGAGGACGAGGTCGCCGACATTCGCGCCGTGGTGGGGGGCCTGCTCGTCCAGGGCCGCGATGCCGCCGTTGGCGCTCGCAGCGATTGGAGCGTGGCCACCGAGCGCGTGCCCAGCGACCGCGAATGGGCCGACCTCGCCTTCGCCTGGAAGGTGTGCAAGCACGTCAAGTCGAACGCCATCGTCTATGCCCGCAACGGAGCCACGTTGGGCATCGGCGCGGGGCAGATGAGCCGCATCGACGCGAGTGAAATCGCCGTGGCGAAGGGTGCGAAGTCCAGCCTGAACTTCGCAGGCTGCGTGGTCGCCTCCGACGCGTTCTTCCCGTTCGCCGACGGGCTGCTCGCTGCGGCCGACGCTGGGGCCGTGGCCGCCGTACAACCTGGCGGCTCTAAGCGCGACGCCGAGGTCATAGAGGCCGCCAACGCACGCCACATGACGATGGTGTTTACCGGCCAGCGGCACTTCCGGCACTAGCACCGGTGGGCAGCCAATCGCAAACCGGTGCTGGCTTCTACTCTTCGGTGATTGGGTATGCTCTCGCCGTACTCTCCTCAGCCACAACAACGAACCCGTCGCCCTCCCCTCGCCTCTCGTATATTTCTTCACACGTTTTCGGTAGCGCTTCCGCCTCCACCTAGCTTCATCCACGCATGAAAATCCCGTCGCTCGTCCTCCGCCAGCTCTACACCTTTGGCAGCCTCCAGAACCACAACGGCGGCGTTCGCTTCAGCCTCAAGAACCGCCTCTCCGACGTGCAGCTCGTTGGTCTCGATCAGGTCTCGATCAACGGCGAGCCAGTGCCGACGGACAACCTCCGTCTCACCCTCGATGACGGCACGTCGATGGCGCCGAGCGAGCTTTCGAGCACCAGCCCGTTGGTCTTCCCGCTCAAGAAAATCGTCCACATCGAAGCTGACGGGGTGAAGCTGGACGAGGGCGTGCACCGCCTCTCGATCGCGTTCGATGCCGACGGCTTCGGGCGGCTCGCGTTCAAGGTGAAAGACTCCATCAAGGAAGTCCCCGTGGACCGCGTGAAAGTCCCACGCGACCGCGACGATGACTACTCCGAGTCGGCCATTCAGACGCGCCAGAAGTTCGTTGAGGAGTACACGGGCGAGACGTACGAGCACATCTGGACGTGCAGCTACGACCCGCACATCACCGCAGGCAACTGCGAGCACTTCATCGGCAACGCGCAGGTACCGCTCGGCATCGCCGGGCCGCTGACGGTCCACGGCGAGTACGCCAAGGGCGACTTCATCGTCCCGATGGCGACGGCTGAGGGCACCCTGGTGGCGTCCTACAACCGTGGCATGAAGGTGCTCAACGACTCCGGAGGCGTCACCTGCACCGTCTCAGACGACTGCATGCAGCGCGCGCCCGTCTTCGTGTTCGAGAGCGCCCGCCAGGCCCGCGACTTCCGCACGTGGCTCGACGACCACTTCGAGACCATCGCCGAGCAGGCCGAGGCCACGACCTCCGTCGGCAAGCTGCTCTACATCGACACGTACCTCTCCAACAAGTTCGCATTCTGCCGCTTCAACTTCTCGACAGGCGACGCGGCCGGGCAGAACATGGTGGGCCGGGCAACCTTCGCCGCGTGCTCGTGGATCCTGGACAACAACGACCAGATCCGCCGCTTCTACCTGGAGAGCAACTTCGCCACGGACAAGAAGGCGAGCCAGGTCAACATCATGCGGACGCGCGGCAAGCGAGTCACCGCCGAATGCACCATCAAGGGCGATGTCCTGCGTCAGCTCATGCGCGTGGAGCCGAAGCAGCTCTACTACCACTGGGGCGTCGCGGGCAGTATCGGCTCGATCCTGTCGGGCGCGAACAACAACGGCCTCCACTCCCCCAACGGCATCACGGCGATGTTTATCGCGACTGGCCAGGACGTGGCGAATGTCTCGGAGTCCTCGGCGGCATTGCTCTATACCGAGCACACGCCCGACGACGACCTCTACATGTCGATCACCATCCCGAGCCTCATCATCGCCACGTACGGTGGTGGCACGAGCCTCGCCACGCAGCAGGAGTGCCTCAAGATGCTGGGCTGCGTGGGCCGCGACAAGGCCCGCAAGTTCGCCGAGATCGTCGCGGGCGTCGTGCTCGCGGGCGAGATCAGCCTCGCGAGTGCCATCTCGTCGCACGACTGGGTGAGCAGCCACGAGCAGTACGGCCGCAACCGCTAAACGACGGCTGCACTGGACTCAGCGCGGTAGGGCCTCTGCTCTGCCGCGCTTTTCGATTCCTTACCGTCCGTCCTCCATCACGCTGCGAGCGAGGCGGTAGGCCATGAATCCCGTAACGCCGTAGACGATGGCGTAGAGCGTATTGTCAAAGTTGTCAATCACAGCATCGTAGACGAGCGCGAGGACCCCTGCCGCCAGGCCACCGGCGATGGCGAAGATGAGAACGTAGGCGATCCAAAGGCCAACAGCGCGGCCTGGGGTGAGCTTGGACATGGCAGCAGAATAGCGTAGAAGAAGAGACGTGGCCTCCAAGATAGGCGATCTACGG